>JAGROY010000269.1:0-124 GCA_020439995.1 Verrucomicrobiia bacterium
AGTGTGTCGGGGGTTCCTTCGATGAGGTTGACCATGACTGGTTAGTGCGTATGTTAGAGCAACGTGTCAACGACCGTGCATTCATCGGATTGATCCGAAAATGGCTGAAAGCCGGAGTGCTGGA
>JAGROY010000269.1:247-4848 GCA_020439995.1 Verrucomicrobiia bacterium
GAATGCCGTGGCAAGGTGATCTTCATGCGTTACGCCGACGACATCATCGTGGGATTCGAGTATCAATGGGAAGCGGAGAACTATCTGGGCAAACTCAAAGGCAGGCTGGCGAAGTTTTCGCTGAGTCTTGCCGAAGAGAAGAGTGCCTTGGTGAAGTTCAACCGCTGGGAACCCGACGACAGTGGGAAGTTCACCTTCCTTGGGTATGAGTTCTACTGGGCGCGGACCCTGAAGAACCCGAATCACAAGATGATCCGAAGGCGAACGTGCAAGAAGAAGTTCCGTGGCGCGTTGGCGGAAATGAAGAAATGGATAAAAGAGGCAAGGAACTGGCCGCTATGCATGATCCTCAGCAGTCTGAGGTTAAAGCTGCGCGGTTACTGGAACTACTACAGCGTGCTGGGCAACTCGACGATGACGTGGAGGTATCATGCAGCCGTAATGAGGCTAGTCTTCAAATGGCTCAACCGCCGCAGTCAGAGGCGAAGCTTCACGTGGACAAAGTTCAGCGAGTTGTGGACGAAGGCCTGGCAGATCCCAGCTCCGCGTTGTGTGGAGCAAGGAGAATCCAGCCCCCAACAGCCATCGCTTGCCCTTGCTTAATAAAACCAGGAGACCTAAAGTGATGACCGACCATATGAACGAACGCAGACATCAAACAAGTTGTGACCGGGCACGTGCGCGACCTCCTGAGGAGCCCTGTGCGGGAAAACCGCACGCAGGGATCTGCGAGGGGGACGTCGGGCAACTGGCGTTTCTACCTTAATCTGCCAAGATAGACGATGTCTGAAACCATACGAGCTGCGTTCGAATTCGAGGATCTTGTAGCCGATCTCCTGAAGGCGAACGGCTTCGAGATTGTTCGGCAGCCTACAACCGGAGCAGACCAAGGTTTTGATCTCACCGCATTTCTCGCAGGAGTATCTTGGGCTGTAGAGCTTAAGTTTTACCGTACTAGGCGAGCTCAGATTTCCCTAATCAGAGCGGCAGCGGCGCGCCTCTCTCGGCTAATCCAGAATGATCGCGTCCGCCTGCGAGGGATGCTTGTCGTCTCATCTGATCTCCTTCCAGAGCATCGGCTTCAACTGGAGCAGGAGTATGGAATCGTGTTTGTCGATCGCACTGACCTTTACGCTTGGTGTGGGAATGCGCCTCAACTGTTGGATCGGTTGTCAGCGCTTTTGGACGAAGAAACCCCAAGCGATGATCGATCACGCGGCCGCGCAGTTTCAGAGCTACCTGACACCGACACCGAACCGGTTAGTCAGCCGGAGGTCGATACTACTGGAACTGACCTCTGCACTGAATTGAAGGCACTAAAGAAGGGGAAGATCGCGTGGAAGAACTACGAAGCTCTATGCGACAGAATCTTGAGATACCTCTTTCCCGCTGATCTTCATGGATGGCACACACAGAAGCGGACGGACGATGGTCTGAATCGTTTCGACTATATTTGCAGGATCAAGCAATCGACTGAATTCTGGCGGTTTCTAACTGAGGATCTCGACAGCCGTTACGTGCTGTTTGAGTTTAAGAACTACGCTGGCTTCATCAAGCAGGGGCAGATCCTGACAACAGAAAAATACCTGCTGGAAAGGGCGTTGCGTCGTGTCGCAATAATTTTTTCCCGAAAGGGAGCGCACAAGAACGCAATCAAGATGGCTCAAGGTGCGATGCGGGAAAGCGGAAAGCTGCTACTGGTTTTAGACGATGAGAACGTTTGCGAGATGCTCCACTCAAAAGAAAGAGGCGAGGATCCATCTGATCTTTTGTTTGAATGGGCTGACGAGTTCCTGATGTCCCTGCCGAGATAGGCAGAAACAATAAAGGGTATAGCGAATCCGAGGCACGAGGCATTCGACTACACCCATAGTTGAACAAGCCCGGAAGAGGTGACGGGGGCTATGCGTTTTATGTTCGGATTGCTCGCTCTGTTGCTGCGTTGGCGAGGTGCTCAACGGGGCGCACTGGCAGAATGGGGTTCCCGGATAGGGCAGATTCTTCGATCGAAACGCTGTGAGGGAGGGCAGGATGCCCTGGATGATGGGCGTTTTGTCGCTCTGTCAGGCAGTAAGTACATGACGCTGCCGGTCCGGCGATCTCGCATGGTTTCGTCGGAGTGCTGTGCGTGGGGATTCTGTGTCGGCAGTGGATCACGTGGATAACGGAGCCGGTGTGACTTGGGTGGCGGGAGGGGCGCGCAACTGGGTGAGAAGGATTTTGCGCACTTCGCATGGCAACTTGTTGAATGCGCCTTCGATCCTGGCCATGGGCCGCTGGCAGCAGGGACATGGTGGGTGGGGGATGCCATCGCCAGTGTCAGTGTTGCCTGCGGCGGCCACGGCCTCGGCAAGGGTCGGGCCGATGTGCAGTGTCTTGCCGGTGTGGAAGGCGATGCGCTCCCGCGCAGCTTTGGCGGCGGGATGGCAGAAGCCGAAGCGACGGATGGCACGCACGCCGCTGGGCAGGACGTGTTGCAAGTAGCGCATGACGAATGTCTCGCCGGGAATGGTTTCGGTGCGCTGCCGGTTCTGCTGGGCGCGGTCTTTCCAGCGAAAGGTGACGGTGTCGTCATCGCCGATGGCTACGATGCGCGCATCGCTGATGGCGCTGCGGCAGACGTAGCGGCCGAGGTATTTGATGGCGTTGGCTCCGTCGCCGAAGGGCTTGATGTGCACGCCCCAGTCTTTGTCCCAGACGCCGGGATCGGGCTCAAGTTTTCCGCGTCTCTCGTAGCGCCATTTGTTTTTCTGCCAGTGGGGTGTTTGTTTGAGCTCCTCCCACCCGCTCTGGAAGTGTCGCCGAAACGCTTCGCGCAGGATGGGCAGGGGCACGAGGAAGTTGGCACTCTTCACGGTGACGCCGCCGCCGTGCTCATCGATGCCGGCACCGGGGACGATGTAGTGGATGTGCGGATGAAAGTGAAGCCGCTGGTTCCAGGTGTGGAGCACACCGGTGAAGCCGCTACGCTGTGCGCGCAGCGCCTTGTCCATGGCCAGGGTATCTGCCAGCGCCCGGGAGCTGGCGGTGAAGAACAAGTCGTGAATCAGTCTTTCCTGCGGCCCAAAGAACAGTGCCCTCAGCTCCTCCGGCAGGGTGAAGGTGACCATGAAGTAAGGGGCGCCGACACGCTTGGCCAGTTCGCGCTCGACCCATCGGGCCGTGTCGCCTCTTCCGCACTGTGGGCAACTGCGGTGGTTGCAACTGTGAGGGATGAACTTCCACTGGTCACAGTCCTCGCAGTGGTAGATGTGCCCGCCCATCACTACAGTACGGCAATAGAGGATCGCCCAGATCGCACGATCGAGGTACACCGGAAGCCACTGGAACTTCCGGAAAGCAGGCAGGAACCTGCGTAGCACAGCGATGACTGTGAGCGCCGTTTCAGTGGTTGTATCGACGTGGTCGGCCAATGTGGAATGAGGGGCAATGTTAGTGCGGCAGGCCGCAGCAGAGCTCTTCGACGAATCGCAAGCCGTTCTGCTCTGTCTGGTGGGTCAGGTGCAGGTAGATCATGGTGGTGTTGATCTGCTTGTGGCCGAGCAGGGCCTGCACCGTGTGCAGACTGGCCCCGCTCTCCACCAGATGGGTGGCAAAGGAGTGGCGCAGTGTGTGGATGGAGGCATCCGGATAGTTGAGTTCGACACGAGCTGCCAGCATCAGACGCTGCAGCGAGCTGTAGGGCATGGGCACTGTGGCCTCGCGCATGCGCCGTGCGAGCTCGACGGGATCGTTGTCGCCGCGACCAGCAGCGGATTGCGGTGGAAGCCCCAGTAGGCGCGCAAGTCTTCGACCATGGCAGTGGCGATGGGCACCATCCGGTCACGCTTGCTCTTGCCGCAGCGAATCCAGAGCTTGTTCTCATCGCCACAGATATCGTGAATAGTCAGTGACAGGCATTCGGCCAGTCGCAACCCGCAGCAGTAGATAAGCTTCATCGGTGTGCGATAGCGGCGCAGCCGGATGTGCAGCAGCAGCCGGTGCACCTGCTCGCGGGAAAGTACAGCGGGAAGTTCATCGTGATCTTTGGTCTTAATTTGCGAGAACACCTTCCAGTCCTCGTGCCCCAGCATTTCGACAAAGAACAGCTTAGTGGATGCGACGGTCTGCCGGATCGTCTTCGGCTTCCATTGCTTGACCGTCTTTACATAGAGGAAGTAGTCGCGCAGTCGTGCTTCGCCGATTTGCGCCGGATCGCACTGCGCCCAATCGTGAACCAGACGCATGTCGCGGTAGTAACAATGGCAGGTTCTGTCAGTATCGTAACGCAGCGCGAGGAACTCAGCGAACTGCTTCATCGACGAGAAGGGATGCGTATCGTAGAGAATCGGATTGCGCTGAACGCGCCCGCCATCAGGACGCTGAGACTTTGTGCACGTTGACGGCGAAACCACAGTCGCAGGAGTCGTCATCAGAGGACTGGATGAAGAGGAGGGAACAGGTGATTTAGATGTTTTCATAACGCTCCCATTCTGCCACAATTGCCCGCAAGAAATCATCCCAACAGTTGCGACCTATCACCCCACCAGTAACCACCAGTCCCACGACATTCCCCCGCCGCGGCAGCGGCTTAGTTCAACAGATTGCTTCAGCGAACTATC
>JAGROY010000270.1 GCA_020439995.1 Verrucomicrobiia bacterium
GTCGCTGAATTCGCTCGACTGCTCCGACACGCGAGTCAGCGACCTGTCGCCGCTGGTCAATCTTCCGTCGCTGACTTCGCTCGACTGCTCCTCAACAAAGGTTCAGGACATTTGCCCCGTTCTCGAGATTGATTCTCTCCGATCAGTAGATGCCTTCCGGTGTCCGATCTCAGTTTTGACGAAGCAAATGGATCTCTCAAAACTTGAGAGTCTACAGATCGGTGGGACGGAAATCCGACTGCCGGAGGTGTTGCCTGAAGTCTTAAGTCAGAGCGCAGGCGACAATTGCCGAGACCGCCTTGTCGACTATTTCGCCGATCTGGGAGAGGATCCGGTGCAATTCGATCACGTAAAGGTGATTCTGCTAGGGAATGGCCGGATAGGAAAGACGCAGATTGCCCGGCGGCTTCGACAGCTAAACTACGATCCGTCAGAACCATCCACCCACGGCATTCAAGTCAACTCTCACCGATTCCAGTTGCGAGCAGGAATAACTGCCACTCTGAATCTCTGGGATTTCGGCGGGCAGGATATTTACCACGGAACCCACGCTCTGTTTCTCAAGACGCGGGCCATTTTCGTCATTGTCTGGACGCCAGATTCTGAAACCGGGCACTCGCAGGATCCAGATGGAACCCAGTATCCGAACGAACCGCTTTCCTACTGGATCGACTATGTCGAAAAGTTGGGCGGCGAGAATAGCCCGGTCATTCTCGTTCAGAACCAGTGTGACAACAATGAGACTCCCATTCCCCGGCAGAGACTTCCGGGTGTCGAAAGCTACGAGGGCTTTCTGAATCCACCTGCCAACGGGGATGAACGAACGATTCCTCGTCAGATTGCCGATGTGGGGATCAGTGCCAAGGATGGATCCCATTGGGAAAAGTTTGAAACCGCTCTGAAGGATAGCGTCGCGGCACTCTGGGACCACAGTCATCCCCAGATAGGACGATCTCGTCTCGCTCTGTGGGAACAGCTCGATGGATGGCGGGCTGAAGACCAGGCAAGGCCGAAGGCGGATCAAAAACGTCAAAAAATTGAGTGGGAGGAATACCAGAAGGAGATCGAGAATCACCAGATCACCGGACCGGAAGGATTTGCCGAGGTTCTCCACAACGCCGGGATGGTGTTCTGGAAGAAAGAGCTTTTCGACCGAGCGCTCATCCTCCGGCAGGATTGGTGCCTGGACGCGATCTACGCCGTATTGAACCGCGACCGCGTTCTAAAGCAAGTCAGGGCGCAGCACGGCATCTTTACCCAGCAGGATCTTGACGTGTGGGTCTGGGGTGAAGCCGGCCACAGCAAGGCCGAGCAAAAGCAGTTTCTGGAGATGATGCAGTCATGCGGCATCTGTTTTTCTATCGGCGGGCATGGCGACGACGAGGAATTCATTGCTCCAGAACTGCTGCCGCTCCGCAAAGATACTTTCGCCGCGAAGGGCTGGGACTTGATTCCAGAAAAGCCGGAGGAAGTTCGCTTCAAGTTCTCGTTCCTCGCGCCGGGAGTTTCCCGCTCGGTGCTCTCGAAGCTTGGGAAGCTCGTGCGACAGAATGGAGTCTACTGGAAGTACGGGGTATTTTTCCTGGGTGAAGATGGTACGGCGATCGTAGTCGAGGAGGTGCTGGATCCTGATTCGCCGACTCGCGAGGGAGCCATCGTTCTCCGTTCCAAAGGCAAGTCCAGCGCCCGTTTGCGAAGTCATGTAGCGAGCCTCGTCAAAGAAGCGCTTGCGGACACCTCTCCACAACCCGTGATCTCGGAAAGTTCCAAGTGGGATGTCATCGACTTTGGTGAGAAGGAGCCGCGAGAGTTTCATGCCAGGCCCCCTCAATCCGAGTTGGAATGGACATCGGAACGGGTGAGAAACGCGATGCGCCCAAGCTCGTGGAGGAATCTTTACGTGCTGGGCTCGCTGGACAAGCGGATCACGTTTTACGCGCAACAAGTCAGGGCATTCCGGCTGATCCAGGCGCTGGCCGAAGAACCTGGCTTCGACGAAAAGAAGATCGCGATTGTTGGGGGCGGGGTCGCTGGCATCACGGCAGCGGCTGCTGCAGCCGTCGCCGGATGCAGCAAAATCGTGCTCTTCGAGGAGCGAAGCCAGATTTTGCAGATGCAGGCTCCGGGCAGTCACCGATTCATCCATCCTCATATTTACCAATGGCCGGCCCCGGAGAGCCTGACGAAAGAAACGGCCGAGATTCCCTTGCTCGATTGGGGGGCGGCCAATGCGGACGAAGTGGTGAAGTCGATTTCGAAAAGTCTGGACGAATTGGCCATTGCCTCAAGAACGGAAGGAGAGAAACGGATCTCGATCCGGACCGAAACGGATGTCGAATCCTTTCGGCAGCAACGTGATCAAATCGAAGTTTACACGAAGGACTGCTTCTGCTCTGAGGTATTTGACATTGTCATCCTGACTTCCGGCTTCGGGTTGGAAGCCGACCACCCGAAGGGTGTGCCCAATGCTTCCTACTGGCGGCCGGATCATCTGGAGGGCCCGTTCAGCTTCCAGAATCCCGAGCGCATCCTGGTGAGCGGAACCGGTGATGGGGGGCTGATCGATCTGGTACGGGCTACGATCCACACAGGCGACAATGACTTTGGACCGCATTTCTTTAGTCATCAGAAAGCCGTGGCACGTCTGTGCGCAACGGGACCCTTCAGGCTCCTTGGAATTGAGTTAGAAAAGATCGATCAGCGCTACCGGATGGCAGCGCAGACAGCATCGGCAAATTATGATTTGCGCAAGCATTACCACAGGGCTTTCCGGAAATTCGATCAGTGCGACAACATCGTGGACGCCATGAAAAAGCTGAAACGGAAGGACACAGATGTGTGGTTCAACTACAAGGACGTGGGTGAGGTGTTTAATTTGAATTCATCGCTATTGAACCGCGTGCTGGTGTTTCTCTTGATTGAGAGCGGACTGATCAAACCGTTTAGAGGCCGAATTGAGGAGTGTAAGGAAGAACAGGATCTCTACGCCGTGCGAATGAAGGGGCGGAAAGATTTCGAAGCTCAACGCTTCAATCGCGTCATTCTCCGTTTCGGGCCTGACAAGCAGTATCTTGAGAAGAGATTCCCCGAGTTAGAGGGATCGACCGATGAGCTTCGCGACAAAAGTCTTCTATTCCCGATCACGCAGCTGCCGAAGAGAACCAAAGACTTCTTCGAGGAGAAACTAAAGCGGGGGCGAGAAACATAGTACATCGCGGCGGAAAAAAGCG
>JAGROY010000271.1 GCA_020439995.1 Verrucomicrobiia bacterium
ACCACACCTACCACGGCCTGGAGACGCGCATCGTCCGCATCTTCAACACCTACGGCCCGCGCATGCATCCGTTCGACGGTCGGGTGGTTTCGAATTTTATCCGTCAGGCGCTTGCTGGCGAGGATATCACGTTGTTCGGCGATGGCAGCCAGACGCGCTCTTTCTGCTATCGAGATGATCTCGTCGAGGGGTTCGTGCGGCTCATGGCGGGGCCGGACAGTCTTGCCGCACAACCGATTAATATCGGCAATCCTGGCGAGTTCACCATCAAGCAGCTGGCCGAACTAATCATTGAGATCACAGGCAGCACTTCGAAGCTGGTGCATCGCCCACTGCCAGCCGACGACCCGACGCGCAGGCAACCGGACATCACTCTGGCCCGCAAACATCTCGGCTGGGAGCCGACCGTTCCATTGCGGGAGGGACTGGAGAAAACGATTGCCTGGTTCAAGACGATCGACGTGGATGCGTACCGTCCACCTACGCCGAATTTTTGAGAACGTGCGGAGTCTCAAATGATTGAACGATTCTCGGTGTCAGCGTTGACACATGCGCGGCCTCCGTATTGATTCTGCGCTTTCTCTTTGCCCCTTTGATGTCGGCTCCACCCTCTGGAATCCTGAGTAGATTGTCCCTTCAGCATCCGCCGCTGCTGGGGGATATCTTTACGCCCGAGGCCATCCGTGAGGGGCAGCGCCTGTTCCGCGATGCTGAGGTGCGGCTTGTGACTTCGACCGTTCAAGAGAGCTTTGCCGGGATCTTCGGCCGGGTGAATGATCCTATGAACGGGGCGCATGAGATCAGCCTGGTGATCCAGGGGCGCGACCTGGAGGACCTTCAGGTCGACGGTCATGACACCACCAGCGGTGAGCGGAATTCCGGCGCGGTGGTCGCCCTGTTGCTCGCCGCCAAAGCCAAGCATGGTGGCAGCGAAAGGAGGCACTTTCCGCGCCTTTCGATGCTCAAGGTGAACGCGATGTCTGAGGATGCAGACCCACTGCTGTTCTTCCGCAGTCCACTGCGCGGGCTGCCAGTGCTGCGGATCGATATGGTGGACGTGAATGGAACGGTGGATGATTCAGCAAAGGTCAGTCGTGACCACTTGAAGAAATTGACCGCCTTGGGACTACTGCCGCTCGAGGAAATTTTTGACGCTGATGAGCTTGATCCAGCGTTTAAGGAATGCCGCACCTTTGACACTCCTTACTCGCTGAAACGTGAAGAACGCTGGGCTGAGTTCTTGTGTAATGAGTGGCCGCAGTTGGAGCGGGCTGGCTGGCATATGGAATGTGACGATTCGTTCGGCATTCAGGTCATCAATCCCGCTGCCGATGACTGGTTCGGCATGCTGGTGGCGAACCACGATGATGATCAAAGCATTGACTGGTTCGATTTTCGTTATGGTGTCCAGCTGGACGGTCGCGAGATCTCGCTGTTGCCAGTGATCGTGGGCTTTCTGCAAAGCAGCGATTTCGACCGGGCGCAGATCGATTCAATGGCGGACGAGACACTGGTGCCGGTCTATGTAGAGCAGGAATCCTGTTACGTGCCGATTCCTGCCGGTCGGTTGCGTGGCGTTCTCAATATTTTGACCGAGCTGTTCGATCCCGACGTCCTGCTCGACAATGGCCTGTTACGCCTGCACCCGTTGCGGGCTGCGCAGATGGTCGCTGCGGATGAGGGCAAGCGATTGTTCACGCGCTCGCCGCACGAGCTGGTAGCGCTCCGGGATTCTTTCCTTGATGCAAAGTCCAACGGAGAAGGGAAGGGGGCACCGCCAACTGAGTTCAAAGGACAGCTTCGACCCTACCAGCAGGAAGGCTTCGAGTGGCTGCAACTGCTGCGTGAAAAAGAACTGGGGGGCATCCTCGCCGACGATATGGGCCTCGGCAAAACCGTGCAGACGCTTTGTCACCTTCTTGAGGAAAAACGCAGCGGTCGCGCTGATCTGCCATGCCTCATTCTGGCTCCCACCAGTGTTCTGACCAACTGGCGCGATGAGGCAGCGACCTTCGCTCCAAGCCTGTCGACACTCATTCTTCAGGGGGCCAAAAGGAAGCGCTACCACAGCCTCATGCAGGCCTGTGATCTCGTCATCACTTCCTATCCGGTTATCCTGCGGGACGCCGACGTTTTCCTCAAGCAGCGCTTTCACTACATCGTCCTGGACGAGGCGCACCTCATCAAGAATGCGCGGTCGAAGACTACCCAGATCGTTTGCAAACTCATCTCGCGCTACCGGCTTTGCCTGTCAGGGACTCCGCTGGAAAACCACCTTGGCGAACTCTGGTCGCTGTTCCATTTTCTCGCGCCAGGATTCCTTGGGACGGAGAAATCGTTCACCCGCATCTACCGGCAGCCGATCGAAAAGGAGCGCGACGAACAACGCAGGGATCAACTGGTGCAGCGCGTGGCACCACTGATGCTGCGCCGAACCAAGCGAACCGTCGTCCACGATCTCCCGCCGAAGACGGAGATGGTGCGCTATGTGGATCTCAATCCGCAACAGATGGAGCTCTACGAAGCGGTGCGTGCCAGCATGGACAAGCGCATCCGTGAAGAAGTGGCGAGGCAGGGGATCGAAGCGTCGCGGTTGTTGATTCTCGATGCGCTGCTGAAGCTTCGACAAATCTGCTGCCATCCGCGGCTGCTCAAACTGCCATCGGCACAGCTGGTGAAGGATTCTGGGAAGCTTGACTTTGTCACCGACATGCTGCGCGAGCTTATCGAGGAAGGCCGACGCATCCTCATTTTTTCCGGCTTCACCCAGATGCTTGAGTTGCTCGAAAAAACGTGCGGCAAGCTCCGTGTGCAATCGGCAAAGCTCACCGGAGCAACCCGCGACCGCGAAGCTGAAATCAAAAAATTCCGGGATGGTGCGGACGTATTCCTTATCAGTCTCAAAGCCGGCGGCACCGGGCTCAATTTGACCACTGCCGATACCGTGATCCACTACGATCCCTGGTGGAACCCCGCTGCCGAAGCCCAGGCCACCGACCGCGCCTACCGCATCGGTCAGAAGAATCCCGTCTTCGTCTACAAGCTCATCACCCGCGGCACCATCGAGGAAAAAATTCTCGATCTGCAGGAGAAAAAGCGCGCTCTTTACGAAGGAATCCTCCACAACGCCCCCAGCAACTCCATGCAGCTGGATATGGAGGACCTCGACACGCTCCTCGCACCCGCGGATTTCGACAGCTGACGAAGCTGAAGATTGCTGAATCCAATTCCGGGTTTACAAAGCAGTCGATAGCGACTAGCGGGAAAAGCCGGGAATTCCTGCAACATTGAGCTGTGCTTCACAGTTGTTGCGGTTCGTCATGAGCAATGTTGTCAGTCTGAGTTCTGGCGCTGTTCAAAATGCGATGAGCGGTCTGGATGTTCGGTTGATCCCTGCTGCGCGTGGTGCGTTCTGGCAGGGCGCTATTTACTCATGTTTGAGATTTTTCGAAAAAAGAACGGCAACTATAAAGACGACACGCTATCGGGATTAACGGTGGCGCTGGCATTGGTGCCAGAGGCGATCGCATTCGCGTTTGCAGCAGGAGTGGATCCTCTGGTGGGACTATGGGCTGCGGTTTTCATGGGGTTCATTACGGCTACTTGTGGAGGCAGGCCTGGCATGATATCCGGTGCCACTGGTGCTATCGCTGTGGTTGCTGGCAAGGCGGTGCAGCACGGGAATCAACTGGGAGAAGGACTTGGGCTCCAGTACCTTTTTGCGGTGATCATGGTTGCTGGGCTCATCCAAGTCGTGTTCGGGTTGCTGAAATTGGGGCGTTTCGTCCGACTGGTACCACATCCGGTGATGATCGGCTTTGTCAATGGACTGGCGATTGTAATCTTGATGGCCCAGTTTCCTTCCTTTCGTGATCTGACGACTGGGGAATGGCTCACGGGAGCGCCTCTCATGATCATGTTGGTGATGGTTTGTGTCACCATGTTGATCATCCAGTTTCTTCCGAAACTGACGACGGCTGTGCCTTCATCTCTGGCAGCGATCCTGGTGGTAGGGGCGGTATCCTACTTTTTCCTCGAAGGCACGGCGACTGTCTCCGATGTTCTGGCTAAGGCTCCGGGTAATCCTGAAGGGAAGCTTTCCGGCTCCTTTCCGCTCCCTGCGCTTCCTACCGGGATCGCGTGGGCCACCGAATGGCCGTTCATTCTCAAGACTGCGTTTATTGTGGCGATGGTAGGCATCATCGAGTCCCTCATGACCCTGCAATTGATTGACGAGATGACCGAAACTCGGGGGCAGGGGAACCGCGAGTGTATCGCTCAGGGCGGTGCGAATTTCCTCTCGGGTCTGTTCGGAGGGATGGGAGGCTGCGCAATGATCGGACAGTCGCTGATCAACATCAAATCTGGTGGACGCGGGCGCACTTCAGGGATCGTGGCTTCCGTGGCGATGGCGATCTTCATCATGGTTGGCGGGCCGGTCGTGGAGAAAATTCCGATCGCTGCACTCGTCGGGGTGATGTTTATGGTTGTGATAGGTACCTTCGAATGGTACTCGCTGAAGACCTTTGGCAAGGTGCCGTTCTCGGAGATCATGGTCATCCTCGCTGTAACGCTTATCACCGTCATCAAGCACGACCTGGCGACAGCAGTCTTTGTCGGTATCGTTCTATCGGCGTTGATCTTCGCGTGGGAAAGTTCGCGGCATGTGTTTGTCCGAGTTGAAAAAGAAACGCCGGACGAGAAAATCTATTCGTTGCAGGGGCTGCTCTACTTTGGCTCGGTGCGCCACTTTACCGATCAATTTCAGGCGAAGTCGGATGTGAAAAACATCGTGATTGACTTCGGCGGAGCGCGAGTCTGCGACATGTCAGGCCTCGAAGCGATTAATGCTCTGGCCGAACGTTACCGCAGCGCTGGCAAAAACTTGCGGCTGCGTCACCTGTCGTCGGATTGTCGGAGGATGTTGCAAAATGCGGGCTCCATGGTCGACGTGGAGGTGCTCCCGGACGATCCGGCCTACACGGTAGCGAATCTGCGCCGAAATCTCGATTAACTGTCCGTCCCAGTTGAGGGGGGGGCAGCTCAGATCTGATCGAATCGGTAGATTGTGATCAGGCTCGCTTAGGGAACACGGCGGACTTTAAGAGCCTCAGATCGTCTTTGAGTGTTGCTTTGCTGACGTAACGGGCATCGTGGGCAGCGCGCTTGCGGATATCCCGTCTGCCGCCCAAGCCGACTTGCTGTGCTGCTCCGGTCATGCCGGGGCGGACGAAATTTCGTGCTCCGTAGTTAGGAATCTCATAGCGATAGCGTTCGCCTTCGTTGCAGGGAACTGCTTCCGGCCCTACCAGGCTCATCTCGCCGCGCACCACATTCACCAGTTGTGGCCATGCGGTGATGCCCCAGCGCATCAAGAAGAGCTTCAGGCCCAGCATTTGCGGGCCGAGGCCGTCCAGGTCGAGCTCATACTGCTCGAATGGTCGACAGCCTTGCCCGGTTTTCTTTTCACTTTTCAGGCACCGGCCAGATAGTGTTTTCAAAGCAGCAATCGCCAGCAGTTGGACGGGTGCTGTCGCTGCGAGGAGTGCTGCGCCAACGATCAAATCCATGGATCGCTTCGCCTTGCCCGTCGCCCAGAGCTTTCCGCTCGTGGCCTTTAACGTGCGCTCGCCGAATGCGACGATTTGCTGTGGGATTAAACTTGTGATCATGGTAGTCGTTGTGGATGTCGTAAATCGGGCAAATCTGCTAGTTACGAAAATTATACACGGCAGGTGCGATGTGCGCAATCGCGTTTTTGCACATTTTTTTAAAAATGTGGATTAAAAATGCGAATTAATTTAAGCGTGAGGCAATTTTCCAATTGGGCCGATGGCAGATCTGCCAAGACAGTGGAGGTGATCAGGCGCATTCAAACCGAGCAAATGCTCGGCGAGATCCAGCCACCCCGGAACAAAGCGGGGGCAAAAGGCGAGCTTTCTGGTCGGCCACGCGGTCGGTTAGGGGCTGGCTTCCAGGAAACCGCCAAGTGCACGAAGGAGCAATAGCAAGTTCTCCCCAGGCAGCGGCCAGCGGCGACTAGATGGCCAAAGGCCGAGTTAAGGCGCTCACCTCCCGAGGTGAGCTCACGGGGATTTGCCCGAAGCTAATCAATCAGAGTGTCGATGCGGCTCGCCATCTCAAAGTCGCTGGCAGTGAGTCCGCCTTTGTCATGAGTGGTCAGAGAAAGAGTGACTGAACCGTAGCGGATATCGATATCAGGGTGATGCTGGGCATCCTCCGCGATCTCTGCGACATTGTTCACAAAGTCAATGCCTTCCATGAATGAATCAAATTCGACAGTGCGCAGAATCGATTTCTCCTCCAAATCCCATTCGGGGATTCTTTTGATCCAAGATTTAAGTTCGGCTGCTGGAATTCGGTCTGACATAGAGGTCTTCTTGAGTGTTCCATTCTAAAGTCCCCAATTCGGCAGTTTGGCAAGTGGAAAGCGGTAAAAATAGTGCATTATTTTTCAGCGTTGAGCGCGCTCGGGAGAGGATCATCGATCACGTTTGGTCTGGGACGTGGTGATCGAAGTCTTGCACTAAAGCGGTTAATGGTATCCAGTCTTGAAACCTTACACAACCAAACTTCCTATGGGCAGAATATTTAACAACATCATCGAAACCGTTGGCGGCACCCCGCTCATTAAATTGAATCGCGTAACTGACGGCGTGGATGCCACTGTCGCCTTGAAGTGCGAGTTCTTTAATCCTCTTGGAAGCGTTAAAGACCGCATTGGCATGGCGATGATCGAGGCTGCGGAAGCGAGCGGTGATCTGAAGCCGGGGACCACGATTGTTGAGCCGACCAGTGGTAATACCGGCATTGCGCTGGCGTTCGTGGCGGCGGCCAAAGGTTACAGGCTGATTCTAACAATGCCGGACACCATGAGTGTTGAGCGCCGCACCTTGCTCGCAATGCTCGGGGCCGATCTGGTTCTAACTGAGGGAGCGAAGGGAATGAAAGGTGCGATCGCGAAAGCAGAGGAAATTCTGGCTGCAACTGAGAATGCCTGGATGCCGCAGCAGTTCGAAAATCCCGCCAATGTGGAAATCCACCGCCGCGCCACGGCGCAGGAAATCCTCTCCGACTTTCCAGAAGGATTCGATTTCATGATTACCGGAGTCGGCACCGGCGGCCACATCACCGGTTGCGCCGAAGTGCTGAAGGAGCACTTCCCGGATCTGAAAGCTTTCGCGGTCGAACCCAGCGCCTCGCCAATACTGAGCGGCGGCCAGCGCGGTCCCCACCCGATTC
>JAGROY010000033.1 GCA_020439995.1 Verrucomicrobiia bacterium
GGCCAGATATCCGCTGACAAGCAGGTTTTCCGGGACTAGTCACTTGCCGAAAAGATCGTTCATAAAACGGAGAGCGGCTTTCCAGTCTTCTGCGGTTTCGTCGTGTTCCCCATCGCGGAAATGGCAGGCATTTGCCGATTCTGGTGCACCGAGAAATGCATAGACGGATGCAGCTGCGTCGCAGGCTTCCTGTGTCCCTTGAGGATTGGCCCAGAGGTCACCGCGGGCATCTGTGGAAAATACCGCACGTGGTGCGACCAGGGCACGGAGGAAGTGCTGATCGAAAGGCAGTGTCTCCTCTTTGCCTGCAAAGGAACGAAGCATGGAGCTGAACCAGTAGCCGAAGCGAGCGGGATCTGTGATCGCGGCCAGGCTTTCGGCCTTCGGGCCCTGATTGCGGTAGAGCGCCGCGCCTCCCGCGCCTGATCCGTTGGGGAGGCTTACCGCGATCCGGTCATCCAGCGCACCCGTGAGCAGGGCGACTTTGCCTCCTCTTGAATGTCCGAAAACTGCGATCTGTTCACCATTCACCTGCGGCAATCCCATAACGTAGTCGATGATGCGCATCCCGCCCCATGCCCAGACGGCCAGTGTGCCCCAGTCTTCGGCCGGATACGCTTTTTGCGCCGGGCCGGTAATGTTTGATTCATCCGGATCGAGATCGGTTCGCACATACTCGGCGACGATGTAGCCCTGTTCAATGAGCCGCTCGGCGATCGACACGTGCCCGATCGCCACATCATTCTTGATCACCACTGCGAACTTTCCTGGCCGGTCAGGAATGAGAAACCCTGCACGCATGGTGAATGCCTTCTCTCCTTCGCCGAATGTTAGGGTTACTCGTCTATCGATGGCTTTTCCGCTGAAGGCTTCATTTTCGGAAGTGATCACTGCATTCCATTTTTCAGGGGCCAGTGGCATGCTTCCATATTCGATGCTGAGCAGCATGTCGCGAATTTCATTTCTGCGGTGCTGCCAGTCCTCTCTTGTTTCGACCCGGTGACCATCGTTGAAAACGAGTGGATCTGGCAATGGTGGTTCATCACCCGGCAATGAAGCTGAAGCTGAAAACAGCAGCAATATTTGCAGTGTGAATGACAGAGAATGGTGACGGCGCATGGGCAACTATTCGCAAACAGGATGATGATCAACAAGACTGCGTTTGCTGCACGATTTCTTTCCGTGACGTTCCAAGATTGAGATACTACAGTAAACCCGATGAGACCGCGAACGACCTTTCAGCACTGTATGCCGATTCTAAAGTGGGCTGTTGTAACCGTGATTTCTCTCTCCGGCATCCGTGCCGGGGAAATCTCGTTTAATCGTGACGTTAGACCAATATTGTCCGATCGTTGCTTCGCTTGCCATGGCCCGGATGCGCATGAACGGAAAGCCAAGCTCCGGCTCGATCTACCGGACGGTGCCGACGGTGCCTATCGCACGCACGAGGATTCCACGGCCATTGCGCCGGGCTCGATCGATGACAGTGAAGTGTGGTATCGGATTACGTCGACCGATGCTGACGATTTGATGCCTCCTCCGAAATCGCAGAAGAAGGCGCTTACCGAAAGTGAGCAGGAAATCATCAGACGCTGGATCGAAGGTGGGGCGAAGTTCGATGATTTTTGGGCATTCGTGCCGCCATCGTTGCCGGAAGCTCCAGAAGTGACGGAAAAGGATTGGAGCGACCAGCCGATTGACCTGCATGTGCTGGCCCGGCTAGAGGCGGAGGGGATGAAGCCATCAGAGGATGCGGACAAACGAACACTGATCCGCCGCGTGACCTTTGATCTTACCGGGCTGCCTCCGAGCCTTGAGGAAGTGCAGGCATTCCTGGCTGACAAGAGCCCGAAGGCTTACGAAGCGCTGGTGGATCGCCTGCTGAGCCGCAAGCAGTATGGCGAGCACATGGCCCGCTACTGGTTGGACCTGGTGCGGTTCGCTGACACCAATGGCATGCACAAGGATTTCTATCGTAACTTCATATCTTATCGCGACTGGGTCATCCGCGCCTTCAACGACAATCTGAGTTACGATGAATTCGTCCGCTATCAGCTCGCTGGTGACCTCTACCCGGACGCGACGAATGATCAGCTGGTGGCATCGGGGTTCAATCGGTTGCATTTGATCATCGACCGCGGAACCGCACTGCCGGAGGAAAGCTTCTATAAGAATGTGGTCGACCGGGTGACCGCAGTCGGCACCGCGTTCATGGGAATGACGGTTCATTGCGCGACCTGTCACGACCACAAGTATGATCCGCTCACCCAGAAGGATTTTTACTCACTGTTCGCTTTTTTCAATAACCTCGATGCGGAACCGGAAACCGAGAGCAATCCAAAGAACGGGTTGCAGCCGCCATTCATTTCGATGCCTACACCGCAGCAGCGCGAGGAGCTCAGTGCCCTTGAAACAAGGTTGGACGAGCTGGGAAGGGCGGCGGAAATGATGAAGGAGGGCGGGGAGATTGCTGCCTCTGAGCCCGACCTGAAGGCCAAGCTTGAAGACTTAGCGAACGAGTTTGTCGCGAAACAGAAGGCGTATAAAAAGGAGCGTGATCAAATCGACAGCCAGGTGGCGCACGCGATGGTCATGAAGGAGCGGGAAGATATCCGGGCAGCGAACATCATGATTCGCGGGCAATACGATGCGCCCGGCGATCTGGTGGAACGCAACACTCCCGGGTTTCTCCCCGCGATGAAGAAGGCTGGCGAAACGGCGTCGCGGATGGATCTCGCCAATTGGTTTGTCGCGTCTGAGAATCCGCTTACGGCGCGCGTGGCGGTGAACCGTTTCTGGCAGCAGTTCTTCGGCGTAGGACTGGTGAAAACGTCCGAGGATCTGGGTGCGCAGGGCGAAGTTCCCAGTCATCCAGAGTTGCTCGACTATCTCGCCGTTTCGTTCATGGAATCAGGCTGGGATATCCAGGCACTGTTGAAGCAGATCGTGATGTCCAGAACTTACCGCCAGTCTTCGATCGGCACGCCGGAGCAGTTTGCTCGGGATCCTGAGAACCGGTTGCTGGCGCGGGGATCGCGATTCCGAATGGATGCGGAGATGGTTCGTGACCAGATCCTGGCAACGAGCGGACTGCTCTCGAACACCATGTATGGGAAAAGCGTCAAACCACCCCAGCCGGATGGCCTCTGGAAAGCCGTCACCATGATCGGCGAACACTTTGAGCCGGACACCGGCGAGTCGATCTACCGGCGGAGCGTCTATACCTACTGGAAGCGGGCGATGCCGCCACCGCAGATGACGATTCTCAATGCCCCGGTCCGCGACGCCTGTGTCGCGCGTCGTGAGCGCACGAACACACCTTCGCAGGCCCTCTTGCTTCTCAATGAAAGTGAATACCTGAAGGCGGCGCGCACATTGGCGCAAAAGATTCTGGATCCGTCCAACGCTGATGTAGCGCACCGGATGGACTACGCTTATGAGACAGTGACTTCAAAACTGCCGGATGACAAAGAGCGGGCAATCTTCCAGAAACTGCTGGATGATTTGCTTGAGAGCTATGTCAGGATGCCGGATTTGGCCGATCAGATTTGCAGCGGATTGGAGCTGGACGGGCCGCACAAGAAAGCAGAACTCGCTGCGTGGACGGTGATCGTCAATACGCTCTACAACCTCGATATCACCAAAACACGGGAGTGACACTATGACTGATCCATTGAGCAATATCAGTAATCTTCAATCGCGCCGGTCATTCCTGTTGAATACTGGCATGGGCCTTGGTGCATCGGCGCTGGCTTCTTTGATTTCCAGCCGTGGCCTCGCTGCCCAGCCGAACGTTCAGGCGAAGGCGAAGCGGGTCATCTTTCTGTTCATGGCCGGTGCGCCGAGTCAGGTCGATCTCTTCGACTACAAACCGGATCTGCAAAAACTGTTCAAGACCGAGCTGCCGAAATCGGTAAGTAACGGTCAGCGGGTCACTGCGATGACGCGTGGCAAGGAACAGCTGATCGCTCCGACGATGTTCAACTTTTCCCAGCAAGGGAAGAGCGGCGTGTGGATGAGCGAATTGCTCCCGCACCTTTCGGCGTCGGCGGATGACCTCTGCCTCGTGCATTCATTCATCACCAAATCGATCAACCACGATCCTGGGAAGACTTCGTTTTGCACCGGCACTGAGATTCCGGGTAAGCCGAGCATGGGCTCCTGGCTGAGTTACGGTCTTGGCTCACTCAATAAAGAGCTTCCCGATTTCGTCGTCATGCCGTCGGCATTCTGGAGTGGAAAGGTGAATGTTCAGGCGCTCTATGCGCGGCTCTGGGGCAGTGGGTTCCTTCCTTCGAAGCATCAGGGTGCCTCGTTTCAGACCACCGGCGATCCCGTATTGTTCCTGTCCAACCCCAAAGGGATCGATCGAAACGTCCGCCGTCGCATGCTGGATTCACTCGCTGAGGTGAACGCCAAACACTACCTTGAAATCGGCGATCCTGAGATCCAGACAACTATCGCCCAGCAGGAAATGGCATTCCGTATGCAGGCATCGGTGCCGGAACTCACGGACATTTCCATGGAGCCGAAAGAAGTGCTCGATATGTATGGGCCGGAAGTTTCCAAGCCAGGCTCTTACGCCAGAAACTGCCTTCTCGCCCGGCGCATGGCCGAGCGCAATGTGCGCTTCGTGCAGTTGTTCCACCGCGGCTGGGATCACCACACGCGGCTGCCCGAGAATCTGCGAGGCCAATGCCAGGACGTCGATCAGCCGACCGCTGCGTTGCTGAAAGATCTCAAGATGCGCGGCTTGCTCGACGACACACTGGTTGTCTTTGCTGGTGAGTTCGGTCGAACTGTCTACGGTCAGGGTAACATCACCCGCGACAACTACGGTCGCGACCACCACCCGCGCTGCTTTTCAGGCTGGCTCGCCGGAGGAGGAATCAAAGGCGGCATCCACTACGGCAAGACCGATGACTTCAGCTACAACGTCGTCGAAGATCCAGTGAACGTTCGCGATCTTCATGCCACCATGCTCCATCTGCTAGGCGTTGACCACCGCAAGTTGACCTTTCCTTATCAAGGCCTCGACCAGAAACTTACAGGAGTCGAAGACGCGCGGGTGGTGAAAGAGATTATTGCGTGAGAGATCTGGGAGATCGATTGGTCTCACATTATCGATCAAGCCGACAGACCGGACTCGGCGGCGCCCTGGTGATTCTGCTGCGTCTTGTCCTGCACCCGGCGCACCAGTTGTTTCACCTTATGGGCACGGCCGACGTTTACAAAGGCGACATCGATGGCTTCTCCACCGGCGCTGGCGAATTCCACGGTGCCCACTCCCAGTAATCCGGTAACTCCGCGCGTTTTCACATTGATGGCGCGTATGTCCTCGATTCGGACTTCCTTCGAGTTTTTTGAAAAGATTCCGTCCACCACTTCCACTCGGAGCGGACTGACAAAATAGTCGCGGCTTGAGCGGTGAATGAGAATGTAGATGAGAATGAGTGATGCTGAAAGCCACCCTGCCAGTCCTAAGTATCCAGTGTAGCTGCTGCCGTAGTAGCCGCCCAAGGCAACGGCAATTCCCAGAGCAAAACTCCGCCAGTAAGTCAGTAGTGACGGATGCCCAAAGTAGAGCAACTTGCGCGGTTTGGGCTGCGCTTTAGGGGTCGGCTTTGGTTGTCGAGAGAGTGGTGGTTCGCCGGGGGAAACGGGGCTGCTGATCGCTGTTGCCGGTCGTTGCGTTGGTGGCGATCCGCTGCCGACGATTTGAAACACATCACCCACCCGCCGCGTCCGCCCCGTTTTGATGTCGATGCAGTCATCATCGGGCAGGACATCACCGAGATCCAGCGAATCCAGCACTTCTTCTTCTGTCAGCGGCCCCTCTTTTTTTCCGTGCCGCAGAATGTAGAACTGACGACTCATTGGGGAAAAGGGATCAGTTGCAGAGTTTCGTTACGTCAGCTTCTGCCTCATAGTCCGGGGCGTCCGGATCTGGCACCGGTGGCAGCAGATCTTCGCGCATCAGGAACATCTTCACATTGAGCACAGACAACTCCTCCTGACTCATGGACAGCGCCAGAGCAATAAAGGGCGTCAGCCGGTCCACCTCCGCCACTGCGGAATGCACGAGGCTGGCGACAATTTGTGGATCCAGCTTGTTGTGGCCGAACACATTCGTCGCCCGAAACAAAATGGCACCGGAATCCCAGAGCAGTTCAAAATTTCCCAGTGTCAGTTCTTCATTCGTGCGCATGAGTATCTCCGCCACAATGCCTGCGCGCGACTGCGGCACTTTGTTCGACAGATGCGCTCCGATCGAAACAGCTCCAATCTCCGCAAAAGCCTGCGCATGCACCCGCACCCGCGTATGATGCGCCTCAAAATCTGCTTCGATCACTTCCCGCTTTTCGACACGACGAAACTGCCACCCGGCCTGACGGAAGGTATCTTCAAGTGCTGTTAGGAGGTCACTCATAGTCGCTAAAATCCCGAGGTTGCGCCTCAGGGAATCCCAGTAGTAGAACACCTCCGGCTCGCCGTCCAGTACTACATTCGCAGTCTGAAGAGCCGGGTGTCGCTCAAATCAAACAGCGAAAGACAGGTGAAGTTCTTGAATCCAGACCGGTGGCGTGGTTGAATCGCAGCAGGAAGATTTTCGCGGGAATGGTTACAGCGTTTTTCGTTAGATTGGATAGTGTCAGCGCTGGAGATTGGAGGTGGCGCGGTTAACGCTTGCAGCAGAAGCGGCAGCAAGCTTTGAATAGTAATGAACGCAGTTTGAGCCTTAGCTCAACTCCCCGCCTGATACTCTCGAAACGACAACTTTAGTGCCTGCTCTAGTCGACCGATCCGGTGCCGCTCCGCGGGTTCGATGAGTGCGATCGATATGCCTTTCCGGCCCGCCCGTGCGGTGCGGCCGCTGCGGTGGGTGTAGTAGTCGGTCTGGTCCGGGAGTTGGTGATGGATGACGAATGAGAGGGCTTCGACATCGATGCCGCGCGCGGCGACATCGGTGGCTACGAGGAACTGGACACGTTCTTTTTTGAAGGCACGCATCACTTTGTCCCGTTCCTTTTGCGTGAGGTCTCCCTGGATGACATCCACGGGCAGGCCCTGGCTGATCAACTGGTTAGTCAAGTTGATCGCACCAGCCTTGGTTCGGCAGAAGATCAGACCGCGCTGGTCTTTTTGTGCGATGAGGTAATTGCTGATGAAGTCCGTCTTGTCGCCGCGATCGCACACTGCGTATTGATGTGAGATGTCACGGTTGACCACGTGGGTGGCGTCGATCTTCAGCGAGTGCGCATCCAGCGACATGCAGTCCTTGATGAGAGGATGAATCGAGGGCGGGAAAGTAGCGGAGAATAGCCAGGTGCTCTTCCGATTTTCTGTAAGGCTGATGATCTGGGACAGTTCCTCTTTGAACCCCATGCTGAGCATTTCATCGGCTTCATCGAGAATGAGGTGCTTCACGGATCCGAGGTTGAGGGCATTGCGGCCGAGCAAATCAAGGAGTCGCCCTGGGGTGCCGACGACAATGTGTGTGGGGCGACGCAGCGCGGCGATTTGTTTGTCGATCTGGTCACCGCCACTGGCCACTTCTACGAAGATCTTTGCCGAGTATCTAGTGAAGCGGAACAACTGTTTGCCGATCTGCTTCGCCAGCTCTCGGGTGGGTGCGATGATCAGTCCCTGAATCTCTTTACGCTCGGGATCGATCTTCGTCAGCAGCGGAAGGCCGAATGCTGCGGTCTTGCCAGTGCCGGTCTGAGCCTGGGCGATGAGGTCGCCACCATTCTCCATGAGGAAAGGGATGGCTTCCCGCTGGACGGCGGTGGGAGTGACGATGTTCAGTTCCTTCAGGCCTTTGATAAGGTCTGCAGGGATCCCGAGTTCAGTAAATGGATGCGACATGGTGAGGAATGCGGTGTCTGCACCTTGATCGATCTTGCCACGAATGCGAGGAATATGACGCTGGATTAAATGTGCGTCCAGGGGGTGACAAAGCCGGGATTTGACGTTTCAGTGGCCCCAGATGAACGAAGAAAGCCCCACTGAGACTGCCGCGAACGCGACTCCACGCACTGCGAATCCCAACCCAAAGGATCGGATGCACGGGGTGACGCTGGAGATGATGTTGAATCGGCTGGTCGACAAGTTGGGTTGGGAGGAAATGAGTGACAGGATCCGCATCCGTTGTTTCGCCAATGATCCGAGCATCTCGTCCAGCCTCAAATTTCTTCGCAAGACACAGTGGGCCAGAGTGAAAATCGAGCAACTCTACCGGGATGTTGACTTCGCTGAAGAATCACAGAAAGGGAAGAAGAAGTGATGGCGGGGCAGGGGAGTTCTGACAAAATCTCCGATGATCGGCTGCGCAATGCGCTCGAGACGATGGAGGCGATTGCTGCGGACCGGGCATTGCTCAATGCTCTGCCAAACGAGGATCAGCTCCGTTTGATCGCTGCGGCAGGCGAGGTGTTCTGCCCGGACGTGAAGCAGCGGCGGCGGCAGACCAAGCAGCGTGACCGCGCTCGTAAGGCGGCAAAGATTCAGCGCGACCAGGAAGTACTGGAGCAAACAGGCATCCGGAAACTGCGGGCTCAAAATATTTTTACAACGCCGAACGTTTACCCGCCGCTCGCCTTTGAACAAAAGGAAGTAGATGATCCAGATTTTCGAGAAGTGTTAGCGCCGCAGAATTGTTACATCTGCAAGCAAGACTACTCGCAGGTGCATCACTTTTACGACCAACTTTGTCCGCAGTGCGCAGAGTTGAACTACCGCAAACGTACCGAGACTGCTGACCTGCGTGGAAGGGTGGCGCTGCTGACGGGCGGGCGGGTGAAGATTGGCTATCAGGCCGGTATCAAATTGCTAAGAGCAGGCGCTCATCTGATCGTGACCACCCGCTTCCCTCGCGATGCGGCGAAGCGCTATTCAGGGGAGAAAGACTTTCATCAATGGGGAGACCGCCTGGAAATTTTTGGCCTCGATCTGCGCCACACGCCCAGTGTCGAGGCTTTTTGCCGTCACCTGCAGGATACTCGTAACCGACTCGACTTTATCATCAGCAATGCTTGTCAGACCGTGCGCCGCCCGCCTGATTTTTATCGTCACATGATGGATGAGGAGACCGGCGCGCTGCAGCAATTGCCGGAAGGCGCAGCGAATCTGCTCGGTGCTTACGAAGGCCTGCGCGGCTATGCATTGCTGCCGGAAGGTAATTCGCCGGGGCCGATGCTCACCGGGCTGACCCATGCGGCGGAACTTTCCCAGGCCGCTCTTCTGCCGGAAGAAGCCGAGGCACAGGCTCACCTGTTTCCAGAGGGACGGCTCGATCAGGATCGCCAGCAGATTGATTTACGGGATCGAAACTCCTGGCGGCTGATGCTTGCCGAGGTTTCTTCGGTAGAATTGTTAGAGACCCAGCTGGTCAATGCCGTTGCGCCCTTCGTTCTCAATGCACGATTGAAATCGCTGATGACGTCGACGCCCGAGAGGGATAAGCACATTGTGAATGTTTCAGCGGTCGAGGGCCAGTTCTATCGCAAATTCAAAACCACTCGCCACCCGCATACGAACATGGCCAAGGCTGCGCTGAATATGATGACGCGCACCTCGGCAGCTGAGTACGAAGCCGACGGCATCCACATGAACGCCGTCGATACCGGATGGGTAACGGACGAGGATCCTGTCCAGATAGCCGAGCGAAAAGTAAACGAACACCGCTTCCACCCGCCTCTGGATATCGTCGATGGCGCGGCCCGCATCGTAGATCCGATCATCAATGGAATTCGTACAGGGGAGCACGTCTGGGGCAAGTTTCTCAAAGACTACCAACCCACGGATTGGTAAGGGACATCTCATAGATCCTGTGGGCTTGGAGATTCGTATCGGTCTGCCATTCTGGTGCTCACCCGGATGGCAAACTCTCGATTTGGCGGTATAGTTCCATTGTCCATCGAATCTCATTCTATGAAAAACTCTACATTGCTCGGTCTGCTTCTCATCGTTGGTGCGGTATGGGGGATACGGCAATGGGGCCAATCAAATTCCTCCCTGCCGCCAGAGCCTGTGGCAATTCCAGAGGCCGCTAGTCGCTTGATCGGAGAATGGGCTGGAGAGGAAGGCGCATTCGCCAATATTTCCCGGACAGGTGAGTCGTGGACATTGGTCGATGAA
The DNA here is from genome assembly GCA_020439995.1 of Verrucomicrobiia bacterium. GTDB lineage: Bacteria > Verrucomicrobiota > Verrucomicrobiia > Verrucomicrobiales > DEV007 > JAGROY01. Next base: position 10,141 of record JAGROY010000033.1, read on the forward strand.
AATGGCCCGCACCCGGCGAAACTGGTCGGTGATCACCTCGAATTCCCAGCTGGAATGGGCTACACCGCGACAGCATCCTGGGACGATGAGCGTAGCGCAATGGTCCTAGTGGTGGCGCAATTTGAGACGGTCTATCACGAGACGGTACATTGGTAGGGGAGATGCGATTGGTGGCGAATGTTTCCATCCAGACGCAACAAGACATCGCAATTCCTATTTTGTGAATTCAGCAAATTCTGAAATTCATCAGTTTTTCCGGGAGCCCCAGTGTTGTTCCGGATCACTCTTTGATTCCAAGCGCTGGAAGAGTGTCCTCCAGAATCGATCGGATGGCGGCCTTTTCATCTACTGGCAGATAATCGAATGCAGGGGCGGCGTTCTCGGCTTGCAACGCAGAAATCATTTGCTGGCGAACGCGCTCCATGAGTGGCAACGGCATTGCCTGGAAAAGGCGTGAGTAGATCATGTAGCTACAGCGGAACTTGAACATTCGCGTGCGGAGGTCGAGGTCACGCAGAGAGGTGCCATTGCGACTTGGGAGTCTTTTCGAAGCGAAGGCATCCGAATACTCGGGATCTGGCTGGATTCCGGACGGTGGAAGCGCGGCTTCTTCAGCAAACAGGATGTAGCGCACGATGATTTCCGCGTGGTGGTCCAGGATCCCGGCTTGTGTGCTTGTAAGAGGTGCTCCGCTATTGGAGTGTAAGAATGCCCGTGCCAGATACGTGCCCTCGACTACGCGATTCACGAATCCTGCTTGATGCTCGTGAACCAGGTGCGGAAGAATGTCACTCGTTGCAGCTGGGTAGCGGGCCCACTCAAAACGGTCTCCTGGCTCAAGGGGAGTGGTGGAAAGTTCACCCTGCCACAGTTTTCCAATGATGTTCCCCCAGTGCTTCTCAATGCCATGCTTCCCGGTGAGATGCCATCCGCCAAAGCGATCACTCAATGGTATGGTGTGGCCGGTCTCGTTAATGCGGAATGCATCCAGGCTGCCGCCGCGTGGGCCGGGAACGACGGACTTGATATTGATTCCCGGCACGTCTCTCGTCTCTGTGCCAGCGTGACAGTTCATGCAGCGGGTAGAGCGTTCAATCTGCAGTGCCTCAGTGTTGCTTCGGGGCACATCGAAGATATAGAACACGCAACCCAAGTCGGGATCCACCGAAGCGATCTCAATCCGTCCTCCTGGCACCCAGCCCACGTAGACATCGTCATTAAAGTAGAGCGCCCGGGGATTGGATGGGGAAATACGGCTAAGTTGCAGGCTGGTGGTCGAAAAGACGAGCATCTGTGATGACACAGGAATTTGCAGAGCATCGAGCAGGCTACTGACGAATGCCCGCTCACTGCTGCGATCAAGGTTTACCGTGCCAGCGTCGACTTGAACGCGAAATGCGGAGAAAGGATCGTGCAGCGGTCGATCCCAGTAGCGATGCGCGGCGGAATCGACTTCGAGCAGTCCCGCAATGTCGATTCCAACAGCCGGTTCATCCGCTCGGCTATCGGAGCTGCCTGCCCATCCGCAAAAGAACAAGGTGGCTAAGAGAGCCTGTGCTGCCGGAAAAGGATTGTTGCGCATATCTGTAAATATGAAACGGCGGGTGGCCGACTATCAGCCACCCGCCGCCCATCGAACGAAATCGGAATCCGAGAACAATCAGCCCTTCGCCGCGTCCGCTGCCTTTGCTTTCTCGGTAGCTTCACCGGCTTGCATCCAGCCGGAGATACCTGCCGAGAGATGTTTGATATTTGTATAGCCAAGCTTCTCAGCCGCGGTTGCAGCTTGCTTGTATGCACTGCAGGAAGGGCCGCCACAATAGGCTACAACAAGTGCCTTCTTGTCTTTTGGAAGAACTTTTGCCAACTCTTTCGAATTCGCAGCGAAGTCCACAGCGGAGGGAATGTGGCCCTTGGCGAAGGACTCCGAGCCGTTGACATCAATTACGACAACTTTCTTGTCGGCGATGGCAGCTTTCAGCTCTTTGATGCTGATGTCTGGATACTCGCCAGCGAACGCGCTGGCAGCCATGGCGACAAAACAAGTGAGGGTAGCGATAATTTTAGTCATAATCCGTAATAGATATTGGTTTTGTTTGAATTCAATTTGCGTGCTTCCCGCCAAAATGGGCCGCACATAGATTTGATGCGGAATCGGCAGTGCGTATTCCGTAAGAATTCATCACCTCACGAGGTTTGATCATAGATCGGCAACAATTGGTTCTGGGACACCATGGATCTGGCTGCAGCTTCCCGCAGTCGCAGAGCCCAAGGCTTTGAGCTATTGGAATCTCACTTTGAGACAATGTTGACGAACGAACCCTGATAACTCACCTGTCAGCTATCGTAGCCGAACGCATCGGCGTAGGGCCCGAGTATATTGAGATGCGGTTCGATGAATTTCTGATAGTTTCTCCATCGGCCTACGGCGCGGTTGTGCACTGGTTGGGTCACTGCCTCGTAAGTAGGGGAGCGCACGTGTTTTTGCCGGGCGCGTTCGTGGAAATTCAGAACTTGAGGATCCCATGGCAGGCCGAGGAATTCCAGTGCAGTGGCCGCTTCTTTTTCGAGGTTTACCACGTTGTCTTCGTAGCGGGTTTCCATCCAGGGGGCTTGTAACATCGGCCGTATGTGAAGCCAGGTGTCCATCACCGAAGCGTATTTCTTGAAGGTGCTTTCGATGGACAGGTAGCTCGCACTTACTGAGTTCATGGGTAGCGGTTGCATGAAACAGCTGAGGCACACATCGCGGGGATCGCGCAGGGCGACAATGACCTTGATCTCAGGAAACATACGCACAATCGCAGGCAGGATCATCGTCAGTTCGGGATTCTTGTCCAATAGCACACGCTCGTCGAGCGGCTCCCGTAAAAAGGCCTCGGTCATGCTGATGTAGGTGTCGCGGGCCTGCTGGATATGCACGGGTGCCGACTGGTCGAGCATGTCGGTCGGCGTGACAGTAACGGGAAAATGATTGCCGAGCGGGATGTAGGCTTCGTCGCTCATAATGTTAGTTTCATCGGCACTGACCAGGCCAGGATGGGCATCGAGCACCTGTTCGATGAGAGTCGTTCCTGACCGCGGGTGGCCGCAGAGGAGGGCGACATTTTGCTCGGGGGCAAACCGCTCTGCGTTCCATCGTTTGAAGTGGTCACTGGTGATGGTCGACAACAGTTCCGTGTTTTTTTGCAATGTGAATGCAGTGCCGTCGAGCATGGCTCGCCCCTGCTTTTGCAGCAGTTGCTTCGCTTTAAGAAAACAACGCATCGCTTCGTCGTAGTTGCCTTCCTTGTCGCGGATGTTACCCAGTTCATACCAGGCGCGCCAGCGTGGCTCGAGAAGTCGAACGGGAGGCATCGCGAGAAATTCCTCCAACAGTGCCGCCGCTTGGGGCGAATCGCCACGGCGGCGAGTCAGTTTTGCCCGAAGAAAGAGCCCGTTGGGATGAGCCGGATCCATCCGCAAGGCATCAGCTACCGCGCGTACCGCTTCGTCCAGTGCGTGCAGGCGTTCCAGCACTTCCGCCAGTTGCAGCAGCGCGTTCACTTGCCCGGATGCCAGCAATGTCGCCTTGCGGAAATACTCAGCCGCACGATCGAACCGGGCGATCTTGCGGTAGGTCTCCCCGATGGCAAACATTGCCCTTGGGCTGTCGGGGCTCAATTTGAGAGCTCGCCCGAGATATTCGTCGGCCTTGTCGTAATCGTATCTCAGTCCGTAGGCGCGGCCGAGATCCAGTAAAAGTTGAACATTGTTGGGCTTTTGCTGCAGAGCACGCTCGAACAGCACGATGGCTTCGTCGTAGCGGTGCTCCTGCCATGCAAGGACGGCACGCTTTACAGCTCCCGTCGGGCGTTCACCACGCAAGTCACGGGCCATTGCTGCTGCTGAGTTGCGGGCTGCCTCGCGTTCGTTCGCTACTCTTGCCTTGCGGTTGTTGCGTTTCGCCTTGCCCAATGTCGCGTGGATCTGGTGCGGGTAAAAAGAAAACCGCCGGGGTAACTGCGTCAGTGCGACATTGTTCCCGGCGGTTCCCTGAAAAAATGGTGAAGTGCGATTACTCGCTACGGCGTGAGCGCCTGAATCCGAGAAGCAGCATACCTCCCAGGGCGGACAATAGTGTCGCAGAGGGCTCAGGAACGGCTGTGGCGCTGAAAGTCACGTCATCGATCGCGGCATCTGCTCTGCCAAAGAAGCCTAAGCCAATCGGCTTGCCGACGGCGGGATCGCTGGCGTCACCGGTGGTGAAGGAGATCGATGCCTCTTTCCAAGAACTGTCACCACTGCGGTCAAATCCAGAGAACGCGTTAATTTCGCCGCCACCGACATTGACGGTTTCTGCGGTGAATCCATCGGCGGCAAATTGCACACCGTAGAGACTGTTAGCATCAAAATTGCCGTCCGCACCTGGGCGCCCGTCGACGTTGATCCCCGCAGCGTCTCCAATGAAGAGGTAGGCCCAGACCGAGTCGGTGCCAGCTCCTGCGTCACCAGTTGAATCGCTGTCTCCCTGCGTCCACATCGAAAATGTATACTTCGTGTTCGCGGCGAACGTATCGGTAAGGATCACCCAGTTGTAATCGCCACCCCCGTGGAGTGCCTGGGTGCCACTGCGTGGAGTAGGACGTCGTCCAGAGTCGTAGCTGGAATTATACCACCAGCTGCCAGTGGATGACCAGGCAGTGGGATCAGAATTCCGTGCATCCCAGTAAGAATAGCCGAGACCTGCATCGACGGGGGCGCTGTCAAAGTCATCGGTGAAGAGAGTTGCGGCATCGAGGGCTTGTGCGAAGGCCAGGCCGAAGATTCCGGCGATGGCTGCCATTCGAGATCGGTTGATAGATTTACGAAGCATGAGCTGAAATGGTTTTTAATACGGGAAGGCGAGTGACTTGCCCCGGAATCGATGAAAATATACGCTGCAATCTGCGGTCATCACAAGGGCAATCTCCGGCTTTCTGTTGACAAAACCGTTGCAAAGAAGCTTGTCAGCGATTCGAAATCATTCACCATTATTGCGTCCACTCCATCCGATGAATCGACTCTCTCTACACGGTAAGGTTTTTCGCGCTCTGTGCGCCTTGTTGTTGATGTGTAGTCAGTTGCATGCCGAATTCAGCCTTGATAAGCCCAGCTATGTGGTGAACGAGCCGATTGTGGCCAGCTGGAGCGGTTCTCCTGGAAATTCGCTCGATTGGATCGGTATTTACTCCAATCCTGGCACAGGGCCCATCGATGGTTCGTTCGTCGGCGCGTCCACGATCTGGCTTTACACGAATGGCACTCAAACCGGGGGAGCCGAGGGATTCGTCGATGGTGCGGTTACGTTTGGCTCGCCCGGGTTGGGAGCGGGTGACTACATTGCGTTTTTTCTGGAGAACGATGGTTACTTCTCAATCGACGACCCCGTGGAGTTTACCATCACTGAAACGGGTGGCGCGCCTCCTGAACTTTACGCAGATCCTGTGCAGCTTTTGCGGGC
>JAGROY010000272.1 GCA_020439995.1 Verrucomicrobiia bacterium
TAAATGCCGCGCCGCTCCTTAGCGACGAGCTACAGGAAGCAGCAGGTATTCTGAATGACGCCCTCGTGAGACGCCTGGATGAATTGCTGGAACGGCTGTTGCGCAAGGAGAAACGGCTTGGCGAAGGTGAGCGCTACAGCCTGCGCTACCCCGCCCAAGCAGGGCGCTTTGTCCTCGAGATGATGAAACAGTTTTCCCTGTGTCATCCGCTCGTGAATACCGCAGAGCATCCAGAAAACCGCTATCTGGTTCCTAATGCCCTGCCGACGGCAGAACCAGAGTTGGATGAAATCCCGGCCGATGCACTGCGTTTCGAACTCCGCTATCCCCGGATTCTGCCCACCAGTGTGATCGGTCGTTTCATGGTGCACATGGAATTGGAACCGGATAGCGGCCAACTGTGGCGACAGGGTGTCTCTCACCAGATGGGAGAGAATCCCTACCGGGTGACTTTGCATGACCAGGAAAAACGCATCAAAATCGCAGTGTGGGGAAGAGAGAACGGAAGGGTAGCGATTCTTGAGCAGATTCGACGTAGCCTGACAGTGGCCAATCGCATTCGCAAAGGACTGGAAGTCGAGGAATGGGTTCCGCTTCCAGACGATCCAGAGACGGGCGTGTTGTATAGCTTTCTTCAGCAGCTGGACGACGAGCAGATCGATTCCCATCCCGTCCAGAACTCGCAGGGCAAGCTGGTGAAGATCGTGCCTCACATCATGCTTGGACGCATGGGTGAAGACAGAGAGATGCGATCCCTCATGCGGCAATTTTCGATGGACGAGTTCGTTGCGCAAATCAAGCAGCGCCTGCCGGGCCTGATGCCGGGGATTTCCGAGCAGGGTACCTACCGTGATATGGTTCGTTATGCTCTGGATCACCGTGACCGCAACCGTAAGCATGACGACCTCTTCAGGGATCTCAGTGGTGAATCGCTCGAATCGATCCTCGGGAAAGAGATTCGCGAAGACGGATTGCGGACGCGAAAAGCCGTCAGCGCAGTCGTGACTGAAGAGGCTGGGGCGATTCGCGAACATATCACAGCGGAGAACGAAGCGCTTCTGGCCGCGTTGGGAGGTGAATTCGCTGAGATCGCTTCTGAAGTAGCGCAATTGGAGGAGCAGATGTTGGGTTCCTTTACCGCGATGGAGGGCCAGGTCGCGGTGGGTTTCCGTGATACCTGCACTGCGGTGGACCGACGCTATCAGATGGTAGCAGATCTGTTCAACGATCTCGCTGCAGACGGCCCGCGGCTGGTGCGCGTCAACCGATTGCCCGATCAATTCTGGAAGATCGGGACGGTGCGTTTTCAAGTGCAACTCCACTGTGAGCACAGCGGCCTCTCAGTTCCCGCGATTGAGCGAATCCTGAGTCCGGCAAATCGATCGACGATCGGAGTATACGAAATTGAAGCGACCTCAGCATGGTTGAGAGAGGTTGCTCCAGTGTTGCGGTTCGTATCGAAGCTGATCCATCTGGTCGTCACCGGGACGGCAAACCTTTCGACGGAGGTAAAGGTGGTACAGGACGATGCTCAGTTGATGGAAGCACTGTTAGGAAATATCCAGACGGGTCCAACAACCGATTCCAGAGCAACCCTCGAACAAAAGCTGGTGTCATACGGACCGGTATTGCGCAAAGTCCATGGCTTCCTTGAAGCAGCGAATGCGAAGTCAGCCGATGGCTTCGGAGGTTTGCATCGCGGCATCATTCAGGTCGGAAAGGACGAAGGGAAGTTCCGCTGGGTCCATTCGCTCCACAAGGAAGCGACGGACCCAGACTCGGGAGAAAAGCTGTATCGGTTCTAGTTCACATTATGAAAATAACCTTAGGCGAATGAACTACGCCAGTTACCGCAAGAGTCATCTACCCATCGGATCTGGAGTCACTGAGGCGGCCTGCAAGACGATTGTAAAGCAACGTATGTGTGGCAGCGGAATGAAATGAAAGAAATGGAAGCACTCGGGGGCAAATGACTAAACAGCAAAATTGCTCCCTGCTACTCCCTTCCACTTCCTCACTTCACGCGGTAATAGTTTTCGTCGCCGGAATCGGGATCCCGGAAGACTTCGCCACCTTGGGCGGTGCCGTAGTCGAGCCAGTTGAGGAGATCGGCGGAGCGCAGGATGCGGTAGGTCGTTTCGGGCTGGCCCACCACATCGACGCTGAACCCGGCGAGCGGGCTGTGGCGGGGATTGATGAGTTCGACATCGACTGTCGCCGCGACTGGGCTGACGGTCATCTGCCGGACCGAGTCAGCTCCGCTCCGGCTCCTGAGCACCGAGAGGAGAACTGCCGCGCCGTCGGCCCTCGGATAAGCACGAATGCCGCTGAACAATCCGTTCGGCGCACCTTCAGCGATCACGACGGGTGTGGCGGCAGCGCCGTCGTCGCTGAGGTAGCGATAGCTCAGCGTGCCGATACCTCCGGACAGCGATGATGTCAGAAGGTAACCATGCACGGCACCCTCGGGCAGCGGGTGCAGCGAGACTTCACGGGATATCCCCATGAGCGGACTGGCAGCGGGCTCAGTCCATCCATTCCCCTGATCATTCAGCACCCGAACCATCGTTCCCTGATCAGCAACGGCGTAAGCGATGGCTGGCCGACGCGGCGCGCCTGCGAGGTGCAAGTCGGCGACTACTCCCTCGATGAGCGGTAAGTTGGTGGTGGCTCCGCCGCCAGCGTTCCACAGCAGAGACCGGATCCCTTCTGTGCCGTCAGAATGTGCGAGAACGAACGCGCGGGCGTCACCCGGCTCTGCCACCACGTCCCAGGCGACAATGGTGGCGAGGTCAACGACCGGAGCCGGGGCCGACCAAGAGCCACCGTTTCCGAACGTCACTAAGTCGATCGCGAAGCGGCTGGACGTGGGCCCCTGTCCGGTACGGATCATGCCGAGTGCAGTGGTGTCGCCATTTGTCGCGAGACGGAGTTGCGAAACGACTTCGCCTGGGAACGCCGCCACCGTCTGCGCTGCGGACCAAGTGGTTCCATTTGCCGAGGTGGCGAACTGTACTCGCGAGCCTGGGCTTAGCTTGCCAAGGTCTGCTGCGTCCAGTTCACTCCACACTGCTAGCCACTCGCCATTCCCCAATCGCTGAGCAGCCACGTCGAGGACTCCGCCAGCGGAGGCAATCACAGACCTGCTGCCAAACGTCCCTCCAGAGGTGCGCTTGATCGCCTCGACGGTCATCTGTCCCTGAGCGTTGATACCGGTGAAGAGCAGCAGTTCGGAGCCCATTCCTGATGTGTCCGCCTTGGCTGTCGCAATCCGCCCGGTCGGGTAGAAATCCTGGATCAGCGTGCCGCTGCCTGCGGCAATGCCCGGCAGCGGCGCGGTCGCGGGCGAAATCATCGTGAGGCTGATGTCCATCGGCTGCCACGAAAACGACGGATCCGTGGTGAACTCGGGGTTGATGTCGATGAGCGGGATGCTCCAGTTCTTCTCCCAGTGCAGCACCCAGACGTCGACCCAGGCATAGACGTTCGCCGCGAGTTCGCCCTGCAGCTTGCGCACATACGGCCACGAGCCGTCCTCGCTCAGGGTGGCGACGATCGCGGAGAATCCGAACGGTTCCTCCGGCCCCTGCAGCGCCAGTTCCACGCCGGCGCCGACCGACCCGCTGAACAGGTGCATCTCGATGCCTCCGCCGAGGGCCAGCCCGAGCCGCACATTGGGTGGATCACGGTGCAATACACCCAGCGGATAGCTGATCATCTGCACGTGTTCGCCAACGATCTGCGACTGTCCCACTTGCGATGTGTCCCACTTGCGCTCGACATTCATGCCGACGCCACCGCGCAGGTTCAGGATCAACTGCAGCACCTTCGAGCGGTCGAGGCCGAGCAGCACGGGCCCGACTGGTGCGGGAACTTTGGAGGTGATCGGCGCGAGGTTAATTGGAACAGTCGTCTGCACGGTGGCTCCGAGGTTCGCAGAGATCTCCAGATCGAGCCCCCCTTTCGCCGTTGGCGCGGACGACTGGATTTCGAAGCCGCCATTCACCGAGCCGGTCGCCTTTGGCTCGAACGAAAACTGCCGCAGCACCTTGGGGACGAACTTCTCCGGTTTCAGCGCAGCGCTGACGCTGCCGCTTCCATTCAGGAAGAACGGGCGTTCCTCGCTGTTGTCGAGACCGAGTTCCGCGCCGACCTCGAACTCGACTCCGAGCGGATCGGACAGGAACCGCATCCAGTCGCTGGAAGGATTGCTCATGCCTTCCCGCCATGTCAGGTTCAGCCCGTAGCGGTAGGCGAGAGCGCTTGCCGCAGCGTTGCCGCTGGCGGTCACGGTGGTGATGTCAGCAGTGAAGTCGGGCAGCATTGACAGCGCGCCACTGGGAAATGCCTCGTCGAGTGCGTCAAAGATTTCCTGGCGCTGCTCGGGAGTGGGATTTCCGCCGACCGCGTCCTGCAGCGCGCCCATGAAGCCCATCGCGTTCGCCACAGTCGCCAGCCACGACGGGACGCTGCCGCCGTCCAGGAGTGGATCTCCATCGCCCGCCGATGTCGCAGTCGTGGGGTCGGCGAAGTCGCTGCGGATGCTGAGCGTACCATTGGCGGACTTCACGACCACTATCGGCCGGAAGGGTACCGGCGGCAGCTTCCAGATGTGGATCTCGCCAGTGGCATGGTACGCGGTGAGCGCCACCTTTTCCGGCTGCACCGGGCGCGTATGGAACACGTTGGGTACCGTCCGCTTGATCGCGTCCTCGAGCCAGGTGCGCAGCATTCCCTGATCAACTTCGGTGCCGGGCTTGTGGTTGAAGATGGCGGACGGGGTGGCATTGTAGCGATGCCCTGTGATCCCGACCGTGTTCACCAGATACACCGCCACGGGCGGATTAGACGCCGTGACGACTTCGGGCTCACCGGGGTTGCCGTTCTCGTCGTCGAACGGGATCAGCTCGACCGTCTGTTCGCCCGCGTCGAAGGTGGCTTCCCATGTCAGCTTGAGAGCGTTGAGCGCATCCGCATTGCGCGCGAAGTAGAGGCCGCTCAGGAAGAGCCCCGTGCGGTCGAATATGGCCTCGTCGATCTCCACTGGCGGCAGTGGTGCAAGAGCCGCCGAGACGGCAAGCTTGTTCTGCGTCGGGTCGATCGCATCGGCCGAGAACCGCTCCCGCCACGGCGCGTAGCCCGGCGCGCGCACATCGACATAGACCGGCGGACTATCGTCCTGCAGAGCGGGAACCCCGACCGGCAGGGCCCAGTTGCCGTCGGCATCAGTGTTCGCCACGCCGATCGTCGTGCCGAAGCGGTCACGCACCAGTACCGTCGCACCCGGAATGCCCGGAGCGCCCTCGCCGACGCTCGTAACGCTGCCGGTCACCTCAAGTCCGCGGCGAATGTAGACGATGAGTTCCGGCACCAGATCGATCCCGCCTTCGGTGTCATTAAGATCACGAAACTCGTGCGCCATTAGATTGATCATCACCGGCCGGAAGTCCGGGCCCAGCACGATCTGGCCATTTTCGTCGAAAAGAAACGCCGTTTCATCCGAGGGCACGCCGGTCCACGGCGGACTCGTGATCTCGACCGGTTCGAACAATTCCGCAATGGGCTGCTCCGAAACCTGGCGCACGCCGCCGGACAGCAGCGTCGGGCCATTGTTGATCTTAATGGCAATGTTAGGCACGGGGTCACCGTCGCGTTCGGCGTCGTTGATCGCAGTGACTCGCAGCGGATAGGTCTCGGCGGGGCCTCCGCTCAGGCTGTCGTAGATAGGCAGGCTGATTCCCGAGGGCAGCCCGGTTTCCTCGTCCACTGCCAGGCTGTTGTCCATCGGCCCACCAGCGTAAGAATCGAAACTCTGCGCGCCGCCGCCCGCGCTTCCCGAATAGTTCCCGATCCAAAACGTGAAACTGCCGAACGGAACGATGGACACGGAGTCAAAGGTCCGGCCGCCCGCATAGCCGGTCTTCACGTAATCGAAAGCCGCATCATCCCCCTCCATGACCGTGGTGTTCACCAGTTCGTAGAACGGGTCGCTGCCGTCATCGGGTTCGATCCAGTGGTGTTCGCGGATCGTGATCGGCCCACTGGCGCGATACCTGCCGCTGATCAGGTCGAAGTTGAGATTGTCCGGCGTTATTGGTCCGCCACCGGGGATGACGGAGAATGGCTCGATGTAGGCCGGATCGGTCGCGGGATCGGTCGCGGGCAGGACTCCCGGGGCGGGCCAGGGCGGTATTGTCCACGTCTTCCTGGCGGGCGTCGTTTCTCCTCCGAACGGCAATTGAACGAGCACGAAATCGAACCGATCGTGCTCGACGGACAGCGTGTGCGTGCCGGGCGGCACCGCCTCGAAATAGAGGAACCCCTCGGTTTCAACGGTCGTGCCCTCGAGCCTGCGCGGCTTGAACGCCGGATAGATGTCGCCCGTCTGGGTGGCGCCGCCTGCTGTCACCAGCCTGGCGACTCCGCCATCGTTGAGGTCGCCGTAGTCGCTGTAGCGGATCGGCAGGTAGCCGGCATCCTCGGGCAGACGCTCGAGCCCGAGCACATGCGACTGCGTCGGCGCCGCCGAGCCTGAGATCGTTTCGAGGACACTCACCAACTGCTTGCGGAGGTAGATGTCGAGGTCGAAGTCGCGCCCGTCGAGCACCAGCGGCAGCCCGGGCAGCGGGGTTCCGTTGGATGGCGGGCTCCCCGGAAACGGCCACTCCTCGGCGAAGGGCCAGCCCTGTCCGGCGGCGGGAAACGACTGCCGACCGTCTGGCAGTCCGCCGACTGGCAGCGGCAGCGGATCTTCGCCCTGTTCCTTGAGCAGCACGTGACTGCCCCAGTAGTCGGTCAATGCCGCCATGCGCAGGCCGTAGCGGGCGGGCGGCAGATCCACCGTGAATTGTCCGTTCTCGTCGGTCGTGACCGTGATCTCGCGAAAGTCTGGAGCAAGGCAGGGATCCACCGCGTATTCGACGAACGTAATCTCCGTGTTTGCTTTCGGTTCGTAGCGCGGCCGACCGGCGGGCAGGTAGTCGGAAGGATGCTGGTTGCCGCCCTTGTTTGAGTAGGCCTTCTGGTCAGCTCCGAGCAACTGTCCGGACACCAGATTGCCGCGCACCGTCAGTTCCGCCGCCATCTCCTCCATTCCTTCGCCAAACAACTCGATGTAGTCGACGAATTCGAAGTGCGGGTGCAGCGTCAATTCGGCCGACGTTCCCTCGCCATCGACGCTGAGTTCGTAACGGCCCGGAACGAGATTTTCGAACCGCCGAACATTCGGCACCTCGCCCGAGTCCAGCGTGCAGTCGATTCCTTCGGTGTTCGTTTCCTTCAGTCCGACCAGGCGCACCTCCAGGCCCTCGAACACGGCCAGCTTCTCGTAGGCGGGGTGCTCCAGCTCGACCCTGAGCGAATGCGGCTCGATCGCGAGCGTCCGGTTCAGCGTCAGCCTCGCAGCGCTGTTGACCGCAGGCACGGTCTCCGTGATTGTCGTGTAGCCCAGCCGCTTGATCTGAAGCTTGTAGGGAACCACGGTCGGCACGCCCCGGAAGAAGACGCGACCATTCTCGACCGTGACGCCACTGCGCTTCGCCACCAGCACCGCGTCCGGGTCTCCCTCGGCGTGCCCGGTTAGTTCGACGTACACCTGCGGCAGCGTCCGCACCGGATCGCCCTCCTTCACCCGGGGATCATGGCTCTGCACAATCACCTCGATGTCCCTTTTCTGCGGCGTCAGCAGGATTGCGGCGTGGTGCGTCTGGGTCAGTTCCACGCGTGGCGTCGCGAACGGCAGCCAGCCTGCGGGCGGCGTCACCTCGAATTCGTAAAAGCCAATCCCCAGCCCGCGGAACAAGCCATTGCCCTCGCCGTCTATCGTCAGATTCGCAACCACGGATCCGATGGTATCGGCAGCAGAGCTGAACAGCCGAGCCGCGACTGCTGCACCTTCGGCTGGCAGACCGGTCATGATACCTTTCACGGACACATAGACATCGTGCCGCTCGGGCCCGGCGTCCGGAGTCAGTTCGATCGTCTGTGTGAGGACGTCCTGCGTCAGCGTCAGCGAGAACGTCTCCGGCAGGAAACCGTCACGCGTGACGTCCACCTGGTAAGCGCCTGCGTCAACGCTGTCGAAGCCGAACATACCGAACGGCGACGTGGTTCCCGCATGGTCGACGCCCGGCGAACCGGGGTTCGGATTAGTATCGAGCGTGATAGTTGCGCCCTCAATGGGAATACCGTCAGCGGCGCTGACGACCTGGCCCGTGTAGTCAATGGCGCGGGCCGTCGAGCCGACAACAATCACGCATATCAGAACCAGTCGAGCGATGGTGATGGCAAACGATGATGCGCCTCCCCGCAGGGGACGTCGAAAAGCAAACGTCGCGGTCATGGTTCGAGGTTGCCAACCATCCGCAGATGAGACAAGCTAATTCCCAACTCTCATAGATGCGCCTGATGAGTCCGTCTGGCTAGGGCCATCCATCGACGACAGCGAGTCTCGGAACGGTGCCCTCGCTGGATGATTATCAGTGCTTCCTGGATGCCGATAAAATCCCTATAGACGATGAATCCTGTGCCTGCCGAAAGGCGACAGATGATCGATGTGCACCTCTGCCCCTGGCGCAGGCAAAGAACTGATCATGCCCCGCTCCACCGGGCCGGACAAAGACCTGTCACTGCTCCTGACCCGCATGGACCTTGCCCTGCCGCAACAACCCCCGCCAAGCCTGCGCAAACTGACCAACCGACCACAAAGAATAGCCCGCGAGTCCCCTGTGGGGTAGACCTTTTTCACCGAATTCCTGAAAACACAGCCCCTGTAATCTCAAAACACCTCGAATCGTGAAAGTCGAGTCAAGGGAATGGTGCCTGCCGCGAAGCGGATGGACAAGCGATCGACAATGAGCTAGCAAATGGCATTCTGTTTTTTCAACGATGAATATCACATGGAGGAGGTAATCAGTTTCACCCGGTTCAGGCTTTCGATCGCCGCATGTTCGTTGATGATCGTTTGCGGCAGCCTTCTGGCGCAGGAGCCGGTTACCTACAAGAATGCGATTGCAGGGATCGTCCAGAGGAACTGCCGGTCATGCCACCGGAACGGCGGTGCCGGGCCTTTCGCACTGGAAAGTTATGCCGATGTCTCCCGGCACATTGGCACCGTCCGCGAAGTGGTGGAAGCCGGGCAGATGCCGCCCTGGCCGCCGGTGGCAGGTTTCGGTTCCTTTGCCCATTCGAGGGAATTGTCGGAGGATGACCTGAAGCTGATTCTGGACTGGATCAGCAGTGGGTATCCAGAGGGGGAGGGGAGTGTGGACGTTGTGGCTGACCTTTCGTCAGTGGCGTCTGAGCGGGAGCCCGATCTTATCGTGAAGCTGGCTGAACCATTTGTTGCACCGGCTTCTGGTGAGGATGTGTTCCGCAATTTCGTCGTTCCACTTGGGCTGAAAGACAAAGTGTATGCGACAGCGATGGAGTTTCGTCCGAATGTCCGGGGAGCCATTCATCATGCGACTTTCGTCCAGGACACCGCTGGTGTTGGCCGCAGCCTTGATCAACAGGATTTGACGTCCGGGTTCGAAGGCATCGCGGGTGGCATGAGTGCAGGCGATCACTTTGTCGGATGGACTCCCGGAAAGGTTGCCAAAGGGTTCGGTGACGGGCTTGCCTGGACACTTCAACCCGGTGCAGATCTCATTGTTCAGTTACACCTTCTGCCAACAGGTAAAGAGGAAGTCGTGCAGCCGGAAATCGCGTTTTGGCTCACTGATGTTCCGCCTCGTCTGGAATCGGCCACGCTTCATATGTCGGCGACAGACATTAGCATTCCTGCGGACGAGCCAAGCCATGTCGTCACGAGAAACGTGAAGTTGCCGGTAGCCTGTAAGGCTGTGAGCATTTATCCCCATGCGCACTTTTTGTGCAAGGAAGTGAAAGTATTCGCGATCTTGCCGGATCAGACACCCGCACCACTGATCTGGATCAAGCCGTGGAACTTCGACTGGCAGGATGAATACTTTTTTACGACTCCGGTGGAGTTGCCGGCGGGCAGCGAGATTCGTATGCAGTTCGTCTACGATAACTCCAGCACCAACGATCGGAATCCTTTTGCTCCGCCAGAAACTGTCGAATGGGGGTCTCGTTCAAGTGATGAGATGGCCGACGTCTGGATCAAGCTTGTTCCCGATGACCAGTCGAAGGTCGCTATGTTGAGAGACGCGTTCGACCGGTTGGAAATCGAGAATTTGAAGAAGGGCTACGAGTTTGAACTTTCCAGAGATCCCTCTGACTTCGTCGCCAACTCGCGTCTGGGCCACTTGCTTGTGAGCGAAGGACGGGCAGCAGAGGCGCTTCCCTTGTTGAGTGCTGCCCTGAAAGTCGACCCGACTTCCTGGAGTGTCCTGCATAACCTTGGGCTCGCCTATTTTGCAAGCACGCCGGCTGATCTTCCTCGCGCGCTTAAGTGTTTCCAGCTGGCCCTCGACAGCAATCCCGATTTTGTGCCGGCGCGAAGAGGCATGGCAACCGTTCTTGCGATGTCCGGTCAGGTGGAGGAGTCGCTGAATCATTTTTCCCAGTACCTCGAAGCTCGCCCGGAGGATGCCGAGGTGCGTGGCAATTTCGGAGTCGTGCTCGCTCGGCTGGGGCGTTCCGATGAAGCGGAACGCGAATACCGCCGCGCGCTGAGCGACGATCCGCGCAATGTCTCGACGTGCGCCAATCTTGCAAGTCTGTTGGAAAGAACAGGGAAATCCGACGATGCAGCAGCAGTGTTGCAGAGTGGAATAGATGCCGATTCGGGTAGTGTTAGGCTGAGGCTTGCGCTTGCTGCGCTTTTTCAGAGACGAAACCAGCCAGAAGCGGCACTTCGATTACTAACGGAAGTGCTCAAGCTCGATCCAGAGAACGTCGATGCTCTGACAGCACTCGAGGTGCTTAGCGGACAGAACTGAGATTTCACTTTATCAGAACAAGCCCTCCACTTCTCCCTTCTTATTCAGCCGTATGCTGTTCGCTGCTGGAGTGCGTGGCAGGCCGGGCATGGTCATGATCTCGCCACAGATGGCGACGATGAATCCTGCGCCTGCTGAAAGGCGGACTTCGCGTATGGGAATGGTGTGGCCTTCCGGTGCGCCTTTTGCGTCTGGGTCGGTGGAGAAGCTGTACTGGGTTTTCGCCATGCAGACAGGGAAGTGGCCGTACTTGCTTTGCAGGGAATCGATCTTCCTGCGCACCTTGGCGTCTGCGCTGATGCCATCGGCATTGTAAATCTGCGTGGCGATGGTTTCGATTTTTTCCCACAGCGGCATTTCGTCGGGATAGATCGGGGCAAAGTTGGAAGGTGTGCTATCGAGTAGATCGACGAGATGGTGAGCGATGGCTTCTGTGCCGGCACCGCCATTTGCCCAGTGCGAACAGATGATGGCCTCGGCCCTGAACTTTGCGGCTGTTTCCCGTACGGCGGTGAGTTCTGCTTCCGTGTCGGCGCTGAATTGATTGATGGCGACTACTACTGGCACGCCGAACGATTGCAGGTTGCGCAGGTGGCGCTCCAGGTTCACGCATCCGGCGCGCACGGCTGCCACGTTCTCTATTCCTAGATCACTAAGGGCAACGCCTCCGTGCATTTTGAGCGCCCGAATCGTCGCCACGAGCACTGCTGCGGCTGGCTTGAGCCCGGCTTTGCGGCACTTGATGTTGAAGAATTTTTCAGCGCCGAGATCTGCCCCGAATCCGGCTTCGGTGACCACGTAGTCAGCAAGTTTTAATCCCGTCCGGGTGGCGACTACTGAATTGCATCCGTGCGCGATGTTGGCGAACGGCCCGCCGTGGACGATCGCCGGATTGTTCTCCAGCGTCTGCACCAGATTGGGCATGAAGGCGTCTTTCAGCAGCACGGTCATTGCTCCATCCGCCTGTAGCTGTGCTGCCGTTACGGGAGAACCCGAGCGGCTGTGGCCAATGACGATCTTTCCCAGTCGCTGCTGCAGGTCATCCAGATCGGATGCAAGACAGAAGATCGCCATGATTTCAGAAGCAACCGTAATGTCGAATCCGTCCTGACGCGGAAATCCATTGTTGCGCCCGCCGAGGGCAACGGTGATGTCGCGCAGCGCTCTGTCGTTCATATCGACTACCCGTCGCCAGGTGACGCGACGAACATCGATGTCGAGTGCGTTGCCCTGATGGATGTGGTTGTCGATGAGGGCTGCGAGCAAATTGTTCGCCGCACCGATGGCGTGGAAGTCGCCGGTGAAG
>JAGROY010000273.1 GCA_020439995.1 Verrucomicrobiia bacterium
TCGCCGATACGCGTCAATGCCTCTTCGGAAAAACCGCTCCCACTATCGCCAACAGTCACGACAACATCGTCTCCGGCGATCTCCCCATCGATCGACAGATCGCCCCCGTTTGGCATGGCCTGGATGCTGTTCATTAAGATGTTTCGCAAGGCTTGCGAGATTCGCTGGGTGTCCACCTCGCAAGGGAGCGCATGGGGAAGGCTCACTTTGCAATCAACGACGGCGTGCTCGCATTGAGCGCGCATGATCGCCACTTCATTGAGAATGAGATTTCTCATGTCGTCGAAACGGATATTAGGAGGCTCGGGGCGCGCGAGAAACATCCACTGGGTGACGAGGCTCTCGATCTTTTGAGCCTCTCCTTCGATGAGCGTGGCCGTTTCTCGTTCGATGTCGGCCGCTTTCAGCAATTGAGCGTGCATGATCACTGCCGTAACAGGATTACGGATCTCGTGGGCGAGTCCGGTGGCCACTTTCCCTAACAATGCAAGCTTTTCGGATTGCTCGCGGAGGCTGCGCTCGGCCTGCAGATTCTCGTGGGCTTGTGTCAGTGTTCTCGCGAGGTGCCCAATCTCATCGTCACGCTCAGATCCTGGAAATGGCAGCGACGGCTTTTCGAGATGTTCCACTCCCGAAAAACAAGATGCCAATGCGTGAAGCGGACGCACGAGATTCTGGGAAATAAACTTCGCCAGCAACAACGAAAGGGTCCAGAAAATGATCAAGGGAACGATCGTCGACCAGCGCGTGAAGTTTGCGATCGTCGGTGGCGATTGCCGGATGAAGATGGCATCGATTCCTTCGCTGATTGGCAGAACAATTGCCTCACGGGATGCACGCATGTCCACGATGTTGGGTGACTGTGGCAGTGCCAGGACTTCTGCTGTATTGATAACGAACGGGGCCGTTGACGGCATCGCCAAGTTCGTCTGATGGCGGAAGATGACCGCCAATTTCAAGATTTCAGAGAGACTGGTCGCGGTTTGCTGGCTCGTGGGATAGTTCGAACTTTTGATGAAATCAGCGTTGGTCTCCGCTAGCCTCATGAATTGGGCGCGTGAGTCGTAGCGCTCCCACTTGCCGAGCCAAACGATGAGCGTGACTGATCCGACGATGACGAACAGCGCAAAGGGTCTGGCAATGTGGCGCTGGACGCCGGAATACTGAGCCATAGGAGCGAAGGGAACACTTTCCGCCCCCGCTTACGAGCACTTTTTGATCATCGTTTTCCCTTTGAACACAAACGGTTCAGATTTAGGGATTGGCCTTTATGACCCGACACTCCTTCGCGCTCACCACGGTCGCATCCCTCGCCCTCCTATGGTCGGCAGCCGCAGCTGACCCGGTCGAACCTGACGAATCGCCCGACAAACCCATAGATGCTTATCCATCGTTGGATACGGTGATTGTAACCGGCTCCGGGAGGACGGAGGCCCCTAACGACACTCCCTACACCGTCAACATTCTCGATTCCATTGATCTAAACGAGCACCTCACTCGAAGTCTGCCCGAAGCCTTTGAAGAAACCCCGGGCGTGATGGTGCAGAAGACGGCTCACGGTCAAGGGTCTCCATTTATCCGTGGCTTCACAGGGTTTCGGAACCTGTTGCTGATCGACGGAATCAGGCTCAACAACGCTGCCTTTCGTGAGGGGCCGAATCAGTACTGGTCTACGGTGGATCCACTCGCGGCATCCCAAATCGAACTCGTCAAAGGTCAGGGATCCGTCCTCTACGGAAGTGACGCTATCGGGGGCACTGTCAATGTGATTACCAAATCCGCCGATGTCTTCGCCCACCCGGACGGCCAGGCTTTCCTTGGCGGGAACACCTTCTATCGTTGGGCGAGCGGTGAACAAAGTCATACAGGTCGGATCGAAATCGACGCCGGTGTTGGTGGGCGGACAGGCTTCCATGTTGGCTACACAACGCGTGATCTCGGCGATATTCGCGCCGCAGGACTTGGTGAACTTCCAAAGACAGGCTACACCGAATCGGGATTGGATACTCGTCTCGATCACTACTTTGCCGACAATCTAAAACTAACACTCGCCTACCAGCAGTTCGAGCAGGATGACGTGTGGAGGACGCACAGCACAATTTTTGGTCGATCCTGGGAGGGAACGTCAGTCGGCAGCGAAAGACAGCGCGTGCTCGATCAGACCCGTCGCCTTGGCTACGCGCAATTTGAAGCGACGGAACTCGATGGCTTTGTCGATGAAGTGAAGGCCAGTGTGTCCTGGCAAAGACACGAAGAAGCGCAAGACCGTGTGCGTTCTGATAGTCGACGCGATGTTCAGGGATTCGATCTGGACAGTGTTGGGGCTTCCATTCAAATGGCCAGCGAGTTGCCCATTGGCGCCCTGCTCTATGGGGCGAGCTACTATCGCGACACGGCTGACTCCTTCCGCCGCGACTTTCGTGCGGATGGCAGCTTTAACCGCGATCGCATCCAGGGGCCCATCGGTGATGATGCGACCTACGATCTTGCTGGAGCTTTCGTTCAAGACCGGATTTCGATCGGAGAACGTTTTGATCTATTGCTAGGTGGTCGATACACCTTCGCTCGCGCCGACATTGGAGGGGTAGAAGATCCAATAAGCGGCAGCGCAATTTCGATCAACGAAGATTGGCATGACATTTCGGCAAGCATCCGCGGGATTTGGGATCTCATGGGAGACGAATCGTCGATTCTCTACGGTGGTGTCTCACAAGGATTCAGAGCTCCCAATTTATCGGACCTTTCGCGGCTTGATACCGCCAGAAGCAATGAACTGGAAACGGCAGCACCTGGTCTCGATCCCGAGCAATTCATCACCTACGAGATCGGAACGCGTATCCTGCACGATCGCTTCTCTGGTGGCCTCGCATTGTACTACACTGACATTGACGATTTGATTGTGCGCACTCCCACCGGGCGAATGATCGATGGAAATTCAGAAGTGACGAAACGAAACGGTGCCTCGGGCTACGTCTACGGAATCGAACTCGACGCCTCGTGGGAGTTGAATGATAGCCTCACACTGTTCGGAAACTTTGCCTGGAATGACGGTAGGGCGGACACTTTTCCAACCTCTTCTCCGATCAGCGATGAGGAGTCCATTAGCCGACTATTGCCTCCAACAGGACTGATTGGCCTTCGTTGGGAAACCTCTGACGATTTTTGGTTGGAAGTGTCCAGCCAGCTCGTTGGAAAGCAGGATCGCTTGAACACACAGGATCGCGCCGACATACAACGCATCCCTACCCGCGGAACCCCTGGCTATACTTTGCTCAATGTCAGAACAGGCTGGCAGTTCACCGAAGACTTTCTAGTTACGGCCGCCGTGGAGAACGTTATCGATGAGGAATACCGCGCCCATGGATCAGGCCAGAATGAACCGGGGATCAATTTCGTTATAGGTGGAGCGTTCAGTTTCTGAAAGCCCTACCTGATCCCAACTTATTTCAGGATCGCTGCGATCGGATCGGCGAAGCGCTTTACAAGGCGAACGGGACGACCGTTGATGTCGACGACCATGCGTTCTGCATCGAGCCCCAGCTGATGCAGAATCGTGGCCTGAAGGTCCGCGATGTAGTGCGGGTGCTCCACGGCGCGATAGCCGACATCATCGGTGCTGCCGTGAACCGTGCCACCTTTGATTCCACCACCAGCCAGCCATGATGTGAATCCTTTCGGATTGTGGTCCCGTCCCGTTGTATTCTGCGACCAGGGCGTCCTGCCAAAGTCACTCGTCCATACCACCAGTGTTGAATCAAGCATGCCACGTTGTTTGAGATCGCGGATGAGTCCGGCTATCGGCTTGTCGGTCTGGCGACAGAGGGGTGCGTGCCCTTGCATATCACCATGGGAATCCCACTGGCCGTTGCCCCCTCCCCCGTGGCAGATCTGGATAAAACGCACCCCCCGCTCAGCCAGACGTCTCGCGAGCAGAAGTTGTTTTCCAAAGTCATCCGTGTCCTTCTCCCCAATCCCATAGAGCGATTTCACATGATCCGGCTCGCCTGAGAAATCGACAGCTTCTGGCGCTGACAACTGCATGCGCGCAGCCAGTTCGTAGGCTCGGAGGCGTCCGGTCAACGCGCTTTCGGTCTCATATTGATCACGGAAACCTTGATTCAACTTCGCCAGGGTGTCCAGGCGGCGCTCTTGATCTGCCGGTCGAATCGCAGCAGCAGAATTGAGATTTGCGATGGGCGTGGAACCGGAGCGAAAAGGCGTGGCTGCATACTCTGCGCCCAGATATCCTCCCGTCAATTGCACTGGCGATGTGGCTCTGCCAATGTTCACGAAGGTGGGCAAATTGTGATTCGCCGAGCCGAGCGCATAGTTCACCCAGCCACCCAGCGAAGGATTGTCTAACAATCGCCCACGGTGGCCGGTTGCGGATTCGATCGCGGCAGGGATATGATTTGATTCAATGCAGAACATCGACCGCACCACCGCGATATCATCGATAACGCTGCCGATGTGCGGGAACCAGTCTGACACCGGGATGCCCGACTGCCCGTAGCGGGTGAACGTCCGGTGGCAGGGAATCACCGGGCGCACCATGGATGCCTGATTGTCCCCAAATCCGATGGCATCGATCAGCTTGCCTTCCCAGCGGCGATCCTTTGGGTCGAATGTGTCAATCTGGCTGACACCTCCGCACATAAACAAGTAGATCACGGAGCGAACCTTCGGCTCCGCCAGATGCACTCCGCGCGGAAACATTGCCTCACGGTCCTGTGCCCACAATCCTCCGAGCGCGGAGCCTAGGAAGCCGCCGCTGGCTTGAAAAAAGAATCTTCGTCGGGAAGTCATGGGGCGTCAGCGAATGTAGATAAATTCATCGAGATTGAACAGCATCCACGCAAGTTTCGCAGAGTCGTCGGGATGCGGCTTCATGTAGTCGAGAGCAAGAGCCATTTCGTTCTCTCCGGGCTCGCGGCCCAGTGCGAGTCGGTAGCCGACTCGAATGCGTTGACTAAGATCGTCTTGGCCCAGCTGATTCAACCGTTTGCCGAATGCTTCAGCCGCTTGATTGACCATCGTATTGTTCATCAGCCACAGGGCTTGGGGCGCGGTCACCGTTTCCTCGCGGCGCGGGCAGGAATCGCGACCATCCTGTGCGTCGAAGGTGTCCAGAAAGGCGGGTAATTCCTGCCGCTGCGGGTGGAATCCGCGTTTCATGTAGGCCGCGCGACGCACCGTCGCCGGGAGTTCCCGTGAACTCCCGAAGGATGGCCCGTAGAGTTCGAGATCGAGCCGCCCCGCGAGCATCACGATGCTGTCGTGAATCGCCTCGGCCTCCAATCGCTGCAAAGGAAACCGTCCATAGAAATCGTTGTTCGGATCGGCGCTCAACTGCTCCGGCTTGGGAATCGACACCCGCTGGTACGCTTGAGACATGACAATAGTCTTGTGCAGCCATTTCATATCGAACCCATTCGTCACGAAATCCGCAGCCAACCGGTCCAGCACGGCACGCAGCTTTGGTGTTCCTGTTAGACTTCCAAAATCATTTGCGGTGGCGTGCAGGCCTTTGCCAAAGTGCCACTGCCAGACACGGTTTACCGCCACCCGGGCAAACAAAGCGTTGTCCGGCGCTGTGAGCCAATCGACAAACGTCTCACGTCGCCCTTCCCGGAAGAGAGTGCCCGCCGGCTGGAAAAGAAATCCTGGCTCAACCGGCTGCCCTTTGTCTGGACGATCAGGCTCGCCTGTGCCCAGGACGTAGCTCACCTGTTGCAGGCGTTGCGAGTCTTCTTCGACGGTCAGAAAAGATGGCAGGCTCTCTGGCAATCGGATCGCATCCCTCTGCCGTCGCAAGTCCTCATATCGCCTGCGAATTTCCGGTGGCATGGCATCACCGATGGGGCCCGAATCAATACGAACAATCGGGAAGTAGTCATCCGCGATCTTCACTTCCTCGGCGGTACGCAGTGCCTCCGGTTTACGGATGACAGCCTGAATCTCTGCCGGCAACATGGCGACCCGCTCATCAAACAGCCGCTCGAAGTAGGGTTTTGCCAGCGCCGTGAACTCCTGCTCAAGCGCGTCCCGTTTGGCGTTTGCAACCCGCAACGCATCACCGTACTCGATGATCTGCTCCGCAGTCGCCAGCGGAACTTCACGCACGACCAGCGGGTCGAACAGTGCCTTCATCGAGTAGTAATCCTTCTGCAGAATAGGATCGTACATGTGATCGTGGCACTTGGCACAGTGCAGAGTCATTCCAAGAAACGCGGAAGAAACCGTTTCCGCAGCGGAAATTGCCAGGGCATGATCGTCATTCGATCGCGTCGAAGCGCCGCGCGCCAGAAAGCCGAGAGCAAACTGGCTGTCCGGACGCGGGCTAAGCCTGCGCCGAAAGCCCGTGGCACTCACCTCCTCGCGCTTCGACGATTCATACCCGGAAATCTGCGTCCTGACAAAGGCGTCATAAGGCAGATTGCGATTGAGCGCCCGGATCATCCAGTCGCGCCAAAGATGAATGCTTGACGCCGCAGGCATGCGGTCATCGACATCTGCATATCGCAAAACATCCAGCCAGCGCCTCGCATACCGGACGCCATGTTGCTCGCTGCTCAGCAACCGATCGATCACCTTCTCATACGCGTCGGCGGAAGTGTCAGAAACGAACGCCTCCTGCTCCTCGATCGTCGGCGGGAGCCCGATGAGATCGAAGCTCACCCGTCGCAAAAATGTCAGGCGATCAGCAGGCGGAGCAGCCTCGATCCCGCGCGCCCGCAGCTCGGGTTCCAGTACGGAGTCGACAGCATTCCCAGAACCCAGCTGCACGTCAGGCAGCGGGTCGAGCGCCCACAGAGCATCGACCGTAGCCGGGGAAGGCGCTGCTTTCGAGATCACGCTTCCGACAACTGCAGCGAACAGAACTATGAGACATCGACAGAGCTTCATACGACAGTATGCGGGATCTCTACTTCGCGTTCAACTTGCGGATGAGATCCGTTTCACGGGTATCGTAGTGCGCTCCATCCTGCCGGAAGATGTCGTGAAACCAGGGATCGGGTTCTTTGTCGTAGGGCTTCTGCCACGAGTCCCAAGGGTAGATAGTCTGACTGCGGCCATTCACAAATCCCCAATTGTAGGCAGCGACTCGAAGCTCATGAAAAATGGGCAGAATTCCGGCAAAAGTTGAATCGTTGCCGCGCGCCATGTATTCCGTACAAAAGACGGGGCGGCCCAGTTTTTTCAGTCCTTCTGTAAGTTCCCGGGCACGCTCTGGATTGTCGTAGGTGTGATAGGAAATGACATCCGAGTAGTCGAGACAAAGGCGATGAAATGCATCTGGATGATTCAGGTAGTCGCCGCGCCAGACACCACAGGTGAGCGGCTGTGAAGGATCGACTTCACGGGCCCAGAGAAAGGACTTGCGCAGCAACTCACTGGCGCGCGCGGTCTTGGTGTCCTGACTGAGTTCCTCCTTGCTGCCTCTGTCGCCGTAGGAGTTGCTGTTAGGGTTGTCTGGCTCGTTGAAAAGATCCCAGACCAGCACCCGCTTTTCGTCCTTGTAGCGGCCGATCACCCCTTTGACGTAGGGCTCGAGAGCATCCTGGCGCTCAGGACTGTCGAGGATGTCGCGCCCGGGCGATTGCACCCAACCGGAGTTGTGCAGGCCAGGTCGTGGATCTGGTTGTTTGCCCGACTTGGGATAGGGATGCCAGACGCCGTCGAAGATCACGAACATTGTGCGGATGCCGTGCTTGTCAGCAATATCGAGGTACTGATCAACGCGCTTGTAGAACCCTTCAGGATCCTCCCGCCAGGCGATGTCGTGCAGGAAGACGCGCATGGTGTTCATCCCAAGCGATGCGGCCCAGCCAAGTTCGCGATCGATCGTTTCAGGATCAAACGTCTCAGCCTGCCACATCTCCAGCTGATTGATTGCAGACGAGGGAACGAAGTTTGCGCCGACGGGCCAAGTGATAACGTCATACCAGGCGTTGGCTCGTTTGGCTGACCAACTCTTTGTGAGGGGCCCGTGGAGCGACTTCAGTTCCTCTGCGGGAATCTTGATGCGTTTTCGGTCATAGCTCACCAAGCCGTTGATCTCACCTTCCACATCGGTCGTCTGTGTGTAGACACCAGCAGCGATCCCCTCTGCCTTCAATTCAACCAGGCGTCGAATCGATTCACGGTAGCGCTCTTTGTACTCTGCCGCGTCTTTGGGCAGACCGCCGTAGCCCCAGTTGCGTGTGGAGTTGTCCCACAGGTGATCCGGCGTAGGCAGCCCATGCCCACCGAACTCGCCAACGACTTTGATGAAATCATCAAATCGACCGTTCGTATCCAGGTTAAAAGGAAAGCCTGGGTGCGGATACTCATGATGATCGACAATGTCACCGACTGGCCAGAAATTTCCGCCGCTGGCGATATTCACAAGTCGGCTCGGATCACGCTTCATCGTCCATTTTCCGACTTCAACGGTGCGATGCTGCCCCCAGGCTTCGTTAAAGGGCACCCACACGGCAATGCTGGGATGGCTCTCTAGCTCGGTAATCATTCGGTCGAGTTCGACCATCCACTGTTGATGTGCATCTTCCGGCCAGTTGGCATCTTCTGGATCCGGCTGCAGCCGTGTCCATTTGGGATTTGGAAAACCGGCAACGTGATCCTGCCACACTAACATTCCCACTTGATCGCAATAGCTGTAGAAGCGGCGCGGCTCCACCTTGATGTGCTTGCGGATCATGTTGAACCCAGCAGCTTTCAAATAGTCGACATCCCAGCGCATGCCCGCATCCGAAGGCGGAGTGAGCAATCCATCCGGCCACCAGCCCTGGTCGAGCGGCCCCCAATGGAAGAGCACCTCGCCATTGAGCGTGAAACGCCAGTGACCGTCAGCATCTTTGATGCGACCTACCTCGCGAATGCCAACGTACGACTTTACGGTGTCGGCACCACTGGTGATACTGAGATCATACAGCGTGGGTGAATCGGGTGACCACAGCTTCGGCTCGGTGACTTTCAAGGTCAATGTTCCCTGCCCTGTCGCTCTCGCGACTTCCTTGTTGCCGAGCGACGCTACGATCGTAGTGGCAGCTTCCTTTGCTGAACCGTGAATCTCAACGGTAACGGTTCCATCGATTTTTGTGGAAACTTTGAGGCGGTCGATGTGCGTTTC
The DNA here is from genome assembly GCA_020439995.1 of Verrucomicrobiia bacterium. GTDB lineage: Bacteria > Verrucomicrobiota > Verrucomicrobiia > Verrucomicrobiales > DEV007 > JAGROY01. Next base: position 9,134 of record JAGROY010000273.1, read on the forward strand.
GGGCACCGTCTCCGTCCAAACAGTTCCCCAGATGCCTGAGACTTGTGTGTAAAAGATGCCGCCTGGGTGCGCCGTTTGCTTACCCCGGAGCTGATAGCCATCCGTGCTGTCGACGACGCGGACGTAGAGATGATCGTCACCGCCAGTGAGGGCATTGGTGATATCAAATTTGAACGGTGTATTACCTCCCTTGTGAGAACCAATCATCGTGTCATTCACCCAGACGCTCGTCTCATAGTCGCACGCCTCGAAGTGAAGCAGGACACGCTGCCCGTCTGGCGCAGAAGCTTTGAAAGCGCGGTGATACCACAACGCCTGGTCATCGTGAAGCAGTCGCTGCACCCCGGAGAGCTTCGATTCCACTGCGAATGGAACCAGGATCTTGCCGTCCCATTGTGCCGAGTGTGCAGGTCGGGCTGCGTCTATCTCAGTGATGGCGTAGTCCCAGTTGCCGTTCAAATTGGTCCACTGCTCGCGGGTGAGAGCGGGCCTGGGGTACTCACGCCATGCATTTTCCGGAGTTACCTTACTCCCCCACTCAGTGATCAACTCTGATTTAAAAGGATGCTCTGGTCGCTTCGGCTGCGGAAGCTCGGGAACATTTTCGGCATCGATGAGATGTACGTCGATGAACTGCCCGCCAGTGGTCTGACTACAGTGCACCGCCAGCAGATTCTTGCCAGCTTGAACCGCTGCACGGGCATCGTCCTCCAGCGGCACCACTTTATATGCGGAAATAAATCCTTCAAACTTTGCCACCAGCGTGCCATTGAGATAGATCTCCGCGCCTTCATCATGATGAACGTAAAGAGCTGGTTTCTCCGGCACCTTCTCCAACTCCACAGTACGCCGCAGCCAGATATTATTTGTACTCCAGACCGTACCGACACGCGCCCCCGGCGTGCCGTATTCACCGAAACCACCGGCTCCTTCCTTCCAGGAACTGTGGTCAAACCCAGGCTTCTCCCAGCCTTCGGCGGGTTGACTGAGAGTGTAGTGCCAGGGTGGATCAGAAAACTGGCCAAAGGCGCTGACCGCCAATGCGAACAATGTTAGGGCTGTAAGGATGGGTTTCATAAATTGTTAGATACGTTATTTAAAGAATGGCCGCGCCATCGACAGGCGCCACGGTGAATGCCTCAACCGATTGCCCATGAGTTTCCCGATAAGTTCTGCAAATGTCCTCACAGAAGCGCGCGGCGTCATCGCGAGGAACAAGATTGATCGTGCAGCCGCCAAAGCCGCCCCCCGTCATCCGAGATCCTACAGCACCCAGTCGGGAAGCCATTTCGACGAGCAAATCCAGTTCGGAACAGCTCACTTCATAATCGTCCCGCAACGAGGCATGACTCGCCGCCATTAGCTGCCCGAGTGCCGTGCGATTACCGCTGGTGAGGGCTTCGGCAAAGTGCTCGACACGCGCGTTTTCTGTCACCACGTGCCTCGCTCTCCGGTAGAGTCGATCGCCAAGCGACTCCCGCGCCGCATTGACTACCGGCAAGGTTGCCTCGCGCAAAGTGGTGACTTCAAGCATTGATGCTGCGGCCTCGCAGTCCGCCTTCCGCTTGGCATATTCGCCATCTGCCAGCGCATGGCGCACGCCGCTGTTGACCATTACATAACTCAGCTCTTCGGGCAGTGGCAATGGTGTCAGGGTGAGATCCCGGCAGTCGATCATCAACGCATGCCCCACCCTCCCGTGGTTCACGGCCAACTGATCCATCAGCCCGCAGGGCACGCCAGCGAAATCATGTTCAGCGGCCTGACACAGCTTGGAGCGGTCCGACGGCGATTTCGCAGTGCCTGACACATTCTCCACAACGAGTGCCGTGACAGCCTCCAATGCCGCGCTGCTGCTCAGCCCCGCTCCCAGTGGCAGATTGCCATCGATGACTGACTCGAAACCCGTCACTTCAACGCCCGCCTCCGCATACTTTGCGACAACGCCGATCACATAATTCGCCCAGGAATCGCTTCCGTCCAAGGCACGCAGATCATTCAACGCGATACGTAAGGGTGCCCCGCCGATGCTAGAACTCCAAATCCTGATCTCTGGCTCTACCAGCGCAGCAGCGGCACATTCAATGTAGCGATCCACTGCGAACGGCATGACCCACCCCAGTTGATAGTCAACGTGCTCCCCGATCAAGTTCACTCTCCCCGGCGATCGAGCCACGATAAGTGACTCACGACCAAATACTTTAGAGAAATTCTGCTGACAACTGGTGGAAATAGACATTCGGTGGATTTGGATAGTCAACGCGGCACGCCGACTCCTCGCCACTCTTTTATCACGAAAGAGCGCCAGGGAGAATCCAATATGACGCCGGATCGGACTTCTTCAAGATCGGACGGGGCCTCTCTATCTCCTGATGGATGGATGCAAGTAAGCCCCCGTGGACCTGCGGCAAAATCGTTTACCCGCAGAAGAACTGTGATAGGGTTCGCGAAAAGGGGCATACTAGTCCCCTGTTTCAACGTTCAATTCAGGCTATGCTAGGGTTTCACCGAAAATCCCCAAAAGCAATGCGGGTCCAACTTGAGGATGCGCTCAAGCACCTGTTGAATTGTGACGAATCCGGTCGAGGAGCCACCGTAGATAGCCTGGCGGGAGCTTTGGGAAAATCTCAGCGACACGCTGCGGAAATTTTGGGCCATCTGCGCGGTCGCGGGCTGGCCACGGCGACGGGCGACACGCACCACCTCACCGAAGACGGACGACTGTATGCCCTGCAGGTCGTGCGCACCCACCGGCTTTACGAAACCTGGCTGGCGCGCGAGACGAGCACGCCCCCCGCCGATTGGCACCGAGCGGCTCACAAGGCGGAGCATGACTTGGAAGCCGCCGCTGTCGATGCTCTTGCCAACAGTCTCAACAACCCCCGTTTCGACCCCCATGGCGACCCGATTCCCACGCGTGAGGGACGCCTGCCGAATCGTCCACTTGCTTCCCTGGCCTCGTGGCCGGATGGGCGTGCCGCGCGGATTGAGCACGTCGAGGACGAGCCGGAAACCCTTTTCCGCCAGGCCGAGGCGCTAGGCCTGGCCCCTGGCACTCACCTTGAGAGCTCCCGCCACCTCGAAAATGGGGCCATCGAAACTACGGTGGAGAACCGCAAGATCGTCATTCCCTCTGCGGTCGCGCCACTGATCCACGTGGCGGAACCGAGGGTCGACCACGAAGCACCAGCTGGCCTGCGCCGCCTCTCCGATCTACCGCTGGGTGGCGAGGCGGAAATTCATGAACTCGCGCCAACCTGCACCGGTGCTGAAAGGCGGCGTCTACTCGATCTCGGCGTGGTGCCCGGCACACGCATTCGTTGTGAGTTTGCAAGTCCCTTCGGCAGCCCCAGAAGCTATGACATCCGAGGCGCACTCATTGGTCTGCGTGATCATCAGGCCAACCGCATTCTCATCCGCACACCCATTGTCGCTGAGCCACCAACAACATGACTTCCCCTGACAAACACGAACCCGGCGAAGCCTGCCTGGCGTGCCCGTCCCGTTTCAGCCAGCTGCGAAAACTTGGTCTGCACGTTGAGGACAGCGACTTTGTCGTCGCCCTCGCTGGAAATCCTAACACTGGTAAAACCACGGTCTTCAACGCGCTCACGGGCCTGCGGATGCACACCGGGAACTGGCCAGGGAAGACCATCAGCCGCGCGGAAGGCGGATTTTCCTACGAGAAGAAGCGCTTCAAACTGGTCGACCTGCCCGGTACCTACTCGCTCCTGTCAGCATCACCGGACGAAGAGGTGGCCCGGACGTTCCTCCTCTTTGGCCAGCCAGACGTGACCGTTATCGTAGCCGACTCGACGTGCATGGAGCGCAACCTGAACCTCGTCCTTCAGGTGCTCCAGATCACCCGTCGCGCAGTGCTTTGCCTCAATCTCATGGACGAGGCAGAAGCTCACGGAATCTCGATCGACGTCCGAAATCTCTCCCGAGATCTTGGAATTCCGGTTGTCCCCTGTGCCGCTCGATCGGGCAAGGGCATCCCTGAGTTAATCAAAGAAATCGCGATCATGGCCTCGCGCACGGACTCCCCCGCCCCCCGCAAGCTGCCGCTTAAAGTGCCCGGTCTGCGACTGGCACTAGACCGCGTGGAAGCAGATCTGCACGATGCCTTTCCCCGCCTGCCGCAGCCGCGCTGGGTGGCGCTCCGCCTGCTCGAAGGCGACCGCGAAATCATCGAAGCGGTCCGCTCGGGCGAAATTGGATCGCTTGCCGAACCCGTCAGCGCAAACCTCAACCAAAGCGCCTGACCGTCCCTGTGAAATCACGTGAAGAAGTGTTGCAAGACGCTGAGGAACTGCGTTGGCAGCTCCCTCAGAATCTCCACGATCGGATTGCTGAATCGATCTACGGCGAGGCCGCCCGCATCGCCGCCCAGAGTATCACGCGCAGCGGCGATTCCAAGCGGATGGCATGGCAACAGAAGCTTGATCGCTTACTCACCAATCCATGGACGTCCTTTCCCATCATGGTCATTGTCCTGGGGGCCATCCTGTGGATCACCATCGTTGGAGCCAATGTGCCGTCGGCCCTACTGTCCAAACTGCTGGTCTCCGACGGCCATGCTCTGCTCTCCGGGTGGATGGCAGCCGCTGGCGCACCTGAGTGGCTCAAAGGGCTTCTGGTGGACGGCATGTATTTGGCGACCGCCTGGGTCATCGCCGTGATGCTGCCGCCGATGGCCATTTTTTTCCCGTGCTTCACGCTGCTGGAAGATTTCGGATTTCTGCCCCGCGTTGCTTTCAACTTGGACCGGATTTTCGAAAAAGTGGGAGCACACGGAAAGCAGGCGCTGACGATGGCCATGGGCCTGGGATGCAATGCGGCGGGCGTCGTTGCCACCCGGATCGTCGACTCCCCGCGCGAGCGCCTCATCGCCATCATCACCAACAATTTCTCGCTCTGCAACGGCCGCTGGCCCACCCA
>JAGROY010000274.1 GCA_020439995.1 Verrucomicrobiia bacterium
CGCGAATCGTGAAAGTTGGGCTAGCACGGCAATGATTACAGGTTTTTCAATCGATAAAAGCGCTGGAGTTCCCGGACCGGCAGGGAGGATGTCTTTGGGGGTCCATTGTCGATCCACATTACTCTGTTGGCGACTGCGCGAATGCGGGGAGTAGCGGAAATCCACTCGGCACCATCGGCGCTGAACTGAACTTCATACAAGCCCCCAGGGGTCGCCGTGAACTCGATCAGGATTCGATGATCCGAGAGAACAACAGCCCGGTCGATCGAGAATGTGTTGGTGTCTCCTGTGACGGGCGCGGCAGCGGTGGGTCGATCCAGCGTGGCGCGAATTTCCGGCGTGTCTGGAATTGAGCGCTCGCGGGAAAAATATTCGACGATCAGTATTGCCGATTCTCCGGCAGCCAGCGGTCCGTTGTGGCGAACGACTGCGTTGCCATCGGATGTCTGGCCACTGGCGTTGTAAACTTCAATGCCAGTTGAAAGGGCGACAAATTCGATGAGGGTCGCGCCGATGGCCCTCTGCGCCTGATTGGTGATTTTCCAGGTCTGTTCAAACAGTCCCGTTTGCCGATCTAACGAAGGGTCACCGAGTGGAGCGACCACTGGCAGAGGCAAGGGAGGCAGCGTGATCGTGATGGGTATGTCAACCTTGAGACCAGTTTGGTCTGCAGCAGTAATGACAAGCGCTGCGCTGCCGGAAACATAGGAGGCGAAGTTGATTCGCAGAAGATCGGTGTTGTCATCGAGTTCCAAAGTGGAGAACAGCTCGGGATGAGAATTGGTTGCGATCGCAAAGGTGAGCCGATCACCCTCATCGGGATCCCTGATATACTTCCCAAGCGCTTCGGCGAGTGGGGTGCCGGCATCGTCGCCAACGAAAACAGGCAAGGTGCCGCTTAGGCGCGGCGCGTCGGGTACCGGGGTCACGCGTACACCTACTTCAAGAGTGGCACTCAGTCCTTCCGGGTCGGTTGCCGAGATACGCAATGCTGCGGTGCCACTGGCATCAGGCGCGAACATGGTGCGCAGTTCCGTTCCGGCGTCACTCATTTCGGCGGCAAGCAAAGCTGGGTTCGAATTCGAAACCAGTCTGTAGGTCAACGCGGCACCGGGGGTTTCGACATCCGCAAAGTAGTCGGGCAGGGTGAGCATTGCGGGAGCTGAATCTTCCTCAACGGTGATGCTGACAGGAATCGTTGCTACGACTTCAGGAGCATCATTGACTGGACGAACGCGAACATCGACTGGAGTGGATACAGTGAGACCGCCGCGATCGGTCGCCGTCACTCTGAACCCGGCGATGCCATACGCGTTCTCGATGAAATGGATCGCCAGCGACGGCGAGTCGTCCAACACCGTGACGTCGACCACTTTTTCGGTTCCGGACACTTGCTGAACTGAAAACTGCAATTCCCCAGCATCATCCTCCTCATCGCTGAACGCACTCGATAGATCGATCGAGAGTGATGCTGCATCCTCATCCACAGAAATGTCATCGATACCAGACGTCTGCGGAGCATCGTTCACTGAGGCTACCGTCACGCGGAACTGCTGTTGCTCGGAAGCGCTAAAGCAATCGGTCACCGTCAGGGTGAACGAATGGTCGCCGATCTCAGGAAAATCGGGGTTTCCGGACAGGGGCGCGCTCCCATCCCTGTTGTCGCTGAAGTTGATCCAGGCTGGCAGGGACTCGACAGTGAACGTCAGTGCGTCGCCTTCGTCGGGATCCGTAGCACGGATTTCGAAGATCCACGGTGCGTCCTCGTTCGTCTCAGTCGTAGCCGATGAAACAAATGCAGGTGGAAGGTTAGGTGGCTCGAACTCGAAAGCGCCAATGTCCGCACGCCGCCCCTGCACCCTCGGCTTCCCATCGAAATCGAAAGCACTTGCGTGGAAGTTAGAACCGGCATCGAACGCAGGCGAAGCCAATGTCAATCGATAGTCTCCCGAGGCTGCATCGGCAAACAGCGGATCACTTTCGAAGTTGCCGTCCATTCCAGTGAGACTGCTCTGCTCAGGATAGGGATCGGTAACATTGTGGATGAGATTATTCTGCCATTGATAGGTGATCCCCCCATACTCGCGGAGCGCGAATGCGCTGCGGGTGAACAGGTTGTTCTGCAAGATCCTCCGAGGCATTCCCTGAAAGGTGAAGGATTGAATCCCACTCGTGTTCACCATTGTATTGTTGGAAATGATTTGAAACTGGTCGGGACGAGAAGCATTCAGTGCGATGCCGATTTCGCTGCCTTTTTCCGTCCGCCGAATCCCCTTGCCGTTGTTCGCACCCGACACACAACGAGAACATCGCCAAGACTATTCCGATTCGTACCATTCCCGATTCTCCAAAAAGACCTGCAAGTGGCACCGCAAGGAAACGAATCAATCGTTCACCAAAGTTCATTGTATGGATATGTGTCCTGATCCGGCCGAGAGCGGAACTCCTCTGGATTGCAAATGAGCGGAGTTTTGATCTTTCACTCGACTGGCTGAGCCCGGCAAGGGGAATGCACATAAAGATTGAATGCCTTAACTATTCTGAGGTAGATTCTCGACATGAAGAATTCACTTTTTCTCGCGGTCGCCATGTTCATCTGCATTGGAATTCAGCCGGAGGCTTCGGCGCAGGAAGGAAGGCGTGTGGCGCGAGCACCAAGGGGAATAAATAGCGGCAATGTCATCGGCATATTGGATTACAACGTCAAGCTGACGATTCGGGGCGAGTATTGGGATGGGCTACCACTTGATTTCTCACTGACTGGCGCGGGAAGAATGAGCACTAGCTTTCCGAGTCCTGCGATTGCCTTCGAAGGGAATTTGACCGCAATTGAAAGCAGTGAAATGCTACGAGTGAACTACAATCTGGCGGTGACTTTGGCAGGCGATATTGACGGCAAGCGCAACTATTCCAATCACTCATTGACCGGAGAAGTGGTAATCGGCGCTGGTCAGGACGTGACGATTGCGACCAACGGGGACCGCAAGTTGAACTTGAAGATTGAGAAGCTTGAGGAGGGACAGATTTCAGGCGGGCTCGAAGGAGCTGCGATCGGAGCGTCATTCGGTGTTGTTGAAGGCAACGCTGAAGGCGCCGTTATCGGTGCATCTGTCGGAGTGGTTGAGACCGATGCGCCTGAAGGAGCGGTGATTGGCGGACTTGTTAGCGAGGGAAAGGGCGGATTCATTGCATCAGGAACATTTGGAGCATCGGAGGAATCAAAGCCGTCGACGGAATCTGAACATTCTAATGCTGGTCTAGCCCGGAGCATCGCAGAGGTGCAAGAGCAACTAACTGCACTGAAAGAGCGGCTGAAGGAGACAAACGTAGAAGTCCATGAGTGAAGTCGGAGCTTAATTCTGTACCCTGATTGCAAGCGATGAATTCAGCACAGCAGGCAGCCGGATTTCTCACGGTCAGGGTGCATCCTGAATTCTCACTGTGGGCCTTTGGACGTTAAGTCCGAACCACCTCGATGGGATTACGAAATCCCTGCTTTCCTCTGGAAAGTCCCAGGGAACTATGATCGTTCCCTTGAGAGCGATTGCGCTGAACGAAGAAATTTACTGCCGGATTGTTTGCGAGGGGAGATGTCTGTAATTCCTGATTGGGGGCTTGATATGGGTTGGACTGGAGAGTCGGGGAATCTTGATGGTTGCGTACCAGCGCTTCCGAGATCCGGTGACGCCTAAGATTGGTAGAATTCGTTTAAGATTTCAGCGACTATATGGGGCGGAATACTGGTGGCTGGGAAAGTGAGCTTGACGTGATCTTCCGTAGTCATGCTGCATGTGAAGAGGAGGCGATACAGTTCGGCTTGGAATTTCTTTCCCTTGGTTCTTCCGTGGCGGGCAAAAATATCAGCAATTGCCTCCCAGATTTCGATCTCTTGCTCGGGATCTGTATCCCTGCGGAACTCGTCCTCCCACATTTTGTAGGAGATGGGGCGGACGGGACTGAGCTTGCGCTTGAGGCGAATGATGCGCTCGCGCATCTCATCTTCAAACGGTGGATGGCGAGTCTGTGAACTTCTGATCATGTCAGGTGCAATCCATCGCGGCTCATCTTCTCCTTTAACGTGAGCCAGAATCATCCCAGGTTTGATATCAGAGCTGGAAAGAGTTATTGCTGCTTTGGCCCTCGCATCCAGGATGTGGATCTTGTTCTCGTCTGTCATACCAACCTCGATTTTGCTCTAATGGAATTATTACAAGATGTCAAGGTAGGACATGTGTTAGACTAACAATGTAGCCAACGTCGCAATAAAATCTTTGAGAGGGGGACTCCCCTAATTCATTCCAGTGTCGTATTCTGTATGAATGTTAAGGATTCATCAGAGTGAGTCGGTGGCGGCGGCGAAGAGCTATTACGCGAATGCGCTGAAGCCAGGCGACTATTTCATAGGGCAGGATTTACCGGGCACATGGCATGGGAAGACTGCGGCTATGTTGGGGCTTTCGGGCGAAGTCAACAAAGAGCAATTCATGGCGATGTGTGAGAACCGTCGGCCGGACGACGGAGGTCAGCTCAATCCATGCGATCGCGAAAATCGCAAAGTGGGCTACGACATCACGTTTTCTGCGCCCAAGTCCGTTTCCATTCTCCATTCGGTGGTAGGGGACGAGCGGATACTTGAGGCATTCGTCAAATCGGTGCGCGAAACCATGCAGCGGATCGAAAAAGAAGCCCATGTGCGCGTTCGCAAAGGGGGCACCTATGAAGACCGAAAGACCGGCAATCTTGCCTGGGGAGAATTCGTCCATTTCACATCGCGTCCGATCAATGGCATCAGCGATCCACAGCTTCATGCTCATTGTTACACCTTCAACACGTCATTTGATGCGGTGGAAAATCGATTCAAGGCGGGGAAGTTCTGCCAGATCAAGTATGAGGCGACCTATTACGAGGCCGTGTTCCATTCGATTCTGGCGGAAGAGCTGCGTGAGTTGGGATACGGGATCGACAACCGGCCTTTCAGTTTTGAGGTGCAGGGAGTAGGAGCTGGCAATATTGAGCGATTCTCGCGCCGAAAGGAGGAAATCGAAGCGCTGGCTGAGGAGCTTGGTATTATCGGCAACGACAAGGCAATGGATGGGCTGGGGGCAAGATCGAGAGCGAGGAAGGAAGACGGGAAGTCGGGAATGGTCGTAAGATCCGAGTGGCTTGCGCGCCTGGATCGAACCGAGCTGACCTTCAATCGACCTGAACCAGTGAAGGAGCTGACGGCAGTGGAAGCGGTTGATCTGGCCATCGAAGATTGTTTCGAGCGCCGTAGCGTGATGATGCAGCGCAGACTGATCGCACGGGCACTGCAATTGTCGTTAGGACAATGCCATCATCGGGAAATTGAGAAGGAGGTGGATACACGCCGCGAGCTGGTGACGCGTCGGCATGGAGATTTTCGCTATACCACCACCGAAGCGATCATTGCAGAAGAAAGGGAAGTGCTGGCTTATTTGCAGTCCACCCGTGGGACGGCGCCAAAGCTGAGAGAAAATTATCAGCCGTCCAGGAATCTGGCACTGGATAGCGATCAGCTAACGGCGATCCGAAGATTGCTCGACTCCAATGACCGCGTGTTTGTGATTGAGGGCCGAGCCGGAACCGGTAAGACCACATTGATGCGCGAGGCGATCAGAGCCATCGAGGCGGGCGGCAATGCCGTCTACACCTTTGCTCCAACCTCAGAGGCGGCACACCGAGTCCTCAAGGCGGAAGGATTTGAGCGCTCGGAAACCGTGCAGCAACTTCTAATTAATCGGGAACTGCAGGCTGAGATTGTCGGCAAAGTAGTCTGGGTTGATGAAGCCGGGCTGCTGTCTTCAAAAGAGATGAACCGATTGATACACATCGCCGACGCGCAGGATGCGCGGGTAATTTTCTCTGGAGACACGCGGCAGCATCATAGTGTCGGGAGGGGAGACGCGCTACGCCTGGTTTCTGAGTCAGGGCTCGTTCAAGTCGCTTACACCTCAAAAGTCCATCGCCAGAAAAAAGCGCTGTATCGGAGCATCGTCGAGTTGATCGCTGGAAATCAGACAGAGAAGGCATTTGCGAGACTCGATGAAATGGGTGCTATCCATGAGATCCCCGACGCTGATGTGTGGCTGGCGGCGATTTCGAAAGAATACGTTGAGAGCATCGAGGCTTACGACTCGGTGCTGGTGGTGGCTCCCACGCATGCTGAGGGACGGTTGATCACGGATGCGATCCGCGAGCGATTGTTTGCGAGCGGCAAGCTCGGATGTGTGAGGATTTCTTATGAGACGCTTGAAAACCGCAATTTGACCTGTGGGGAACGAAAACAGGCATTGAATTACCGCATCGGTGATGTGGTGAGATTTCATCGGAGTTGTAAGGATGTGCATTCAAAAGGAGACACCTTGCGAGTGACGGAAGTAGGCTTAGATGGCTATGTGTGGGCGATCATGGACGGAAGCGATGAGCGGATGCTGTTGCCTCTGGAGGGGGCGGAAAGCTTCAATGTCTATCGCCCCAGGGAAATCGATCTGGGGTATGGAGACAAGATCCGGCTGACCGCGAATATGACGGCGATGGATGGCCAGAAGCTCTATAACGGATCGGTTTACACGGTCGTCCGTATCGATGCAGAAGCGAATCTGATCCTCGACAATGGCGCTCGGATCAGCGATGGAGCGGGAACCTTTACCCATGGTTACGTGACCACCAGTCATGCCTCACAGGGGCGCACCTGTGATAAGGTCATTATCAGTCAGGCCTGTGACAGCCGGGTGTCTGCGAGTTTGGAACAATTTTACGTGAGTGTGTCCCGAGGCAGGCATGCGGTGTCGGTGTATACAGACGATAAAGATCAACTATTGCAGCATGTCAGAGATTCCGATTTGCGGATGAGTGCACTGGAGTTTCTGAAAATGACCGGGCGTGATCACGATCTCGGCAAGACATGGAGGCTGATGGAGGGGGGCGTCGGCAGGGATTCGGCGCAACGCACGAAGGATAGCGAATTGATGCTGATGGATCATGAAGTGAACAGGACAGCTCCGGGGACGGAACCATGTCTAGGGAACGGCAGGGGAGAGCGATGAGCGGAAAACTTTCCAGAGATATTATCCAGGAACGCAAGGGGAAGATCTGCACGGTGTGCTACGAGATTGTTGACAAGCGGTCGGCACCTGAGTTTTTGACCCTGAAATTTCGAGACCGTTTTGACGATATGTTTCCTTATCGGTTGATGAAGCGAGCAACACAGATTGATGAGTCCCATCTCCGAATCGTGTTTAGCGAAGAGTTGGTCATTGTAAAAGGAGTACAGCTCGAACCGATCTTGCTTGGGCTGTCGAATGCCCGAATCACCTTCTTACGGGAAGCTCCGGACTGGCATCTGCCGCGGCAGAGTGAAGGCTATATCGAAAACATTGCACTACAAACGCACGATGACGATGGGTAGTTTCTTGCCGGAAATCATCGCTGTTGAGTGGGGTAATTGCTGAGATAATGCGCATATAACAGTATGCAAACGATCACCGAAAGTAAGGATATTGACCAACCTAGATCATCGGGTAAACCTGTCTACACCGTCGCCGAATTCGCTGCACTATTCAGCCGAGACAAGAGCTGGGCGTATCGGCAGATCTATGCCGGGAGAATCAACGTTATCAGCGATTTCGGATTGATGATGGTTCCGGCATCAGAACTCGACAAGATCATCGGAACCGCGCGCCGCTACACCGGGAAATAGCCGATGTAGAATCAGATCAAACACTTCATTGGTAAAGGCCATGAACATGGGGTACATGCTGCGACTCTGGGCAAATGAGATTTCCAATGATTCACCCGGCGAACCAGTATGCATGAAGCCAGTCGACGGAATGGGTAGCAATAGATGGACTTATCTGGGTGTGATGTTGTTGAAGAAGGTAGCTGGTTTTCTTTCTGGTGCTCCTGTTAGCTTGACAGAGAGTCAATTTTGCGGAAGTTCGCGCGGTTATGATTAACACCCAATATGGTAATATAAGTTCTGAAACGCTGCGCCAGGCCGCAGATATACGTGATCAGATCGACAGTTTGAATGATCGCCTTAGATCGATTTTATCGGGAGGTTCGGCCGCTGAAGTTTCGGCGGTTGCGCCGAAGCGACGTGGAAGACCTCCGGGAGTGAAGAATGTTGAAAGCAGTGATTCAGAGGACGCTGCCCCGAAGAAACGGAAAAAGCGCAAGATGAGCGCAGAAGGGCGTGAGCGGATTCGTGCGGCGCAGAAAGCGCGCTGGGCGAAGATCAAGAAGCAAGGCTGAGTTTTATCGTCTCTTCCAACCAGACAAAACACTCATTCTTTTTCTATGTAAGCCTCGGAGCAATCCGGGGCTTTTTTGTTTCTGAAATCCAGGATAGTGCCCGGGCTAACGGGCTAAAAGCAAGCAATGTAAACATTATAAGAGGGTTAAGATTGTGCCTTCAACCGTTGAGCGCAAAGTTTTTCCGTTGCATTGGCAGCCCCAGGAAGCAAGAAGACGGAATGTCGTGAGTTGTTGCTGGTGCAGCGGTCACGGCAAGCTGCAATCATGTGTGATTGGGGGGGGATGCGCATGATTGCAGCGCCAAACAGTATGTGGTGACAAAACACCATGTTGGGAGTTGAACAAATCCCCGGTGACTTTGGGTGTTGCCGGGGATTTTTCATGGCCTTGGACTGCCTGAACTTGCAACAGTTTGCAGGGAAACTGTTTCAACCAGACTAGGCGGGAAGCCCTGTTTTTCAAGGGTTTTACGTTAGAACTTCCAAGTTCGCTTAATTAATTCCCGTTCTTCTTCATCACGGATATCCAGATAGATTGCGGTGGTTGCCGGGTCGGAATGCCCCATCCATTCTTGCAGGATATTGAGCGGTACTCCAACCATCGCGCAGCGCACGCCAAACCCGTGGCGCAAGCCTTTCGGGCTGGCATGGATGCCCACGATTCCAGCTTCATTCATCGCCGATTTGATGATGCGCCATCCTGTTGCCCGCGATATCGACCAGATGCGCCCCGAACTGGGAGTGATCAGTTTAAGTTTCCGCTTCAGCGCGCCAGAAATAGGCACACGGCGCACATGCTCCTTGCCTCGTTTTTTGAGGCAGCGAAACCGAATCACATCGGTTGACCAGTCAATATCCGCCTCCGCCAGAGCCAAAGCTTCCGAGATTCGGCAACCCGTGTAGCAGAGCAGCAAGCACAGGGCAGCACTTTTCACGGGCAGTGTTTCCGCCGCTTTCACGAATCTACCGCTCTCATTTCGGTTGAGATATTTGCGCCGTCCTCCGGCATCCAAAGCTCCTGATTTTCTCACACCCCACATGAAACACTCTCCCTGCATTATGTTTCATGATATCCATAAATGGTTAACAGTTAGTTTATTGAATGTAATTTCACTGGGCGTGTTCTCCGCAAACGCACAGGAATTTCGGTTCAAGCCTGCCAGCACAAGCTTGACCGAAGTATTCACTCAGATGGCGCAAAGCTTGGAGCAATGTGGAACGCCAGTTCCGTATTTGAAGCATGTGGCAGCCGAGCACCAGCGCATCGAAGCGCTCTACCGTAAAAAGAAAGGCAAGGAGCCGCGCAGCTACATACCGGACTGGCTGACCGAGGAATATATCGGCAAGGTGGAGAGGAACTGGGCGAAGCTTGCGCCGAAGATCGGTCTTGAAACATTTGCCCGGAATTCGGGTAAACGTATCAACGCCGCCATTGACCTCAAAGAGGGCAGCTTCGTGATTGAGCTCTGCAACGTGCATCAGAAGCAGGTCTTCGAAAAGATGGTGGGACGTGGCAAAGGAGAGCCGAACTATGCGATGTTCCGTGAGGAGATTCTGGCACGGCTCGAATCCGATTCGGTCACTGATCACCAAGTGCGGGTTGAGCACGAGCTGACAGCGGAACAGGCAAAATCGTATCGGTCATTTCTGGAGAAGCCGCGCTTCACAAAAGCAGATTTTGCCGTGCTCGATAAATTCTATGCGAACGGATACGACCAGCTCAGCGAGCTTGGCAAGGCAAGGATGAGCCGCCGCGTATGGGATGGAACACGTAGGCAAACTTCTGATCCTCGCAAAGAAGATGCGGCAGCTTTTCTCAAAGCAAAGGCGGAGTTGAAGGCGATTGAGAGTGAGTTGCAAACCTCATTCCGTTGGCTGGAAAACCATCTAACGGAAAAAGGGGCGAGCATCAGCAAAGCCTGGCTGGAGAGCCTGCTCAATGCGGTGGGTGAAGCAGCACATTCGGAGATTGAGATTTCAGTGGTGGAGTGGGTAGCAAACGGTTGAGTGCCAGTCGAATTGGTCTGCAACTTGCTCATTATCAAAAGCTTGAATTCTTCATTCACATCTGCTATGATAAGGACATGCCAATTGACGTGACGATTCCTGACGAATTGCTCAACGCGCTGCCAAATGATGGCGTCGCACCCGATCGTCGCGTGCTGGAATCATTCGTTCTAGAACTTTACAGAGAAGATGCAATATCGGCCGGAAAGGTTGCTCAAGTATTGGGACTCAACCGAATTGAGGCAGACAGGTTTTTGGCATCCCATCACTTATCGAGATCACCGTCTAGCGAAGTTTGTGCTCGCGACAGAGCAACTCTTGAAAGCCTTTTGAGTCGCGGATGACGATCGTTATTGCCGATACGGGTCCGCTGAATTACCTCTTGCTTATTGAGTCAATTGATGTGCTCTCGCGGCTCTTCGACAGTGTCATCATTCCTGACTCGGTGCTTGATGAATTGAGTCACCAGCGAACTCCTGATGTGGTACGCAATTGGGCAAGTGATCTTCCTGGTTGGGCAGTAGTGGAATCCTCCATTACAGAAATCGAAGAATTGAAAGAGGCGTCTCTTCGAGTCGATCAAGGCGAACTGTCGGCAATGGCAGTGGCTCTGCAAACCGGATTTCCCATTTTGATGGATGATCGAAGAGCAAGGCAGGCGGCCGAAGATCTGGGGATTTCAACCTTTGGCACTCTTGCAGTCTTAGAGATTGGAGCAAATGAGGGCTGGCTGGATTTCAAGGATGCCGCATACAAATTGCGAAATCAGGGGTTTTACCTGACAGATGCCCGGATTGAGGAAATTGCTGCGAGAATCAAGAACGAGTGACTGCCGGAAGGTTTAGCGGTTGAGGGTGTTGCCTGATACTGGTGGTATATCGGACTGTGGATTCAAGCTCTTAACAGCCTCGATATTCTGCTCGAGGTCAAGTTCATCAAAATTGTCTGCGGCTTTGCTGATGGATTCATCTCTCGGCGTTGCCCGAGGCCTCGCATCTTCAACAATTGTGGATGCTTCGTTGAGTTCTTGCCTCCTTTGGGCTTCAGCCATCATGCCACAAATTTGAGGTGCAGCGTTCGGCGACAAGGAGACCGTCTCCTTGAAGCTTTCTCTGTTAAGGGACAGCGCAAGAATTAGTTCAGATAGTAAGGCTGAATCGACGGGTAACACGTGTAGTTCCATTCGGGAAGTTTTGACGATCGAACCAGCGGAAAAGAACTCGGAAGTGGGTTGTTATCTTTAATTC
>JAGROY010000275.1 GCA_020439995.1 Verrucomicrobiia bacterium
GGCAGCCGTACGCAGAGGTACACTGAAATGGATCGCCCCGACGAACAGGGCGGAAGCCCCCGGACAGCTTTACGACTTGAAGAATGATCTCAGCGAATCCACCGACGTCTCCGAGCTGCACACGGAGCTGACGGCTGAACTACAAGAGGCCTACAAAAACTGGCGGAAGGAAGTCTGGGAGGGCGTCGCTCCGGTGGCGCAGTAGCGCCAGGCATGTTTTTTCGCACTGGAATTGAACGTTTTACGTGCAAAAGGGTTCTGAAGGCATTGCCGCGAATGCAAGCGACTCAATGATTACCGATTCCCTAACTGTTTCCATTCCCCCAGACCATGTCCGCATAGCAGGATTGCGGCTTTCCACCAGAATCGGCGTTCCTGACTCCGAGCGTGAGATCCCTCAGAGCGTTGAGGCCGATATCACGATGATGCCACGGAGCGGGAGCCTGGCCGGACTCAATGACAAGATCGACAACACTATCGACTACTACAAAGTATCACAGCGCTTGCGTCGATTGGCTGCGACTGGAGAACGAAAACTGATCGAATCGCTCGCCGAAGAATGTGCCGACGTCCTTTTGGCAGAATTCCCTACTCGCGCTGCAACGGTGGAAATTCGGAAATTTATCCTCGCCGATACGGGATTCGTGGCAGTGACAGTAACGAAGGAGGCCACAGTAGAATGATTCTCCCCGATCGGCTTCAGAAGAGTTTCCCCACATTGTTTCCCAGGAAAATGAATTCGGCCCGCTTCAGCGCGCACAGTTGCAACTCGCGTAAGCTGAACGACGCTGTATGAGTTCTATGGGGCACAAAATGACCAAACCGGACGAGGATGCACACCTCGTCGAGCGGGCAAAAAACGGAGAAACGGCAGCTTTTGACGAGCTGGTGATCAAGCACAGCCCAAAGCTCTACGGGCTGGTTTACCACATGACCTCGAATCACGAGGACACCAACGACGTCCTGCAGGATGTTTTTGCCAAAGCTTACCGGTCGCTGAAGCGCTTCCGAGGAAACTCAGCGTTCTATACTTGGATCTACTCGATCGCCGTGAATATGACGCTTAACTTCCTTAAAAAGAGGAATCGACAGCGAAAATTCAGTCTCGACGACATGGATTCAAACATCCAGAACGACAAGGATTTCATCGAATTGACGGCAGGCACAACCCCAGAGCAGGAAGCAAATCTCTCAGAACTGCAACAAAGATTGAACGAAGCGATGATGCAACTGTCAGAAGATCACCGGGCAGTCGTAACGATGTTCGACATCCAGGGCATGCCCCATGCAGAAATCAGCAAGATTCTCAGTGTCAGTGAAGGCACCGTCCGATCCAGGCTCTTTTATGCACACCGCCAGCTACAGACCCACCTTGACGAATTCCGCAAATAACAAGGGATTTGGAAAGATTTCAGCGAAAAGACCGATTTTATGAGTGAACAGAACAACGACATCGAGAAATTGATCCGATTGAAGCGCTATGAGCAGCCTCAGGAGGGTTACTTCGACGATTTTTTGAAGGAATTTCAGGATCGTCAACGTTCTGAGTTGCTTCAGCAGTCGGCTCGCGGCCTGTTGTTCGAACGCTTGGGCACGTATTTTTCTGGCTTTTCCAAGCGCCAATGGGTTTACGCAGGAAGCGCGGCTTACGCGGCTGTGACGGTCGGATTTTTTCTGGTTGCTGACACTAGCAGTCCCCCTTCGGAGCCTCAGGTAGCGTCGGCGTCGGCAGCTACTAACACAGACAGCGTCGCTGCTGACGAGTCCAACCTGTGGAATCTGGAGAAAAGGATCATCCTTGAAGTGGAAGGCGACCCGGTGAACCAGCAGATTGCTACCCGTCGCCAGATGATGAGTGTCGCCCCAGAGTGGGATGCATCCATTCTCCCAACATCCGCCCACGGTGCGATTCCTGTTTTCGTTCCTGTAACGAGCGAATCGACCTCAGAGGAGTTGGACAATCGTTCTGTGATGCCACCCATTGGTAAGGCACTCTAATCTCATTGGCGAGGCACCTGAGGATGCACCTGCCCGGCTGTCTGTTTCCCTGCCGGGCTTGCCCAAATTCCCAGCAACTTTGCTGAATCAAGTTCAGCCTATGCGAGCCCATCTACGCATTTGCCCCTCGATCACCAAACTGGCTGTTTGGATGTGCCTATCCATGCCGCTGTCAGTCATCGCGCAGGGCGATCCAACCATTGCACCTTCCTTCCCGACACCGTCGGAGATCATTAAGGAACGGCTGCACGAGGGATTTGATCAGCAGGAAATCTACAAGCAGTCCTGTAACTCGGTGGTGAGGATTGAGATGTCCGACCCTCTCGGATCCACGCTCATCACGGGATTCTTCATCGACGAGAATGGCTTGATCGCCACAGTGATTTCGACCAACCGGAGTCCTGACAAAATCACAGTCACTTGGCAGGAACGCGCCTATCCGGCAAAGCTGCTGGCAATCGATGAACGCACCCGCCTGGCACTGCTGAAGATCGATACTGAAATGACCAGTGGACTCCCCTTAGGTCGCGGGTTGGACGGCGCACTGGGCAGCCAGGTGTACGCGGTCAGTGACACCTCGGATACCTTGAGCCGGATTGTTCCCGGTCGACTGGCAGGCCGTGAAGCGACACTGCAAAAAAATGTTCTGCCCACCACCATTCTGAGGCTTCACATGAAGGCCGCTCCCGATGCATTTGGTGGCCCCGTAATCGATGTCGACGGCAACGTTGTCGGTGTGTTGCTTTTGAATCTGGATCAGGAGAATGAGGTGTGCTTTGCTCTACCTTCGGAGATTCTGCAAAAAGTCCTGACAGACTATGAGAAATTTCAACACGTCGAGCCGGCCTGGTGCGGATTTACGCTCGAACTGGGAACGACCACCCCAAAGGTCATCTTTGTCCAGTCTGGCTCACCAGCTGCTGCAGCTGGGTTTCGACCTGGTGACGTCATTCTCCGGATTGGCGACCGGCTGGTGCGAGACTACCAGGACGTCGTCGACCGCTGCTACTATCTGACCGCGGGACAGGATGTGGAAATCGCTGTGCTACGCAACCAAACTGACCGCACCCTGACACTCAAGCCAAAAGCGGTGTCGGAGCTGAAATTGAATAACAAGTAAGCTGCCAAAGTTCGTTCAGGCGGTGCCGCGTGGTCCTGACCGTGGTCTTGAGGATGCCGACGACCGCGTTTTCTTTTTCCCATCTGCCGGGTTCACGCTGAGGCGTTTGATTTCCTCTGGGCCCAGGAAGCGCCACCTGCCTGGAGCCAGTTCTCCCAGCTCGACTGTGCCGATACGCAGGCGCACCAGTGATTTGACGCCATAGTTCAGCGAATCAAACATTTGCCGCAACTGCCGCTTGAACCCCTGATTCAACACCACGAACAAACGGCGTGGCGAAAGAGCATGGATGGAAACTGCGCGGGCAAAGCCTTCATCAATATCGATCCCTTTCAAGAGCGTCTTCGCATCCTCAGCCATGTTGAACGTCCGGTCGATGGTGACGAGGTAAAGCTTCTCCACTTTATACCGGGGATGCGTGAGCGACTGCGCCAGTTCGCCGTCATTGGTCATGACCAGCAGTCCCTCACTGTCTCTGTCAAGACGCCCCACGTAGCTGAGATCCTGCAAGTGATCAGGAAGGAGATCGTAAATCGTCGGCCGGTTCTGCGGGTCGTTCTTGGTGCACAGGTAGCCGGGCGGCTTGTGCAGGATGAGCGTCGCCGTCCGCTTCACCGTCACAACCTCGGCATCGACTGCTACCACATCGCCCTCACCCACGGTTGTCGCAAGCTTCTTGCACTGGCGACCATTCACCGTGACGCGCCCTGCTTCGATGATCGATTCACAGGAACGCCTGGAGCCGAGTCCACAAGCTGCAAGGTAACGGTTGAGGCGCATTTATTTGAGAACGGAAATGAGGTCAGATTGAAGCGCTCATTGCACGCTGGCACAGCAAAACGCTCCGAAAACACAGAATCAAAATAAACACGCAGCTGATGAGCCAGCTCCATTGACTGCTGCTCACCCGCTTTTCAGCACGGATGAAACATGCCGCAACTCAAGCCTCTGGCTCGGTCTTCGGCAATCCAAGTGGACTTTGGCCTTTTTTCCAAAGTCCGCGCTTCTTGAGTAACTTCACACGCTCAAAGCGCTTCAGAACGCTGCGCTTGGCACCGATTGACTTGCTTCCTTTGAGGCTGCTATGCTGGGACATGGGTATTGAAAATCAGAGAGTTATCTATTAAGTGCAGATTTGCTGCACAGGCAGAGTGGTGAAGCTAGCCGGGACATTGAATATTGCAAGCGCGATTCCGAATCTACTTGGCGGGGTTCTGCGGGCGCCCCAATTCCATCGCGCTGGAATGTTCAAAGCTCCTCGTAAGGGCCATCGAATGGATTGTAAGCCGTAGGATCCCCAGTTTCAAGCCCTCGCTTAAACCATCGGATGCGCTGTTCAGCAGTGCCGTGCGTAAAAGCATCTGGCACTACATAGCCCATGCTCCGTTTCTGAATCATGTCATCCCCCACACCACGCGCAGCCCCCAACCCTTCTTCGACATCGCCGCGCTCCAGAAAATTAAACTGACGCTGTCCATGATGTGCCCAGACTCCTGCGAAGAAGTCAGCCTGCAATTCCTGACGTACGGACAGCCGGTTTGCCTCCTCTTCACTGCGCGCCCTTTGACGGGCCTGATGCACCTGCGACGAAATTCCCAGCAAATTCTGCACGTGGTGACCGACTTCGTGAGCAATCACATAAGCTTGCGCAAAATCCCCAGGTGCTGAGAACTTGCGCTTCAACTCATCGTAGAACGCAAGGTCAATATACACTTTCTGATCAGCGGGGCAGTAGAAGGGCCCCACGGCCGCGCTGGTATTCCCGCACGCAGATGCCACTGCATCTGAGAAAATAACAAGGGTCGGGTGTTCGTAAGCACCCGGGCGTTGGTATTGTTGCGACAGGGTCGGATACAGCTGATCCCAAACATCCTCAGTGTACGCGAGGACTGTTCTCGTGAAGTCATCCATCTCCTGTTCCTCGGCCGTCTGTGGCGAGTAGGAGCCTTCCTCATATCCGCCCTGCTGCTGCATCTGCTGCCCCAGCGAACTCAATACCTGCTCGGGGTCCTGTTTGAGCAGAAATATCGCAACTAACGCGATTACGATCGTCCCGAGACCTCCACCCACCACTTTTCCCCCACCTCGACGAGGTGATTGACCGCGTCGATCCTCAACGTTCTGACTTCTTCTAGCATCTTTCCAGCGCATATTTTTTCGAGTTAGAGATGCCATCATATTGCAAGGCACAACGCCGCAGGTCAATGCACGAAACATCCATCAAAGCGTTTTTGATTAAAAGATATTTTAACACTAATTATAACTGCAATATTATTTGCCCTAAGGAGGATCTTCTATCATGGTCAGAGCCAGTTGCTTGATTATCCTCTATCTATGTTTTCTAAACGCCAGAGAGCCCTAGAAACGACCATCGGTCGTTGGCGGTTGGTTCCAAGCTACCGTCGGAGTGGATTATTCGTTTACTGCGTATTATCGCGAAGTGGACAGGACAGCGTGAGCGCGAGAGCATTGACCGAAGAACGTGCCCTTGTCCTGGCTCTGGCCAAAGTGGTGCATCGAAAAGATCGACGATCGCCCGCCATCCCGAAGCAACAAGATGCCCCGTCAGGAATGGGAGTTCTCAGTCTCCCTACTGTTCTTAGTGGATCGGCCATCGTATGTGGGCTCCTCATCGGGATCGCGCTATGGCCAGGAAAAGCTGATCACACGACGACTCATCCTATCGCGGTGTCCTCTCCGCCTTTTGTTCGACTTATCGAGAAACAGACCGTCTCCACTCCCGCTGACGAAGAGGAACTGGTGGACAGCGATTACGCGGGATTCCTGATAGTAAATCGGACACAGCCTGAGCTGCCAGAGTCCAACTCATCACAGGACACAAGGTAGGAGGGCCATTGGGGGCCTTCCCTTATTTCCTTTGCCTAAACGGGCGCGTCACTCTCTGTTAAGGCATCTCCTGCTTTCGATTGCTCCTGCTTCTAGCGGCTGTCGCCCTGCCGCCTCTATCTCTGCCATTGCGCGGCGAAGAGTCGCTCTCCGAGCTTCTGGAGAAGACAACAGCGGAGTATGATTTACCAGCAATGGGAGCCATCGCTTTTCGATCCGGCGCCTTAATGGATCGTGGAGTGGCAGGGTTTGCGCGCGCCGCCAGAGCGAAAAGGTAACTCTGGAGGACAACTGGCACATTGGCTCACTTACAAAATTAATGACTGCCACGTTGGCTGCGATGGCGGTTGAAAAGCAACAACTCGACTGAAGCACTACCCTGGAGGAGAGAAAGCTGCAAAGGCGACCGATACGATCGCAGACGCACTGGTACCCCAATACGGCAGACCGTATTAAGAATATCAGCTAACCCATCGACAACTCTGGTTGAGGCAGACAACGCGCCTCGATCCACTTAATCGTTGCCATGGATGCACTGAAAATGGAATCATCGGAATTCTACGACGATGAGATGATCCATGAAACGACGCCACGCCTGCAAACTTCTCGCTGGAGCCACTGCTGCTTCGCTCGCTCGAACGGCTCAAAGCGCGCCAGAAACCACCGGCTTCAAACTTCGCTACATTCTGTCCTCCGCGATGTTTGGCGAGATGCCGCTGGACACGATCCTGCCCGAAGTTGCCAAGACCGAAGCGGAAGCGATCGATATCTGGTGCAAACCGCACGGAAACCAGCGCGAGCAGATCGATGCCATGGGACATGACCAAGCCCAGGCCCTTTTTGCTGAGCACAAGGTCACGCCAGCCGTGTTTACACGCTATCCGCTAGGGCCGTTTGCCCTACAGGAGGAAATGCGTGTAGCCAAAAATTTCGGTGCCGCGATTCTCGTTTGCGGAACCGGCGGCCCGTCCGAGCCGAAAGGTATCGACGCGAGAAAGGCCATGCGTGAATTCCTCGAAAAGATGAAACCGCACGTAGCTGCGGCAGAGGCACAGGGACTCACGATCGCGCTGGAGAATCACGATCGACAATTGCTCTACCATCCTGATTCGCTGCGCTGCTTCGCGGAACTCAATAAGTCGAAACATCTCGGCATCGCCTTTGCCCCACACCACTTGCACGCTTTTACCGACGAGATCCCCGCGTTGATTCGTGACCTTGGAGCCGACCATCTTCCTTTTATCTATTTTCAGGAACATTCCGAGGGCATCCGCAATAAGGTCGCCAAGGAAATCGAGATGCAGCAAATGCCAGGCTTTGGCGGAAGCCTTGACTACAAGCCTGTGCTCAAAGCGCTGGAAGACATTGGCTTCACCGGCTACGGCGAGATCTTCATGCACCCCACCCCGCGCGGCATCCCCATCTTGCCTACCGTCGCCGAAATCACAAATGCGATCAACAGGTCGCGCGCCTACCTCGAAAGCTGCCTGTGAAAGTGCTCATAATCCCGTTCCTGCTGGTGCTAGTGACATTTGCGCACGCGCAGCCTCCGGTAGTCCCGGCATTCGAGCGCTTTTACGCAGCCTCGCCCAATGCCTCTGGAGGTCGCCTGCTTCTGGGCGAGTTGAACTGCACACAGTGCCACAAGCATCCTGACATTCCCCCTAAAGGCGCGCCAGTTCTCGATGGAGTCGGCGCACGATTGCAGGCGTCGTGGATTCGCGACTTCCTGTCGAACTCGCATCCAGGCAGCACAATGCCTCAAGTTCGCGGCGGAAATATCGAACCGCTCGTGCATTTCCTCGTCTCACAAAATGGCGGCCCCCGGCTGCCCGCACTCGAAAAGAACAGCTCAGGATATACGGGCGGCAGTCTATTCCATCGGATCGGCTGCCTTGCCTGCCACACCGACCCTCTGTCAGAACCCGACGCGACATGGCTTGTTTCGCTGAAGAACCTCCGGGCCAAATATTCGCACGTCGCGCTCGTTGAGCTTTTGCGAAATCCCCTGACAAGACGCCCGGGCGGGCGCATGCCGGACATGCGCCTCACCCTGCGCGAGGCAAGTGACATCGCCGCCTACCTGCTCGACACGTCGGACGAAGTTGAAAACTCGGAACGGGCTCCCCTTCTCCCATACAAAGTAGACAGCGAACTGGCCAGAGCAGGCGCGAAGATCTTCGCGAGTTCTGGATGCGTCAATTGCCACCCTCTGAGCAATACGACGACCACCCTGAGCGCGCCAGATCTGGTGACCCTCCGGGGAAAAACCACGTGCACCCAGGTCCGCTACCCGCTCTCTCTATCGCAGACGGTTGCTATTCAAGCCGCTCTTTCCGAACCAATCCCACAGCCAGACATCGCGACCCGCGTTCAGCACACACTGGACGCCCACCATTGCCTCGCCTGCCATACGCGCGATGGAGTCGGCGGCCCCGATCCAGATAGACAAGGCTTCTTCAGGGGCGACGATGCCCTGGGCAATGAGGGCAAGTTCCCGCCACCCATCACCGGCGTGGGGCGCAAACTTCAGCGCGACTGGTTAAGCCAAGTGCTCGCCGGCACGACATCGGCCCGCCCTTACTTGCACACACGCATGCCTGTTTTCGGCGAGGGAAACGTCGGCCATCTCGCGGTCGATCTCGGCGCAATTGACGTTTCCCCTAACATTGATTCCAAAATCGCCCATCAAGACGGTGACGCGCAGGCTGGCCGCATCCTCATGGGCACCGAAGGCGGAGTGGGATGCATCACCTGCCACGGCGTCGGCGGACGTCAGGGCCTGGCCATGAAGGCGATTTCGCTGGACAACGCTACCCGGCGCTACTTGCCGGACTGGTTCAAGGTTAACCTCATTCATCCCATGAAAACACGTCCTGGCACCCTGATGCCAAGCTTTTGGCCCGATGGCGTGGCTGGAAACAAGACGATCCTCAATGGCGATACCGACAGGCAAATCGCCGCCATCTGGAAGTACCTCGACGATCCTGACAAAGGTAAAATGCTGCCCCCTGGATTTCCCGACATTGAAACAGGTCAATACGAAATCATTCCTGTCGATCGACCCGTCGTGCAACGCCTGATGATGAGCGAAGCCGGAACCCACGCCATCGCGGTGGGGTTCCCGGAGGGCATTCACTTTGCTTTCGATGCGGACAAGTGTCGACTCGCAATCCTCTGGAAAGGCCGGTTCCTCGACGGCTACAACCCCTGGTTTTCCCGCATGACCCCGACCGCCGAGCCCCTGAGCGATGATGTGAAGATCCTGAAACTCGAAGCACGCCCCGGCCTTCGCTTCAAAGGCTACACACTGGACGAGACCGGTGTCCCCACCTTCCGCTACACCGATGGCACATCCGACTTTCTCGACAGAATCGAGCCGGACGGCAACGGTGGCTTAACACGATCCATCACGCGCGG
Source organism: Verrucomicrobiia bacterium (assembly GCA_020439995.1). Classification (GTDB taxonomy): domain Bacteria; phylum Verrucomicrobiota; class Verrucomicrobiia; order Verrucomicrobiales; family DEV007; genus JAGROY01. Next base: position 9,386 of record JAGROY010000275.1, read on the forward strand.
CCCGGAAACCGAAACTACTACCCTCACATGGTGATGATGATTCGTCCTCTATGTTTGTACCTGCTATTTATCGTCTCGATCGGAGTTGCCTGCGGCCAAGACGACCGCTTCTATACGGTTGATGATATATTGTTAGGCTCGACGACCGACAACTCCCGCGCCGCTGACTGGAAACCAGGTGACGGACTTGTGCTCGAAGCCACCGGCCTCGCCATGATGGATGGCAACCGGCTTGCAGTGGCCATTCGAAAGGGCGAGGTCTGGTTTCTCGATGGGGTATCTGGTGATCCTGAAAAAATCACCTACACGCAATTTGCCACCGGACTCGATGAGCCGCTTGGCTTGCTGCGAAGAGACGGGGCACTGCTTCTCACCCAACGCAGCGAAGTCACCGAACTGCGCGACACTGACGGCGACGACATTGCCGATTCCTACCTGACGCTGGCAAAAGGGTGGAATGTGAGCGGCAACTACCACGGCTACGCTTATGGCCCGGCGCTCGACAAAAACGGCGATCTCTGGGTCACCTTAAACCTCGATATCGGTGAGGGTGCGAACAACTCCGCGCCCTGGCGTGGCTGGGGTATGCGCCTGAAAGCGGACGGCACAGTGGAGCCCATGTGTGCTGGCATGCGTTCCCCTTGCGGACTTGGCAGCAATGCGGCGGGCGACCTTTTCTTCACCGACCAGCAGGGAAACTGGATTCCCACCAACACCCTCCATCATCTCAGAAAAGGCGTCTTCTACGGCAACCCTGAAGGCATGGCTCCCGCGGCCGCGCCAGATTCTCCAGTCAAACCACTCGTAGCAAAGATAGTCGATGAACCTTATCCGGAGGCGCTCACCAAGCTCCCGCAACTCGTGCCGCCCGCTGTATGGTTTCCCTACGGCACCATGGGCCGCAGCCGCACAGGCATCAAACTCGACACGACGCAGGGCAAATTCGGCCCTTACTCTGGACAATTGTTCATCGGTGAGTTCACCACCAGCAAGGTCGGCCGAGTGTTTCTTGAAAAGATTGACGGTGAGTATCAGGGAGCGTGTTTCCCGTTTTTGAACGGCTTCCCCTGCGCCGTGATGCAGATGGAATTCGGCGCCGATGGATCAATGTTCGTCGGCATGAGCAATCGCGGCTGGAGTTCGCTCGGCTCTGCCGCCTACGGCCTGCAGCGATTGCGCTGGACGGGCGAGATCCCGTTCGAAGTTAAGGAAATGCGTGCCCGGGCAGACGGCTTTGAGCTCACGTTCACTCGCCCGGTTGCCCCTGACACTGCCACCAATCCGACTTCCTACGAAATGACCAGTTTCACCTACCCGCTGCACAGCGCCTACGGCGGCGACGAAATCCTCCGCCAGAACGTGCCCGTTACCGCCGCCTCTGTATCAGACGATCGCCTTCGCGTAACGCTGACGTGCGGAGGCCTACGACCGTTCTTCGTTCATGCCCTGCGCTACAAAGGTGTCCGTTCCAGCAACGGCGCCCTCCCATGGCACGACCGCGCCTACTACACCTTGAATCGCATCCCAGAGCACAGGAAAGTGGATTGATCGATTCCCTGCTCCCGTTCAGCATTCTGACTAATTGCTCAAGTGATGTCCAGCGGCCTTCGATACTTCCATTCCCTCGCCATCGCCGGACTTTTTGCCAGTTCGGCAGCGAACGCGACCGAGATCGATTTCAGCCGCGAGATTCGCCCGCTGCTTTCCGACAAATGTTACTCCTGTCACGGCCCAGATGCGAAGTCTCTGAAAGGCGAACTGCGGCTCGACCTGTGGGAAGTGGCCACTAGCGCGGCGAAAAGCGGAGCTGTTGCGATCGTGCCGGGAAATACCGCGGAGAGCGAACTGGTGAGCGAGTGAAAAGCTCACTGAGTCTGGCTCTTCGAACGATCCAGCCGTCTCGCAATTGGCATGGGAAGCTCAGCTTGCCGCCTATGAACCTCCAGCCGCACAGTGGGATTTCACGCAGAGTGTCAACGGCCTGGAAGGCGGCGCCGTCACCGCCGCCACCACGGATGAGGGCTTGGTGCTCGACGGCAAAGTAGCCCACGTGGTGACTGTGCCGCTCGCGCACGACCTACGGGCGAAAACGATGGAAGCACGGGGCAAGCTCGGCAATCTAACACAGCAGGGCGGTGCGGTGATGCCCCCTGCAATCGCTCGATCAAGCCCCTTCGAAACAAGTGTTCGATGCGATCGTGTTTGGCGAGCGCGAGCCGGGGCGCTGGATGGCAGGCAGCGACCATTTCTCACGCACGGAAGATTTTGGAGCCCCGCCGGAGACCGAAGCGGATAAAGAATTCGTGCATCTCGCGATCGCCTACGACGAGGACGGAACGATTCGCGGCTACCGCAATGGCACCTCCTACGGCAAGCCCATACGGAAAGGCAAAATGGTCACCTACAAAGCCGGCGCAGCCCGTGCCGTTTTCGGGGCGAGAGCATTGCCGAACTGCAGCACGAGGCCAACCATCCGCTGCAAATGGTCAGCGTAGAATTGGACGAACCGAAACCGGCGTTCGTACTTATGCCGCATACCGCCAGCATCGTCGACAGACTTTGCTTCATCAAATCTCTGCAAACCGAACCGATCGACCATGACCCGGCCGTCACCTTTATCCAGACTGGTCGGGCGGTCACCGGACGACCAGCGTTCGGCTCCTGGATGCACTATGGGCTTGGCAACGCGAGCGAGAACCTGCCCGCCTATGTTGTCATGATCAGCGGTGGTGCCGACCAGCCGATCCTCAGCCGCTACTACCACAATGGATTCTTACCCAGCCGCTATCGGGGCGTGCAGTTTCAATCTGCGGGCGATCCGGTACCTTTCCTTTCGACCCCCTCAGGCATCGATCATGAAAACCGAGGACGGATCATTGCCGCGATCAATCGCCTCAACAGCATCCAGCACGAGAGGGCGGGCGACCCGGAAATCGAGGCCCGAATTGATTCGTTTGAGATGGCTTACCGGATGCAGACCTCGGTACCGGAACCGATGAACCTTTCCACCGAACCGAAAGAGATGCTGAATATGTACGGCCCCGACGTCACGAAGCGTGGGACATATGCCTACCAGTGCCTCATGGCCCGCCGCCTGGCCAAGCACGACGTGCGCTTCGTGCAGAAACTGATCAGGCTAGAACCTGCCGAATCACATTGCCTGCGACATCGGTGAGACGAAAACGGCGACCGCTATGGAGGTAGATGAGCTTCCTGTGGTCGATTCCCAGCAGGTGCAGAATGGTGGCATGGATGTCGTGGATCTCCACTTTGTCGGCGGCGGCCTTGAGCCCGATCTCATCAGTCTCCCCATGGGAGACGCCTCCCCTGACGCCGCCGCCTGCAAGCCAGTAGACGCCTGCGTGCGGGTTGTGGTCCCGCCCGGTGGGCTTGCCTCCCGAAAGTTGAGAGACCGGAAGTCGGCCGAATTCGCCTCCCCAGACGACGAGCGTTTCGTCGAGCAAACCACGCTGTTCCAGGTCGGCAAGCAAGCCGGCGATCGGCTGGTCAGTCTCGCCAGCGAACTGCGAGTGGTTGCTGCGGATGTCGCCGTGACCGTCCCAGCTTCGCTCGTTATCCATGCCACCGGAGTAGATCTGGATGAATCGGACACCCCGCTCGATCATGCGCCGGGCCATGAGACACTGGCGGGCAAAGTGACCGCAGTGTTTCTCATCCAGCCCGTAGAGTCTTCGGATGTGCTCCGGTTCCTCGCCTATGTCGAGGCACTCGGGTGCTTCCTGCTGCATACGGTAGGCAAGTTCAAAGCTCTTGATGCGTGCCTCGAGTTCCGGCAGACCCGTCAGCACCGTCTGGTGCGCGGCATTGGCCTGCTGGAGAAACTTCAACTGAGCCTGCTGCCGCCTTGCCGACACTGCCTCCAGCCTGGCCAGGTTCGGGATAGGCTCGCCTTTTGGCCGCAGCCATGTCGCCTGAAACGCGCCGGGAAGGAAGCCATTACTCCAGTTTGCCGCATGCCCTTTTGGAAGCCCCCTATCCAGTGGATCACTCATCACGACGAACGCTGGCAGGTTCTGATTGTCGGTTCCAAGTCCATAGGTCACCCAACTGCCGACGCAGGGATTGCCCATTCTGGTCACTCCGGTGTTGGCCATGAAAAGCGCCGGACTGTGATTGTTCGACTGCGTATGGAACGACTTGATGAACGCCATCTTGTCGACGTGTTGCGACAAATGAGGGAACAACGAAGACGCCCACATGCCGCTCTGCCCGTACTGCTTGAATTCGAAAGGTGACTTAAGCAACGGCCCGACAGCGTTATCGAAAAAACCGGTGGTGGGATCAAATCCATCGAGCTTCTGACCATTCGCCTTAACGAGTCCAGGCTTGAAGTCCCAAGTGTCAACGTGACTTGGGCCACCGTTGATGAACAACCAGATGACGGCCTTGGCCCGACCTGAAGTGCCGGGGGGCCTGCTGGCAAGCGGTTCCACGCCGAGATTGATGTCAGACGATGCGCCCCTGCTTTCACCCTGCAGCAGCGATTGCAGGGCCAGGGCACCCATGCCCCCGCCCGCCAGTCTTAACAATTCGCGTCGGGAAAAAGCGCGATCAATTCGCCCGCAGTATTCTGGTTTAAAAGTAGATCTGCTCATCGATGGAAAAGGGGTTACTCGACGTAAATGAATTCGTTCATGCCCATGAGCGCCTGGCAGAAATCCGCCAGAGCCCCGGACGGATCGCCCTCACTCACGAAGGTGCCGGCACGTGCGAGTTCGTCGGGTTCAGGTGCCCGACCGAAGGCGCGCCAGTACGCCTGAGCAAGCGGATCGTCGGCACTTTTCAAAGAGGCGGCAAAATATTCCGCCAGTTCGCGGATCTCCGGACTGTTGATAAACACAAGCGCCTGTGTCGGTGTTGTCGTGATCGAGCGCTGACCGAGACTGGTCAGGGTATCGGGCCAGTCAAAGAGTTGCAGCGTCGGCACCAACTGGCTCCGCTTGACCTTGAAGTAAATGCTGCGCCGTTTCATTCCCTGATCGAGCGTTCCAGGGCCGTACATCGCCGGATCGAGTGCACCACTCACCGCGAGCGCGGCATCGCGGATGGCCTCAGCTTCCAGGCGCCGGGCGGCCCTCTTCCACAGAAAGCGATTCTCTGGATCGATCCGCTCGTTGCTCGCTCTCACTTCTTCGCTGTCGCCCATCCGATAGGCACGACTGAGCAGGATCCGCCTGTGAAGACGCTTAAGGCGCCATCCCTTCTCGACGAGATCAACTGCCAGCCAGTCGAGCAGTTCCGGATGGCT
>JAGROY010000276.1 GCA_020439995.1 Verrucomicrobiia bacterium
TCGCATACCAGATCAGGAAATACTGGCTGAAGGTGATGTATGCCCAGAAGATCACGAAGGCATGCATAAGCTTACCCATAATATGGTAGTGCTCCTCGTTTACAATTTTGAGGTATCCCAGCGATTTAAACGATGTAACGCAAAGGATAATCACGGCCATTGAACTCATTGCTGCGCCCGCAAAGATGTAGACTCCCCACATGGTTGAGAACCAGGAGTAAGTCATCGACATAATCCAGTCGATAGCACCAAAGGTCATACACACGGCAAACACCGGGAGCCATCCGCAACTGAACCTTCGAGCACTAAAGGTAGCCTGAACCTGACCGGTCGAATCCTGATGGGTTGAATAGCCAAGAAGCACACGTGCACCGAGAGTCAACAGACCAAAATAGATGAAGTAGCGCGGCATCCATCCTGGCAGGAATGGTGGCTCTGAACTCCAGAAAAGATTGAGGAACGGGTATTTCTCCCATAGAAGAAGATTGACATCATGTAGAGCGGCACGATGTGCGTCAGCCCCTACTCCACCCAAATCGATCTGCACGGCTCGATGAATGCCAATCCACTCCCAGATGCTGTTCTGCCCTGCCTCAAGTGGACCAATTGGCAGGATCAAGGGCAACCCCAGAATCATGAGAAACGGGAAAAGATTCGCGAGCACCTCAGGAATACGGCGAATTGCTACACCCCAGCCAGAATTTGAGGCATTGTGGAGAAGCACCCAGAAAAACGAGCCTACCAGAAGAGTGAATGCGAAGAAAAACGCGAACAGCCATGAAAAGGCGAAACTTTCCGGGTTCTGGAAAAAGAAGATCACCGAAATCACCAAGCCAACGGCACCGGCACTGAAGAGTCCGGTCATCACGGCTGACAGCCGGGAAGTTTCCAGCTTTTCGCCACCGACAGGCAGGTCGCTTACGGATATAGGGTGGTGACTCATTCTAAATCGTTAAAGGAAAATCGGCTGGAAAAATTAGTTATTAGCAGGGGCTGGAGCGCCAGCGTCGGTCACTGCCTCTTTCTGCAATGCACGAACATATGCAATGATGGCCCAACGGTCATGAACTACGACATTCGTTCCGTAGGCACCCATCAGGCCTTGTCCGTGAGTAATGGTATTGAAGATACTCCCATTTGTGCGGTATTGAGCGTTCGATGGATCGGCAAACTGAGGAAGGTGCAGATTGGCAATGTTGTTCACTCCGAAATTCGAGGTTACCCCTTTTCCGTCACCGGCTTCGCCATGGCAGATTGCGCAATATATATCGAAGCGCTCTTTGCCCCGACGAACCAATCCTTCGTCAACAGTGACTTCGGCAGGGAACCCGTCTCCCCAGTAGTCGCCGAAACGCCCAGTGTTGAAGTAGTCTTTACCCTGGCCGAAACCAAATTCCTGGTATCCACCGGACTGGGCGGGAATTTCCGGCAGTGTATACCCCATAGGGATGGTGCCATCGACAGGCTTTCTAGCGCCCATTCCGTCGACGAAGAACTCGCTTGAGGTCTGGGGCTTTATCTTTGCCTGATTGTCCATGTCATTGAGGAACTCCAAAGGACGATTCGGACTGCGGGTTCCCCTGAATCCCGCCAAGCCTACGACCATCGCAGCAATCGCGAATAATGTAAGAAAATACCAGCGCATTAGACTTCGTCCTCCACAAGTTCGATGTTGCTGCCGCCCAGCCCCTCAAGAAAGGACTTTGTTTCCTCACGTGAAAACATCGGGTCACGCGCCTCGATGCATACAAAAAAGGCATCATCCGAGAACCTCTTAAACTGCTCTGAAGTAAACAGTGGGTGGTTGAAGCGAGGGAGCTGGTTTAAAACAAAACACCCGATGATGCTGCTGAATGCTGCAAAGAGAATGGTGAGTTCGAACATCACCGGAAAGAACGCGGGAAGCGAAAAGATGTTTGCCGGCTTGTTCTGCACAATGGTCGGGTAAATCATCACCTGCGTGACATACTGCAGGATAAATGCAGTTGTGGTTCCTGTTGCGCCACCGATCAAAACAAAAAGCGACAAGATCGATTTGTTCAGCCCCATAGCTTGATCCATTCCATGAATTGGAAACGGCGAATGGACATCCCAGCGTTTGTAACCGGCATCGCGTACCTGCTCGGCCGCTTCATAGAGCGCTTTCGCGCTCTTGAACTCAGCGAGGTATCCGTGGACTCTTTTCAGTTGCGTGCTCAATGCAGGAATAGGAAATCGGTTACTACTTTTTGATCCAAAGTGTGAATGCGTTGCCTGGAAGGGCGATGGTGGAGCCAGCTTTCGGACTGCTATGATCAGGCTGACCCGCAGCTGCATCAAAAGGCACGGCACCATTGAAAGAATTCTCGACCAACTTACCGGTATGGTGTGGATCGTAATGAGGATCAGACTCTGGCAAGACCCCTTTCACCTCACTCATGGCGATCACAGGGAGGAAACGCAGGAATAAGAGGAACAGCATCATGAAGAGGCCGAAAGTTCCTACGAACGTCCAGACTTCAACCCAAGTGGGAGAGTAAAGATCCCATGCGCCGGGTATAAAGTCTCTGGCGAGTGTGGTGACAATGATGACGAAGCGCTCATACCACATGCCTGCATTCACGCACATGCACACGGCCATCACTACCCAGAGATTCTGCCGGCACCATTTAAACCAGAAGAGTTGGGGCGCGATGACATTACAGCTGAACATCGCGTAATAGTATGGCGTATACGGGCCGTCCTTAATGCGAAGCATGAATGCGTCGAACTCAAATTTGTTGGCTCCATACCACGCTACAAAGAGCTCCATCAGATAGGCGTAGCCGACAATCGATCCTGTAAGCAGAATGATCTTAGCCATATTGTCGATGTGTTTCGGCGTGATCAGATCCTGCAGGCCGTAAATCTTACGGGCCGGAATCATGAGCGTCAGCACCATGGCGAAGCCACCAAAAATAGCTCCAGCAACAAAGTAGGGTGGGAAAATTGTGGTGTGCCAGCCTGGGACAACAGAAGTAGCGAAGTCGAACGAAACAACGGAGTGCACTGACAGAACCAACGGTGTCGAAAGCGCAGCAAGGAGCAAATATGCCATTTCATAGTGGCGCCAATGACGGTTCGCGCCTCTCCACCCCATCGAGAAGATCCCGTAAAGTGCTTTTTTCAACCCTGGCTTACAACGATCTCGGATAGTTGCCAAATCAGGCACAAGACCAAGGAACCAGAATAGTACCGACACCGTAAAATAGGTAGAAACAGCGAATACGTCCCAGAGAAGCGGGCTCTTAAAGTTTTGCCATACAGCGTTCGCATTTGGCACCGGAGCCAGGAAGTAGACCATCCAGACCCTTCCAACGTGCAGGCCAGGGAAAATACCGGCGCACATCACTGCAAAAAGAGTCATAGCCTCGGCCGCACGGTTTACTGAAGTGCGCCATTTCTGTCTGGTAAGGAAAAGAATGGCGGAAATCAAAGTCCCCGCGTGACCGATACCGATCCAGAAAACGAAATTCGTGATTGCCCATCCCCAGCCTACGGGGTGGTTGTTACCCCACACACCGACACCTGTGACGATGAGATAAAATAGACAGCACCCCAAGACACCCGACAGCACCACAGAAGGGAGAAACAGCACCCACCAGAGGAAGGGTTGCCTGTTCTCAATGATACCCGTGACACGCTCGGTGATCCAGTTAAGCGACCGGTTGTTAGTAACCAGTCGCTCGCGCTCGAGCACATTGATCGGTTGGGCGTTTGAGGTTGATTGTGACATGAAAAATCTAAAGTCGGTTCCGTATTGGCCTGGCTCGGATTAGTGGATGTGAGAGGAGGCTTGGCCTACCTTTCGCTTCTCGATCTCGCTTATTTTCAGGAGTTCGGGATTGGGATTCTTAATTCGAGCAAGGTAAGTCGTCCGTGGAAGGTTCCCCACATACTTAAGAACTGAATAGTTGCGTCTATTCGCCATGGTTTTGTTCACTGCGCTTTTCGGATCCAGCTTGTTGCCAAACACAATGGCATCCGCAGGGCAAGCAACTTGACAGGCCGTTTTTACCGAGTCTGTGGCAACCCGCAGATCAACCTCATCAACTTTCACTGTTTCAGACGGTGCACCGGTCGCGAGAGCTTCTTTCTTGAGGCCCTTCTTCGCGTTGATCTTTCCCTCCTGGATACGCTGGATGCAGTAAGTGCATTTCTCCATCACTCCGCGCATCCGAACAGTAACGTTGGGATTTTTCTGAAGGTGCGGCGCACGGGCATCCTGGCGTTCTCCGATCGGGCCATCGTAAAGATTGCTAGAGAAGAGATAAGGGATACCGGTTTTTGAAGGTGCAAGCGGGTCACGCTTGTTGTAGTCGAAGAAATTGAAGCGTCGTGCCTTGTACGGGCAGTTATTCGCGCAATATCGAGTGCCGATACAACGATTGTAAGCCATGACATTGAGACCGTCAGGGCTATGCACTGTGGCATTTACCGGACAAACGGTTTCACAGGAAGCAGACTCACACTGCTGACAAGCCATCGGTTGAACCAGCATTTCTGGATCGTCCAGTTCGCGCACTCGTTCAGCAGAATGGCCTCCTCCGTGCCCGTCGCCATGACCTTCGGCAGCAGCATGGCCGCCACTTTTTGGCAGGCGATCCCACTCTTCACCATCAGTCTGGTGACCTCCGTCAAGATCCACAGCAAAGTAACGATCCATACGGATCCAGTGCATTTCGCGCCCCCGTCGCACCTGATCTTTTCCTACGATCGGAATGTTGTTTTCCGACTGACACGCGATCAAGCATGAGTTGCAACCGATGCAGCTATTGAGGTCTATGGTCATCGCCCACTGGTGACTCTTGTCCCAGAGGTTGGGCTTGCCGTCAGGGTATTCCTCAGTCGCAAGACCTACCGGCTTGTAAAGTGGCGTGTTTTCAGGGATATGGGCGTCCATCCCCTGCTTAGCGAAGAAGCCATTGTTTTCGCCGTTAAAGTCCTCAAGATTACCCTCACGGACGATCGCACGACCATAGACCGTATGGTGCTCCTGAGTGGTAGCTATCTCATATAGTTCTTCAATCTCACGTCCGTCAGGAGTTTCCACTGAATCTTTGACCCGTAAGATGTCGGCACCGCTGGCCCAATACGAATTGGTTGAGGTGCGGAGAACATTGGCATTTACACCAACTCCGTCCCCTACTCGGCCGGGTCCGTTTTCGCCGCTACCCTGACCATAGCCAAGGGCAATCGTGATCGCGTTATCGACGTGGCCGGGAGCAGGCAACACCGGGAACCATTGAGTTTGGTCGCCAACTACTACCTTGATTACGTTTGCCTCGTCGACAGTGTAAAGATTCACGCCAAATGCCTCGGCGGTCTTCAAACTCATTAAGGCCACATTGTCCCATGTGATCTTCGAAACTGGATCGGGTGCTTCCTGCTGCCATCCATTGTTCACGAAGCGACCATCATAGATCTTACTATCTGGCACGAACGTGACTTCCATCGCCGTAAGCGTTGGCGGTGCCACGTCTCGATACCCAGCAAGCGCAGCTGCGATGGCTCCGGTGTTGGCAGTGCCGGTGGCAGCTGGATAGCCGGAATCCACAAGGAATCCATCTCGAAGAACTTTACTCCAAACCGCTTCGACATCGCCCTGAACTCCAAGAGTGCTGAAGGTCTCAAGAACCGCAAGGTAGGCTGGATCCGGAGTCGGCACGTTTGCAGTGGCATCGCCCTCTACTGCATCTTCGGCAAGGAGCATTCCAAGGAACGTCAGATCTGAAATCCCATCATACAACGGAAGGATCATTGGCTGGACGACAGAATACGTGCCGTCCGCACTACGGGCATCCCCCCACTGTTCAAGATAATGTGTGCCGGGCACGTGCCATTTCGCCGCTCGTGCTGTAGCCGTAAGGTTGCGCCGACCAACATGAACAACGGTTGGCACCGATTTCTGCGCAGCTTCCCACTTGAGATCAGCTGGTGCGTCATAGACGGGATCAGCCTCGCCCATGATGATAAGGTTCTGGACTTCGCCAGCACCAATCGATGAAGCCAGATCTGCAAGTGTGCCAACTGACTCCATGTCAGTTTTGAGGACTTTGACGGTCGATCCAAAGGCCCCTAAGGCGGCATTCATTGCAGCCACCAGGAGGTGCAGCTCAACAGGCTGAGAGACACCAGCCACAACAACGGATTTGCCTGGTGATGCAGCAAGGTCTTCGGCAGCAGCAGCGAGCCACTCTTGATAATCATTTCGCGGAGAGTAGTCACCGACAAGCTTTACAGCATCTGCAGCGGCCCTCAAATCGGCATTGCCCGTCTTCTCGGCCAAAGCAATCGCGATTCCGACGGCAGCCTTCATCGTCTGGCTGGTGTTTACCCGCAATCGGTGATCCGCCATCCCACCAGTCACGGTGTAACGGCCTTCCAGAACGTATAGACGATTCATTGCATCGCCCGGGTTCTCCGCTTTGCGCCCGGACATGAACTGCGATGTCGCATTGTTCGTCAGCCGATCGCCCCCCATGAAATCGCAATCGAGCGCGAGAATCTTATCGGCCTGATCAAATTGTACTACTTGTCGCACACCAGCACCAAAAACCTGCTCAGTCGCGGCTACCACGTTCGCATCACTGATGGCCTCGTAGCGATAAATCTTTGCCTGTGGAAGCTTGGCCTGAAGTTTTGCGAGCAAACGTCGGCGAGTCGGCGACGTATCGTGATCCAACAACAAGGCAACTCCTTTGCCCTGCGCGGCAACCGCTTCCTCCTTCATGTTCGCGAAGAACTTATCGAACTCCTCACGAGTCGCAGGGGCCTGCTTGTAGGTCACCTCCTTGGAGATAGGATCGACCTCGTCCACGGTCTTAATGAATCCCCGCGAGCGATCTGGATCGTATAAGTCAAGAATCGATGACTGAGTGTAAGAGTCCAGCCCCCCATTGCTCAATGGATGAAGCGTATTTCCCTGAAGATGAGTCGGACGCCCCTCAAAAGTTGTGACGACGAGCGGCACACATCCACCAACCCAGGGCATCGCAGTCGCATAAAGCAATGACTTTCCTGGAATAATCCACTCAACTCCTTGAGCGTAAGGCTTGATGAAGCTTTCTGGACGCCGACATGCAGCCATGCTCATGCCCGCCATGGAGGTTGCAGCCCCCATTAGCTTCATGAAATTCCGACGCGACACACTGGCCTCGTCCTCGGTCATTTCCGAAACGCCGTCTGGGAACTCCCGCTCGACCCATTGACGGGATTCCTCGGTATCCTGCATTTGACCAAGACTGCGCCAGTACTTCCGGCCGGTCGCTGGTTCTTCAGGATGTTGCAAAACGCGTTTCATTAATCTTTAGTTCGAAAATAAATGTTCGATTGGACTCAAAGTTACCGGTGACAAGCGCCGCAATGCTCAGGCGGATTGATGTTCCACTGATCCTTCAACTGTTTGCCTAGTTCCAACTGGTCACCCTCAGGCTTCCAGTCGAGGTCGAATACCTTTTCAAGCGGGCGCAAGGCCTTCTCTGGTTTTCGGTGACAGTCGAGGCACCATCCCATGCTGAGAGGTTCCTGGTGAGAAACTACATCCATTTCATTGACCTGCCCGTGACAACTGACGCAGGAGACTCCGCGATTGACGTGAGTGGAGTGGTCAAAGTAAACGTAATCAGGAAGCTTGTGAACTCGTACCCATGGCACCGCTTTGCCGTCATAGCCCTCAAAATTGGGATCAATGCTGCGGTAAAGCGGCTCTAACTTCGGACTACCCTTCTTCACATGCTGGTGGCAGTTCCAACACGTTGAACTGGACGGGACATTCGAGTGGCCTCCCTCTTCGACGAAACTGTGGCAGTATCGACAGTCAAGCCCAAGTTGCCCTGCATGGATTTTGTGAGAAAAAGGAATCGGCTGTGGAGGCTCGTAACCAACCCGCGTGTATTTGGGCGTGAAGTAAGCCCATACACCAGCGGTCACAAACATCCCCGTGAAACCGAGGCAAATTGCCAGCTTCAGGGGTAGCGTGTTTGTCCAGCGCGGAAAGAAATTCGGCATTGATTAAGATGAATTTAGGAGATTGTGAAAAATTTCACAAGCGAAAAAACGACTTTTCCCATCAATGTTGAGGGAGGGAAGCAGCGACTCCGCAAGGCTGAAGAGAATAGGGGGATCGGCGTCGGACGCAATGCTAAAATTGGCAAAAATTGAGAATGTTTTGTCCTCGACTGGCAAACACAGGTAAAACTAGGAGGTTTGAGCTACATCGGCGTTATTCCGGTCTCCCTGGCAAAGACGCCCGCCACTCTCGCAATCGGTCGACATCTATTCCAACTGGCTCATTTTCAATCAGCCAGTCGATATCCTCCCTGGCGCTCTCGGGACGACCGGACTGAAAATGCAGAATTGCTCTGCTTAAACGCTCCTGCGGCTCCTCAGGTGCGATTGCGAGAAGGAGATTCAGATTCGACAACGCCTCCCCGACTTCCTGCTTTTCTATCGCAACACCGATGAGGTTGCGCAGCACCCTTACAATGATCTCTCGATTGGAAGCGCGTTCAAGGTGCTCTGGCGCCAGCGTTAGCCCAGTGGACTCCATCACCAGTTCGGCCGCCTGTTCTTCAGTGATCAATTTTCCGCCATCGAACACATCGACTAACTGCGCCAGTGCACCCGGCCGGGCTGGTTGATGGCGCACGATGAAATGCCCTGGCAGCGGCACCCCTTCGATTTTCAGACCAATGCGCCGCCCCAGTTCCATATAGACAATGCCGAGTGAAATGGGCAGCCCTTCACGATCATCCAACACCTCGTTCAGGTAACTGTTAGATTTGTTGCGATAGTCAGAGCGGCTACCATGAAATCCATTCTGCTCAAACAAGTACAATCCAAGCAATTCAAGTTTCTGGCGTTCTGTTAACTCGCTTCCATTGCTACCGACACTTAAGGTCGCTACTTCAAGATTCTCCTCCAGCTCAACAGCCATCCGGTCCAGTTCGGCGACATAGTCACTAACAATGAGACTGGGGTTATCCAGATAAGAGACCAAAAGGGCCGCCTGAAGGAGATCGACATCTGCGTCGTCGCGGGCGAACAACTCCATCATCGATTGACTCACGCTGTCATGATGAAGGCGCAGAGCGATTTCCTCCATTTCATCAGCTCGCTTGCGAAGCTCCGAAGCCGCCGCAGTTACAACAGAACTCTCAACCTTCAGGTCTGTGAGTTTATTGAACAACGCTTCAATGTTAATGCGATTCCCGCCGCTTGCAAACTGCTGGATGACCGCTTTGATCTTCGGCTGTGGATCGCCTGGGGTTTCGAGATCTGGAGCAACCTCAAAGCGCCGGTACAGTGGCTGTGTTTCCCTGAATTTACAGAGCCCCGCACTCCCTGTCCGCCATGCCTGATCGTTTGATTCGATGACCAGATGCCCATTGAGATAACAGCGTATTCCGTCGACCTCCAGCCGTACTCGCAGATGATTCCAGTCTCCTGCTCTGTAGTAAGTCGACGTAGTCTGTTCGAGGATATTCCAACTGTAGACTGTGGGGCCATCAAAACGAGTTAGTCGCAACTGCCCCGAGGTAGGATAGAAACCGTAGTGCCTGTCTGCGCCATCCGATCCGAACATAATACCCGCAGCTCCCGACTCATCATCCAGCTTCACTTCTACAGAAATATCGTAAGGGAGGTCGGGAGCATCGACTTTGGAGAAACACAGAGCCCGCCCGCCAAAACCTGCTCCTGCACCTTGTGCCGAAATGACACCCGCCCGCTGCCTCCAGGATACTCCTTCATCCGCTTCCGGCACACTCCACAATCGTGGATTCAACCTACCTATACGCTGCCAGTAAATCATAGGAACCGTGTTAGGTTTCTCAAGTAGTTTGCCGACGTTTTCTACCGGCACCGCGAAGCCCAGATTTTCTGTGAGCGCGGCCTTGAGCGTAATGACACCTAACACCCGCCCCATCCTGTCGATGAGAGGTCCACCACTGTTCCCCCGCTCGATTGGAACGGCCGCCTGAATCATCTCGATGCCGTTCACGTCCCGCAAGCCTGAGACGACGCCCTGAGTAACGCTGAACTCGAGGCCCTGTGGATTTCCCAGCGCCAGGGTTTCGACTCCCTGTCGGGCCGCGCCAGTTGGCGCAAACGCAAGCGGCTGCAAGCCACCACGGTCAACCCGCAGAACCACAAGATCGAGTTTCCGGTCCCAAGCGTGCACGGCCACCACCTTTGGCTCGCTGCCATCGGTAAGCCGCACGCGAATGGGCCTCCCCTCACCAGTGACATGCAGATTTGTCGCGATCAGTCCATCCTCCGAAACAACGAATCCTGAGCCGATCCCCCGCTCCACGCCGTCCCTTCCGTCCTGTAGCACCGTCACAAGAGACGGTCGCACCTGATTCATGATCGCCTCGATGGAAGGTGTTTCCGCTGGGATATCTTGCGCGGTGACGATGAAAGGCGCGATCAGCCAGATCACAAGGAGATGATAAAGGGAGCGGTGCCGGGGCGACATTTTCATGCCGCGATCATTCGGGGTCACTCCCACAGACGCAATGTAAAACGATTTACGAGGTTTCCAAAATCGCGCGGCTGATCACATTCGCTGCCCGTTTGCTGGCACCTGGCTCGGTGAGGGGTGCGGTCACGGCTGCGAGTTCTGCACTGAGTTCGTTTCGCCTGGCTGGAAACTGGAGCAGTTCGGCAAGCGCCTCACTGACCGAGCAGGCTGTGCAATCGTTCTGCAACAGTTCGCGGACGACTTCTCTGCCTGCGAGAATATTCACCATGCCGAGATGCTCCACCTTCATGACGGCGCGGGCAGCCAGATAGGTCAGCGGAGCGACTCTGTATACCAGGCAATAGGGCAAACCGAAAAACGCCGCCTGCAGCGATGCAGTGCCAGACGCGACCACACCGACAGTAGCCCTCTGCATGAGTTCACACGCCTGTCCTACCGAAATCTGGATTTCAGGACAGGAGTGCCCGGCAAGCAGATCGCGAATCTGCGCCGCACGAGCATCCGAGGCGGCAGCAACTTCGAAACGCAGCTCCGGGAATTGACGTGCCAGAGCAATCGCAGCTTCACGCATCACTGGAAAAAGTGCGGCGACTTCCCGCTCGCGGCTGCCGGGCAGGAAGCCGACCAGATTGCTCTCTCTGCCGGTTGCGATACGCAGGTGCTCCATCTCATCCCCAAACGGATGCCCGACAAATTCAGTTCGCAATCCCGATGCCTCGTACAGTTCTTTCTCGAACGGAAATATGCACAGCATCAGGTCTAACATTCGCGCCATTTTGGGAATACGACCGCGATTCCACGCCCAGACTTGCGGGCTGATGTAGTAGATGACTTTGGCATTGCACTTCGCTTTGCGCAGCGTCCTGGCGAGCCGCAGATTGAAGCCAGGGTAGTCGATCAATACCACCGCATCCGGTTTCCATTCCGCGATTCTGGCAAGGGTGGCATCAAATTTCTGCTTAAACCACCCGTACTTCTTGAGGACTTCCCAGAGCCCTACGACACCCGCTTCGGTGACCCAGTCCTCCACCTCGTCCCCGCCTGCTTCACGCATCAAATGTCCGCCCAGTCCGGCAAATTCAAACTGATCGTCCCCCGCCACCGTGCGCAGGTTCCGCATCAGGGCAGCACCATGGGTATCGCCACTGATCTCGCCGGAGACGAAGAAGACGCGGCTCATTGAGCGGGTGCATTTGCGGCTTCGATCTGGCGCGTGATGGTTACCGCCACCTCCAGCGCTGCAGTTGCCTCGCTGCCGGAGACTTTCGGCTGACGACCGGTGCGAGCGCATTCGCAGAAAGATTCGAGTTCACACTTGAGCGGCTCGTCCTTCTCCACCGTGACTTCGCTCCGCGCGATCTGCCCGCCATCCTTCCAATAGATTTGCCCCTCCTGGGCCATGTAGTCGAGTGACAGGTAGCTGTCCGACTGGAACACGCGGATCTTCCGCAGCCGTTCTGGGCTGATGCGGCTGGCGGTAATGTTCGCCACGCAGCCGTTCGCGAATCGCAGCCGAGCGTTGGCAATGTCTTCGCGGCGAGTGAGCACGGGCACTCCCACGGCATCGATCGACTCAATATCAGACCGCACGAGATGCAGGATGATCTCCAGATCGTGAATCATCAGGTCGAGCACTACACCGATATCGATGCTGCGATTAGGAAATGGTGACAGGCGGTGGGCCTCGATAAAACGCGGTTCGCTCATCGTCTCCTCCAGTTCGCGCAGAACCGGATTGAATCGTTCAACGTGCCCCACCTGCAGAATGCGATTGTGGTCTTTGGCCAACTGAACGAGTTCCCTCGCAGCCTCTGTGGTATCAGCGATCGGCTTTTCGACCAGCACATGCCGTCCTGCGCGCAACAGACGCGAGCCGACTTCGAGGTGAGAAACCGTGGGAGTCGCAACCGTTGCCGCATCCACTTTGTCGATCAGTGCATCAAGGGAATCAACGACAGGCACGCCGTAGCGTTCCTGAATTTCACGGGCACGCTCAGGACTGGATTCAAAAACGGCCGTGAGCTCAGCATTCTCCAGTGCTGACAGCACACGGATGTGATTTTCGCCGATCGCTCCCGCACCAACTACACCTATTCGAACTTTGTTCATGATTTATGGTTCATCGCGACCAGCGTAACCTTACACTGTTCGCAAAGCTCTTGGATTTCACGAAGCCCAAGCAGAAGTGTGCGCTCTGCCTCGACTACAATGACCGTGGCTCCCGCATCTGCCGCTGCCTGAATCGTCTGCGGCCCCACGACAGGAACATCAAACCGAAAATCCTGGTTTGGCTTTGAGACTTTCGCAATCGTTGCGCCGCCTTTCCCGAGCCCGCCACCGCGCTTGATCGCTTCATTGGTTCCTTCGAATGCCTCCACCGCCAGCACGGTGCCGTTCTTCACGACGACTGTCTGCCCTACGTCCAGCCTGCTCATTTCTTTCGCAATGCGCATCCCGAACTCGGCATCTTCGAGCTGCTTGTCCTTTAACTTCGGCCCACAAACGTGCCCGGCCCTGGGGAGATGGTCATCCAGATAGGTGGTCGCCGGCATCAAAGTGATCCCGTCCTTTTCCAACTCCCCCGCTATGGCACCGAAAATCGACTCTGCATTGCGCTCGCGGAGTTTGCCCAGCATCAGCATCGTGCGCACGTCAGGCCTGAGATCAAACAGGTTCCGCGGTGCGATCTGGCCGACCATCACGGCGCTTGTCACTCCCTCCTTCTGGAAGAACTTGATCAATTTTGACAGCTGTCCCACGCGGAGCCACTCAATCACATCGACTTCGTCCGCAAGAGCCGTATCGGTCTCGTTGACAAACGCAGCCACGGCAAGTTTCTGCACACCCGCACGCCGGGCAGCGCGTGCAAATGTGCGGGGATAGATTCCATTGCCGGCGATGATGCCGATGTTCTGTTGCTCTGGATTGCTCACGAATGTCGCTTCTTTGTGCCAATAGATGGAAGCACTGGCCCCTTGGCAACAAGATTCCTTATGGCTGAAGTTCGGATGCTTCCCGGGCAGGTCCGCGCTCACCTGAGCTGGTGACGATTGCCAGTGGCATCTTCCACAGCATCAGCCTCAAGTTTCAAAGGAAATTGAATCACAGGGGCTTTAACATCAGTGATTCTTGAAGCTTCACCTTTCAGGATCTCCTTCCTTCCGGCATGCCTGTGGGGGGATGTGAGGGCATAGCGTCTGAGCCGCGTTGTCAGAACAGATGCCACGGGAAAATCGATTCCACGCAAATATTTCTCACCCGCAGAGCTCAAATTGTCGGAGGCTTCTGGATCGGACTAATTGAAAACGAGCGAGTTAAACATTGCACTTCTCAAACTCAGAATCAAATCAGAGCATTTTATTATTTTTATGGTTTTTACTTTATTTTGTTAATTTTTACTCTATTTTATCGCTGACCAATGAACCGAAGATTCCACACCCTTATTGTCGTAACCGTCGTCGCAGGGCTGCTTGCAGCCCCAGCGAAGTCGGACGCTGGCAATTTCTGGGACTTCCTTAGCGATGCATGGGCGGCGATCCAGTCGCGGTATTTCCAGAACAATCAGAGTTCAGCCGACGCCCTAGAAAATGAGATTCTGTCCTCAGCAGCTCAAGCAGGCGTTCCAGTGGCGAATCCCCAGCAGTATGATGACTACGCCGAGAAGCTGGCAAAGACCCTTGCGATGCTCACCCCAGAGCAGCAAGCCCGTGTTTTTGGCACGGAGTAGCCGCTAGACTTTCCCCATCACGTAAACAGTGTAGTGAACCTGTTCCAGACGAATGGCGGGAGCTCGGTGATGTCAGTGATGTCAGCACTCTGGCAGAGGTTCACTCGATTGAATACAAACGCTTCCCATTCCGATGACTACGCTGGCATCCGTGCAGGGCTCGTTGGTTCCCGGCTTACCTCAGCGGTAGAAACCGAGGCGGCATTACCATCCCCTGTTGATCATTCCGGCCGTCCGCTCCAGATCCACAAAAGATCACCTGCGTAGGTATAAATTGATCAGGGCGTGGCAGAGAATACCCGGCCAGAGCTTGCCCGTGTAAAGAAAGATCAGACCCAGTGCAACACCGGCGCTTCCGGTCATTGCTACACCGTTGATTCCTTGCCCGAAGTGCGCGACGCCGAAGAGTATCGCCTGAAGGATAGTAGCAGGCCAAACTTTGCAAATCGGTGTGAGCATTCGCTGTAGCCATCCACGAAATAAGATCTCTTCAGCGATCGGAGCCAGAATCACTCCGCTGTAAATTTTAATCCAGGTGGCGAATGTTCCGAATAATAGTGTTCCACGCTCATCCGTTACCTGCCCGTAGCTCATGTATTCGCCGTAGAGCCAGTAGTGCATGGCATTCGCACCGGTGGCGAATGCCAAAGCAAGAAATGTTGCGATACTCAGCACTACCCACGGCGCACGGCGACGCACTCCCGGCACCTGCCACTCCCAAGGCCACCTGGAAAAGAGAGCGAGCCCCACCACGATTAAGATGGCAACGACGCGCAAAGCGCACCATTCGCAAGTACGGCAGAGCACCCCCCACCGCATTAACTGCTCCTCAGGTGTCCCGGCCCCGATCCACCATCGACCGATCTGATCCGAGACAGGCAGATGAATCCTGTGCCCGAAAATCTCGAACGCAGACAGGCTGCCCGTCTTTTGATGAATGACAACGGTATACTCTGGCAACAAAGCAATACCCAGGCATACGGCGGCAAAAACGATCATCAGCGGCATCACCGGCCAGGTAAGCCGCCAAGAGGAGACTCCATATGCTCCCTTCCCACTCACAACTTCTCCACCCGATGAACGGGCGTGGGGTAGCCCGGCCGGAATGACGCCATGTGTGTGGACTGGCAGTTGACGTCAGCCAATTGCGCGAAAACTTCTGCAAGGGCAGCAACGGTAGCCGCTTCCAGAATTTCCGGAGCGGCTTCGGCGCGAATGTTGAGGCTAAGTTCGCCTTCTTCGAGTGGCTCGGTGAGTTGATGGGAGCTGTGCGGTTCGTCGTCCGAGCGGACAAGGTTGATGGAGCCGATCTCGTAGGGATCATCGGCAGAACTGAGCGTCATCTTGAGATGCACCACCTCGATATCCCGTGCGCGAAGCAGAGTTCGCAGCGATGTTGCCAGTTCTCTGAGAAGGGCGTTGCCGTCGAATTCCTCGTCATCGGCAGCAGTGAGGCGAAGCGTTGTGTTCAGCCACCCTAACAATGCCTCGCCGTCGCCATAGCGATCGTAGTCGACATCCATCACGCGCAGTGGCTTCGATTCACCAGTCAACACGGCCTCGAACCACTGAGCGAGGTTCTGTTTCTCCCTCGCCGAAATGATGACGAGCTGGGCAGACGGATACTTGTCTGTCAGCACCTGACGGAGTTCCCGCAGCTGATCGGCATCGAGAAGGTCGATCTTGTTGATGACGATCACCTCCGCTTCTTCGAGTTGCTTCTCGTAAATGTAACAGACGTTCGAAGAAAGCTTCTTCCCCTCCTCCAGTCCGAACACACGGCGGGCACGCACCGGATCGATAACCACGCTGAGTGGCGCGACAATATAGTCTTCGCCGTAGATTTGCTGGAGCGGCAGGCTTACGGTGGCAACTAGATCGGTGCAACTTCCTACCGGCTCTGCGAGGAACACGTCTGGACGGTTCTCGGTCGACAAGTTTGCTGCAGCATCTACTAGCGAATCAAAGCGACAGCAGAAGCAGCCGCCGGCGATCTCTTCGACAGGAAACCGATTCGCTTTTCCGATGGCGGTGTCGACGAGGCCGACGCCCTGATCATTGGTAATCAATCCGACCCTCAGCCCTTGCGCATCGAGGTGCCGGGCGAATTCCTGAATCGAAGTCGTCTTCCCCGCTCCGAGAAATCCGCCAATCATGATGTAGCGTGCGCGTTCCATGGTGATTATTGTCGTTTATTGGTCTTCCGCGTGCTCTTCTTCCTGCATGCGATTGATCGTTTTTTCCAGTAGTTCAATGTAGCCTAGCGCGTCCATGCTGGCATCCTCAGGCTCGCCCTTTACTTCGTAGAGCCAGCCGTCGATGTAGGGATCTGAGCGAACGATACAGGCGTCAATATCGAGCGTCGGATTCGAGCCGTGGAAGTGGCCACTCATCACACAGTAGACATCACTGGCAGCTTTGAAGCCTTCGACCACACCGATTTCCTGGCCTGGATGCACGGGATCTCCCTGTGCGAGTTTGAACTCGGCCTCAACCAATTCTCCAAGCATGCGCGTAGCAAATTTCGTAAAGCCAACACGCCAGTGGCCATCGGTTCCCTCGACCGGAGCCATCCAGTAGTGCGACGGAGAGTAGCGAAAGTGGGCGGGAAACCGGGCGCGAAACCGGGCGTGTCTGTATTTGATGAATTCCAAAACTCTGTGATCGATCAAGTTTACGCGGCACAGACCAACGAGGATTTCATGGACGACCGCAGAGTTCGAAAAATGGAGTAAGGCCGGGCGATGGTCAATTGCAACTCACTCAGGAGAACCGCACCATGTCTTTGACAAACTGCACCCACAGAAAAACACAGCCGCGCCAGGAATAGCGGAACGTTCCCTCGCCAGAAAGCGTAATCAGCCCAACACTCAAGTTGTGATCAACTTGTTGTCGCGTCTCCAACTGAAGCTGCTCCTGCATGGAATCGGTCGGTTGCTTCTTCAGGTCATCGATGGTGAGGCAGTGGTGAAATAGAAACAACTGGTGCTGCTCCTGCAGCTCGCCAAACGTCTGCACCGACGGCACACGGTTTAGCAATGCCCTGGGAGAAGTTTTCATCGTGTAGGCGAACGGATAGTTCCAAGTGGTGTAGGTTCGGCCTTTGTTCGAGCGCGACGAAAGACTGAAGTAGGCAAAGGCGACATTCCCCTGCTCGTGCATGCAAAGAGCAGCCTGCATCCGTTTCTCCGGATGGTAGAACAGCCGCATAAACTGATTCACCTCGTTCCATTCCCATCCCGTGTCCTCCACCTGGACGAAACCATCCTGCTCCACCTCTTCAGTCAGTTCGTCGAGGTAAGGGAACACGTCCTGCGATGGCGGAAAACGATACCGCAGCTTCTTGTCCAGCGGCATCCGCATCTGGCGGATCCTGGTAAGGATATCGAGCCATGGAAGAAAGAACCAGCCGAGCACCGCGATCGCTCCGGCCCAGTGGCTGCCCCCAGTCAGGAAATAGGCCAGCAGGTAGGTAATGACCAACACCAGCACCGCACCCGCCCTGCGAAACAAGGGCAGCTCAAAGGTACGGAGAGCGAAGGCGAAAATCGCCAGTCCTGTGAGCAGTAAAAATTCAAACATGATTCCTCGGGAGCTTAGGGCCAGGATTCGAGGTGATCAACTCATACATTGCCTCCAGGAAGCAAGATATTGATAATTAACTACCTGCATCTTTATCTATTGTTTCTTCACTCTGTCGAAACTCAAGGTTGAGGGGCACTTTACGCCAACCCGGTCCGGTAAGTTCGCTCGCGGAAAACGCCCAGATGATGACGGCAGTGTTCTCCAGCACTGCCGGTTTTGTCATCGATGCACGCAGCAGTCGAACGCGGGCAGTATTCGCACCGGAAGTAGCATGGGAGTAAACGTCGACCGGAGTGCCAAGTTCAAAAATCAACTGATCGGCCAGGCTTCCCCTCAAGTCAGCATCATACCCCGCAGGGCTACCCGGTGCTCCGTAGGCCAGGCCATCCTGCTCAGAGGTGATCAGGATGATCTTGCCGTCACCAGCGCGCGCCGCGGGAGTCAGACCAGCCACGGTGCGACGACTGATCGCTCGCATCGGTAACGTTTCAGGCTCAACAGGAGCATCGCCACGCACGTATGCCGCCAGATTGCCCAACAACGTGATTTGCATAGGCGTGCCCACGATATTGGGATCCGGCTCAAGTCCCTTCGCCCATTCATGGTTCTTCGCGTAGCCAACGATTGTGCTGGCAGCTACTTCCGCCCCCTTGGGCGACAGGTGAGAAGCCGTTTTCGGAAAAACTCCTCCTGGAGTGTCACGCTCCCGCCTCAGATCCGGCACCAGATCAACAACGCCCACCCCCTTGGAGGCGAGTTCCTGATACAGGTCCTGGAGATAGGAATCGAGACGACCAGAGGTTTTCGCACCAGCTTTCTCGGCGTAGATGATCGCTTTTTGCGGAATCGGCACCACGATCAACTCAATGCCAGCCTTACGCAGCTGGTCGTGGTAGTCAGTGATGCAAGCGATCACCTCCTGGCGAGAGGCTGCGGGGACACTCCCGGTTTTTCCTATTTCCCGTAGTTCATCAGCTGAAAAAAGCCAACCTCCTTTGCCCACAACGGCACCACTCCCCGACTCTCCAAGTGACTGACAGAGTGCCACAAAACTCCCCGATCCGGTATTGCCGACTGGTTCAGAAGAATCGAGTTCGCCAATATCCTCCCCCTTGTTCTTTTTGAACGATCCGCAACCTGCCTGCAGCAGAGCGACCGCTGCCACAACACAGGCGATACCCCATTTGCCCCAACTCCTATTTGGAGAGAGATCGGGACGTTGGGGGCTAGATGGTAAGAATTCGCGAAACATCGGGGGAAAACTTGCTTAATTGACCTTAAATACGCACAAGAGAGAGGTTTCTTAGCATCCGAACAACCTGGGCACAAGATCAAGCATCAAGTGCGCTGTCGTGTTGACGTTGAAGTGGCAACAGGTGATATTCCCTGACATGCTGGTTTTCAGAATCATACCAAGGTGAGTATCGATCACCGCAGCGCGACAGGTAACCAGATCGCACCAGACTACGACTCAATGTCGTTGAATTAAGAAATTG
>JAGROY010000277.1 GCA_020439995.1 Verrucomicrobiia bacterium
CCGCGAATCGTGAAAGTCGGGCTAGCTGGCTGATCGGCAAGCATGTACGGCGCGGCTAAGCCAAGAGAGTCAATTGGCTACATATCCAAGTTGGCAGGCAAGATGACAGAGTTGCTCATGGAGTTGGGCGGGCCCTTAGCAATACGGACACGCGGGCGAGAATGGCGATGGCTGCGGATACCCCCTCGAGATTGTGTTCCCAAATCACGGTGTCAATCCCTGCCACCGAGGTCGTCGTCACCAACGTATTAGGCGAGTCTGGAGAAAGCGCTTCCCAATCCTTGCCGGTTCCGCTCTTTTCAACCTGCGGGGCGACCTGGACTGGCAGGTCGGAACCGACGGAATATTGAGTGCGGATGCAGAGGCTGCCGTCCGTTGCGGGATCGAATGTGACGACGGGGAGCGTTCCCAACGACGGATCGAAAGGCTTGTCCAAGGGATGACCAAACGTCCACTTGAGGAAATTAGATACGCCATCGTCGAAAGGTTCCGCGGCAAGAGAGAGATCCCGGTAGTCCGAGAAATGCGGAACCATCACCGACCAGTATTGGAAAGGCACGATCTCGATCGTCAAGGTGAAGGAAAAAGTAGGGGTCGCAGGGTCGTTCGACAGGATCACTACCTCGGTAGATTGGACGCTCTGCATAAAATCCTCGACGTATGTAACCACTGCGCGACTCCGGGGCGCAAGAGTGAATGGGAACTCGCGTTCTGAATTGAAGCCATCGGAGATTGAGTCGATCCGAAGTTCGGCGGTCGCAGAGGGCGCATTCTCGACGATGAATCCGCGAAACTGGCCGAGCTCGTCGGGCGCGACAAGAAAGACACTGTCTCCCGGGGAGATGAGGAGTGGGGAGCCGCCAAATTCAAACCTTGGGAGATACACGACCATCTCCGGAGCCCCTTCCCCGCCTTCCACTTCGATTTTACTCGTCACCGATTGATCCGGAACACCCTCGGAGATGGGCGGACGCGAGGTACCCGAGAGGTAGACGTAGGGCGGAACGGACGCAGTGTTGACGCAAATCGACTCCCACGAGTCGTTCCCTCCCTGCAAGTCGAAGACAACGATGCCGTCGCCGTTGCCGCCAAAGTCCGTGTCCGGCGAGCCGTCCCCCTTATTCAGAGCCGCCAGACCAACGTCGTAGTTACCTTGGGGAGTGTTGAAGGCCTTGCCGGAGCAGTAGATGTCCTCGCCGAGAAGCAGCAGCCCTAGTACGTCGCAGCTCTCCCCGGGAAGGTAGCGGATCTCGGCGAACCCTTCCTGCGGCAGGTCGCCGAAGTCCGCGGCCGGCGCGCCGGTCTTGGAATCCACCTTGCAGACGAAGCCGCCGCGGAAGGTGCCGTTGGCGTGGAAGTTGTTGCCACCCAGATAGAGCGATCCGGCGGCTTCGTCGACGCAGACGTCGAAGGCCTCGCCTCCCGCTTCGGGGAAAAAGTAGCCGCCGTCGCCGAAGACGTCGTCGAGCGAACCGTCGTCCTGCAGACACAATGCCACCGCCCGTCCGTCGCTATGGCCTACGGCGTAGACGCAGCCGTTGCCCACGCAGACGGCGTTGAGTTGGTCGGAGGCGCCGCCGTCGACGTCCCAAAGGCGCCATCCAGTCTTGTTGAAGGTTTTGTCGTAGCTGCCATCCGGAAGCAGCCGGATCACCACGCTGTCATTCGTAGAGCCTTCGTTCCGAGCCCAGCCCACTCCGAGGATGCTTCCGTCCTCCTGAACGGCGATGTCCTCGATCTGGCTTGCTTGCTCTCCGAGCAGATCGGCAAAGGTACCGAAGACACCGAACGATTCGTCCAGACTTCCGTTCTCCAACAAACGGAGGACAAGAATGCCAGAAGCCGTCGAGCCCGCGACAAGGATTCTCCCGTCGTCCTGCACCGTTACCGCCTTCGCGAAGTCGACCGATCCGTCAAAGTCGAGTGTCACGACACCGTCCGCGCCGAATGTCGTTTCGGGCGTTCCGTCCGGGTGCAAACGTTTCACATAGATGTTCGAACCTTCGCCCGGCGCGAAATAAACGCCAGCTTCCAGAAGATCGCCATTCGGCGCGACCGCGTTGGCGAAGGCATTGTTCGCGAGCGTGCCGATTCCCGAGATGATGTGTCCATTGTCGCCAAAAGAAGAATCGACTTCGCCCTCGGCTCCTGAAGCGTTGGTAGAGACTGCGATGAAGGAGAGGGCGAGGGCGACGAATCCCGAAGTCATGCGTTTCTCGATCATTCGGAGAGTTTCTCGGCATTGAAACTTCTTTTCAAGACCAATTTCGCGATAGCTAGCTAGCTAGCTATACTGCGGAGATTCCGAGTGGGAGCGCCGAGTTATTTCGGCGCAGTTTGGCGTTGGAATTGCACTTGTCATTTTCATTCAGGGACGGCAAACTCTACCAGGTTCAAAGTGCCTCAAAACAATGAGCATGTTTTCGCGCGCGTTCCTGTTTGTATCCTCCGTCCTGGTCGCCCTCTTCCCGACACGGATCCGCGGAGCGGATGTGACCAGCCACTGGTCGAGTGGATTCGCCGCGAACTGGTCCTCATCCTCAAGCTGGGATAACGGCGTTCCGAACAACGCGGGGGGGGACAGCTACACCGCCGTCATCGATGTCGAGAACGCGGTGGCCCGGCAGAGCATCGCCGACCTTTCCATCAGCCGCTTGCGGTTGCTGCGGGGGACGCTGGAGGCACGGCTGGCGAGTAGTAGGGGGCTGACCGTGCTGGGGCTAACCGAGATCGATCCCGCGCGGGTGTCGCGGCCGTTTTCTTCCAGTACCGATCCCGCGTCTATCTTCCGCATCGCTACCGCCAGCTCCCGCAAGATCAACTTCGACCTCGGCTCCTTTAGCGGCGAATCCGGCGGCACTCTTCTTGGCGGACGCTACGATCTCAGCGCGGACGGAGCGGGCTCCGAGTCGCTGCTCCGGTGGAGCGGGGCGCGGGTCGATGTCATTGGAAGCAATGCCGAGGTGCTGCTCACGGGATCGGGCTTGTCCGGTTTCCGAGACAGTAACGACAACAGCGATGCTTTCTCGGCTGTGCAGCGCAACGAGGGCATCTTCCGGCTTTCCGACCGCGGCTTCGATTTCTCCGGTCCTTTCACGAACGTGGGCACCTTCACGGTGAACGACGCCCTCACCATCGGCGGCGATTCCCCGGCGGTAGTAATCAACGCCGCCGGACTTTTCGCCAACACCGGAAACACGAACATCCAGTCGAGCAGCACGATGACGACAATCAGCTTCAACGGTGGGCTTGCGAACAGCGGCGGGATGACCTTCCGTTTCGCGAATTTCACCGGTAGTCCCAACACCCTAACGCCCTCGGTGGTGGGCAGTTTCTCCAACAGCGGAACCTTCGCAGTGACGGCGGACAACCAGACGGTCGATTATTCAGTGAGCAGTCCACTCGACAACACGGGCATCGTCATCGTCGACTCGAATGCGGCGGACCTGCGAATGAGCGCGGCGGGCGGGCTGTCTCGGCTGGCAGGAACAAGCCTCACCGGCGGAACCTACCGGATGCTCGCGATCGTCACTGGCGAGCTGGCGTCGCTGCGCGTGCCCGGCGCGGATGTCCACGGGATCGGTGCCGAGGCGACCGTCGAACTCAATGGCAACGGAGCCTCGTTCCTGAACGCCATCACGCAGACGAGCGCCCTGACGAATCTGGCCTCGGTGGAGGGAAGCCTTACAGTTCGGGGCCAGGACATTGCTTTCCCCGGTGGGCTCGCGGTTTCGGGAGCACTCGCCTTCGGAAGCGACGCCGAATTCGGGCCGCGCGTCCTAACCATCAACGGAGGTCTGTCCAACACGGGGACCGTGACCGCCTCCGCGTCGCGTGGCTTCGGGGCCCCGTCCACCTCCGGCACCATCTCCGCTGCGGGCGCGCTTACCCAGAATGTCGGCACCACCCTGACCGCCGGGCATCTTGCCGCGCTCACGAATGCGGCGGACGGCGCGATCGGGACCGCCCAAGCGATCATCGAGTGGCCGGGAGCCAGGATCGATGCCATCGCCGCCGGGGCGGGAGTGTTGCTGGAAGGCGAGGGTTCGCTGATCCGGAACCGCACTACTCTGGGCGACGCGCTGGCCGGCCTTTCGTCGAACGCCGGCGACTTCGCCCTTACCGGGAGGAAAATGGTGCTGCCGGGCAATCTTCTCAACGATGGCCCCGGGCTCATCCGTCTCGACGAGGCAACGCTGGCGATCACGGGAAACTTCGTCAATCGCGGGGAAACCGAACTCCGTCTCTTTCAGGCTCCGGTGGCGTTGAGCGCTTCGGGCTTGGACAACACTGGCACGATCCGGGTCTTCGGCGGCTCCTTTCCCGCCACGGTCACTATCTCCGGCCCCCTGGCGCAGCAGGTCGGCACCACGCTCGTGGGCGGCGAATACGAGGTCGTGGGTTCTGATCAGCCAGCGCGTTTCGAGTATGATGCAGCCGACATCCACACCGTTGGCGCGGCGGCCAGCATCAGTCTCGAGGGCGCGGCAGCGTCCATCCGGAACCGCCTCACTCAGGGCGACGCCCTCTCCGGGCTCGATTCCGTCGAGGGCTCGCTCCTGCTCAATGACCGCAAGAACCGCACCACTCTCGGAAACCTCGCCGTGAGCGGTTTCCTCGACATGCGAAACGCGGACCTCACCATCACAGGGAATTTTGCGAATTCCGGTATGACGTATTTCAACTTCAATGGCTTCCAAGCCCACACCTTCACGGTGAACGGGACATTCTCCAATTCGGGGCAGCTCGCCCTTTACGGGGGCAGCTCTCTCGTGACCAGTTCTCCCCTCGCGGAACTGGCGGCGGGGGTCCTCACGGCGGGCGAGATCTACACCTTCGATGCCACTGTTTCCTGGGGCGGAGCCGCCATCACGCACATCGGCCCAGAGGCTGCGCTTGGGCTCTACGGGGCGACTGCGGCAATCCAGAATTTCGCCACCAGAACCAGCGCCCTCGTCGGACTCAGTCAGAACGACGGCTATTTCTACGTCGAGGATCATACGTTTTCCTTTGCAGGCGATTTCCTCAACGGCGGCGAAACCGAACTCGGCGAGGGCGCCGTCCTCGGCCTGCCTCCCGGCTCCACCTTCCGCAGCAAGGGACGTTTGGAAGTCGGCGGGCCCTCCATGCTGACCGGCGGCACCCTCCAGCTCGACCCTGACGGCAGCTTCCTCGCCTATGACTACCTAACTGGCTTCGATCCGGTGACCTTCGAAGATACCCACGACCTTCCCAATCTCAGCGGCCCGCACATCGTCCTAGGAGGAGAGATCGAACTGCTGCTCTACGATCTCGCGCCAGCGGCGGCGGACGAGTTCGTTCTCTTCGAGTCTCCCAATCTCACTGGCGCCTTCTCCAATGTCGCCTTCGGCGGAAGGGTACCAGTTTTCAATGGATTCGAAACCGAGCGCCAGATCGGAACATTCCTCCTGAGTCTGGACGCCGTGGCCGGGAAGGTAACGGTGAGCGGATTCGAGTCGCTTGCCACCAGCCCCGGAATCACAATCACAGCCCTCGCGCGCGGTCCGGGAGGCTTCCGCATCGACTGGAACGTCAGCGACGCATCGGGCGCCGACCTTTACCGTTCCCAGAATCTTATCTTCTCCAATCCGCCTCTGGCCACCAGCATCATGACTGGAACCTACACCGACGCCACTCCGCCGGCCGGGAAGGCGTTCTATCTGGTGCGCCCCGCCGGCGCCGGGCCTTGAGTTGACCTTCTTCGCTAGTCGAGACCGATCGGCAACCGGTCAGCCTGGTTCAGCGAGCTGCGCCGACTCCTCAAGTTCCGTGAGCCCAGCTCGGGGTGAGTGCTGGGCTTGCCAAACCCAGGGTTGCGAGCCCGGGACAGCGAGATTGCTGCCCTGAGAGTACAAACTGTAGATTGAGCTGAAGCTCAGGCTACGTTGCTTTGATTGGGGCTGGGAATCTCGTCGAACCTTGCCCGAAAATTCAGCGTTGCCGATGGTTGAAATGGTGGCACATCTTCCCTGTATGGAATTCAGCAACGTTACTGCTAAAGCGAAAGCAAACATCTACTTCGACGGCAAGGTGGTGTCCCATGGGATCACACTTGAGGACGGGAGCACAAAGACTTTTGGCCTGATCTATCCCGGGGAATACCACTTCGGCACGGAAGCGGCGGAGCGGATGGAGATCACGGATGGCGAGTGCTCGGTAACGCTGGACGGCGACGGGGAGACTTCGCGTTACTCTGAGGGCCAGCACTTTGATGTTCCAGGAAATTCTGGATTCACGATCGTGGTGGCGGAGGGAATCTGCCAGTACGTTTGCTCTTACATCCAGTAGCTGCGGTGAACTCGCGACTGCGCCACAATTTCATTGCCTATAGGGCGGATTGCCCCTGAGGATCACGGCCTATGCCAACCATCGGAACACCGTTTACGCCGTCTGCCACTAAAGTCCTGCTCTGCGGATCGGGGGAGCTGGGCAAAGAGGTGGTGATCGAACTCCAGCGCTATGGGGTGGAGGTCATTGCTGCGGACGCTTATCCTAACGCTCCTGCCATGCAAGTGGCTGATCGCTCGCATGTATTTTCAATGCTGGATGGCGAGCGCTTGCGGGCGGTGATCGAGCAGGAGAGACCGGACTTGATTGTGCCTGAAGTGGAGGCCATCGCGACGGATACTCTGGTGGCGATTGAGGCGGAGGGGATCGCCAAAGTGATCCCGACGGCGAGGGCGACCCAGCTGACGATGAATCGCGAAGGCATTCGTCGACTGGCGGCGGAGGAACTGCAGTTGCGGACGTCTCCTTATCGGTTCGCGGACACGGAGGAGGGCTATCGCGCTGCTATCGCTGAGATCGGCCTGCCGTGCGTTGTGAAGCCGATAATGAGTTCCTCGGGAAAGGGGCAATCGACGGTGAAGACTGAGGCGGATGTGCAGCATGCCTGGGACTACGCGCAGAGTGGCGGTCGCGCCGGGGCGGGAACGGTTATCATCGAGGGCTTCGTCGACTTTGACTACGAAATCACGCAGCTCACCGTGCGCCATGCGGGTGGGACGAGTTTTTGCGAACCGATCGGCCACATCCAGGTGGACGGCGACTATCGCGAGTCCTGGCAGCCGCAGCCGATGAGTGATGCCGCGCGCGCCGAGTCGCAACGCATCGCGGAGGCGGTCACGTCAGCACTGGGCGGCTACGGGATCTTTGGCGTCGAACTTTTTGTCAAAGGGGACACCGTTTATTTCTCGGAAGTGTCCCCCCGTCCGCACGATACCGGGATGGTGACGATGATTTCGCAGGACGTCTCGCAGTTCGCCCTGCACGCGCGTGCCATTCTCGGATTGCCGATTCCTAACATTGTTCAACACGGTCCGTCCGCCAGTTGTGTAGTGCTGGTGGAAGGGGTTTCCAAAGACGTGCGGTTCGGGAATCTCGGCGCAGCACTGGCAGAGCCGGACACGCAACTGCGGTTGTTCGGCAAGCCGGAAGTCAACGGCAAGCGACGGATGGCGGTCGCGCTGGCCCGCGATACGTCGATCGACACCGCCAGGGCCAAGGCCAGACGGGCATCGGCTGCGGTGAGTGTCGAGCTTTAGGTCGTGCCACGGAACTTTTGGTAAGTTCCGCTACCTTCGGGAGATTGCTAAATTTCAATGTTTAGCAGATTTTCTCCGATAAATTCACATTCCCAGAATAGCAGCACCCCAGGGCAGGCCACGAACTGGAGAGAAATTCCTAAGATTTCGCAGAGCTGATCGTTTTGCTATTTTGCTTGTATGGAATGCCGGGCAAAGTTGCGGCAGACCAGCCCCTTTGCTTTCGGAGGACGAGACCGTCGCTGGAAGGGAATCCTGAAAACTTGAGTGAACGACACGCCGCGAGAAGACATGCCGCCATCTGCTGCGCCTTCCGATCCACCTGCCAGCGCAGTGGCTCCGGAGGGCGCTGCTGTCGCGTTGACTAGCGGCAGTCAGCTCGGCGACTACACATTACTGGAACTCGTCACTGACGCGCCAGCCACGCAGACCTGGCGGGCGATGCAGGTCTCTGTGGAGCGGGAGGTGGCGCTTGAGTGCCTGAAGCCGGCGTTCGCGACCGATGCAGCTGCGCTTGAGAGGTTCCGCGCGCTGGTGCAGGCGCGCGCCGGAGTCGTGCATCAATACATTACTCCAGTCTACGAGGCACAGGAATCCGATGGCATCATTTACTACACGCGGGAGCTGGTGCGTGGCCGGAACCTTACTCAACTCCACGCAAGCGGAGCACGGCTTACGCCCGATCAAGTGATCAGCATTTTTCTGGCTACATCGGAAGCCATGGCCTATCTGAACGCCAGTGGTACCGAGCGCACTGAGCTGACTCCAGAGGCCGTGCATCTGGGAGAGGACGGAATTCCACGCATGGACAATCTGGCAGCCGCACACCCCGCAATGCCGCCCGAGCCGCTCGCAGAGCTACCCAAGATCGGACATGCGATGTCCATGTTGCTCCACCGGGGCATGCCGGAATCCTCAGCTGCAGACGGCTTTTTGAAATCAGTCATCCACGGTGGTATTTCCGATTGGGAGCAGGCTGCAAAACGGGCACGTGAGGTGCTGCGATCAATCACCGGAGGCGGAGCTGCCAGTAAGGTGCCAGCGCACTCTGCTGGTACGACCAAGCCAGCAGCCGGCAGCAGCAAAAAATCTGCACGGCCGCTGGTAATGGTGAGTACGTTAGGGGTATGCGCTGCGATCGTGGCGGGAACATTCTTTGCGCTCACCGGAGGCGCAACGGCACCTGCCGCAAAAGTTTTTGAGAAAATGATCGCCATTCCGGCTGACAGCGTTTCCACAGGAGATGCCACTGAGATTGTTGCTGCTTTTTCGATCGATGAGTATGAAGTGACGATCGCGCAATATGCCGAGTTTCTGGATGCGCTGAGAGCCGCTGGAATTGCCGCGAAGGACTTTGATCACCCCGAGCAACCGACGACTAAATTGGGCCACATCCCCGCCAGCTGGGCGGATCTTTACAAAGCGGCAAAACAAGGCGGCAAATTTCAGGGTCAGCCAGTCAGCCTGAATCACCCGATCATTGCCGTCGACTGGTGGGACGCCTACGCCTACGCAAAGTGGAAGGGGCACCGACTGCCGACTGCCGCCGAGTGGCACCTGGCTGCGTTGGGTCCGGATCCCGAAGCACGCTTCCCGTGGGGCCGCACGGATGCCCCCGCGTTTTATAATTCCGGCGCAGACTTCGACCAGAATGGCTCCGGTGGCGGAGTGGATGGCTTTAATTACTGGGCACCGGTGGACGCTTTTTCCAACGACCGCAGTCCGCGTGGCGTCATCGGCATGGCTGGGAACGTGAGCGAATGGGTCGACACCTGGGTGCCACATCCCGAGTTTCCCGAAAAGCGGGTGCCAGCCGTGATGGGTGGATCCTTCGCAACAAAGGTGGCCGACATCATCGAACGCCGCCCGGCGAAAGCAGCAGACGCCGCACAGCTGGCCGTTGGATTTCGCACTGCGAGCGGCCCCACCGCAGGTGCGGGATCATGATCGACAATGCCCAATTATCCTTCAATTTGAACAATTCGCATTAACACCACACTAAAGAAGACTCCGCACATGAATTTATTTTCCCAAAACTCAAGCCGCCCGTTGGCCGTGCTCGCCGCAGCCATCGCTGCCGTTGCCGCCTTTGGCTGCCTGCTCACCCAGGCCTCAGCCCAGCTGATGGTCGACATGAAGCTGAATAAGAACCTCTACGTCGCTTACGAGCCGATTACTGCGGAAATTACGGTGTCCAACCGGGCCGGACGCGACATCGTCCTCGGTGGTCCCGCCGGATCGAGTTGGCTCAATTTTGACGTCGCCACCGATCAGGGAGAGCCGATCCTTCCGGTGGGCGCGACTCCCATCGCAGGCAGCACTGTGCTCGGCGCAGGTAAGTCACACACCATCAGCGTCAGTCTGGGAAAATACTACGCGCTGGGCCAACCCCGCAATTACCGGGTGAAGGCTAGCGTCTATTTCGCCGGGACGGGCCAGTACATCGGATCGAGACCAAGCTTGTTTGGTGTCACCGACGCTCGCCTGATCTGGCAGCAGGTGATAGGGATTCCACGCGGTCAGCCGGAGGCCGGCAGCTATCGCCACTATTCACTGCTCATTTTTCGCGATACCGAGCGGACACTCCTCTACGTGCGGGTTCGGGATCAGAAATCGAAGCGCGTGCTCGCCACTTATTCGCTCGGTCGACTGATCGAGGTGCGTGACCCGCAGGCCACGATCGATGGTGACAACCGCTTGCACGTCCTCTTCTTAGGCGCGCCCCGCACTTACACCCATAAGGTTATCAACTACGGAGGCGAAACGCTGCTGTCGGACGTCTACAAAGACGAGCCTGGAGCAGGATCGCCGCAATTGATGGTGGGGAGTTCGGGCAAAGTTCAGGTCGCCGGAGGTTCCATTCACGATCCGGCTCTCGCCGCTGAAGCACTGGCCCACTCTGCAAGTCAGGAAGGCGGCGGCACCGGCACCATTCGGAAACTTTCCGACCGTCCCGAAGGCCTGCCCTTCACTGGAGAGTAACGCACAGAAATTCTATAAAAATCAGAGTTCCCGTTGACTATTTACGAAAACTGCGGAAATTAAGATTTCTTGAAAATTAAGGTTCCAGTTTGTGGGGCCACGCCCATCCCTAATGATGATCGAGCAAAAGTATACTAATCTGGAGAAACGGCCGCTGTGTGGTGCCGGATTCATTGCTTGTGTGCTTTTGCTCGGCACCTTTTGCCTGGGGCTACTGGGAACCACCGCAGAGGCCGCCAGGGGAAGGATCAGCCGGGTCGTCATTGATGCCGGGCACGGCGGCCACGACTCCGGGGCCAAGCGCGGTTACGTGCTGGAGAAGCACCTCGCCCTCGACGTCACCCGGCGTCTCGAACGCTACCTTGAACGGCGGAAAATGCGTTGCGTCCTGACACGCAATCGGGACACCTTCCTGCCCCTCTCGCAGCGTAGTAAAATCGCTAACCGCTATCGCGATGCGGTCTTCGTCAGCGTGCACTTCAATTGGGCCTACAACAGCAGCAGCACCGGAACGGAGAGTTTCTACAACAAGAACAGCGCCCTCGCCAGCGCCATTCAGACCCGTGTCGCACGCAAAGCCGGCACTCCGAATCGCGGCACCAAGCGCGCCAGCTTCTACGTTCTGCGCCATACCGATATCCCCGCCGCTCTGGTCGAGTGCGGTTTTATCTCAAATTTCGATGACCGCCGCCGCTGTCTCGACCCACGCTATCGCCAGAAAATCGCCGAGGCCATCGGCGAAGGCATCCTCGCCTACGCGCGGGGTTAACGCGCCGCAGCGCTTCGGTGCCTGGCTCCTGTCCTGCCTCCTCGACAAGGGCACCGGTGACTGCCATAGTTGGGCTCAGCCAATTGAAACCCAACACCCCGAATCATGAAACCTTTCCTCAGCCTCAAGTCCCTGCTCCCCGTCACCTTTCTCGTCTCCGTGCTTGGCTTTGCCTGGGCGCAGGACGAAACAAAGGACGCGCCTGAGCCGCTCAAGATTCTGCTCGTCGCTGGTGGATGCTGTCACGATTACGCCACGCAGTCGAAGTTGCTCAAAGCCGGAATCGAAGAGCGCTTAAATGCTGAGGTTACTGTCGAATTCAATCCGGCCAAGGGCACCGACACGACATTCCCAATCTACGACAACGCTGACTGGGCCAAGGGCTACGACCTCATCGTGCATG
The DNA here is from genome assembly GCA_020439995.1 of Verrucomicrobiia bacterium. GTDB lineage: Bacteria > Verrucomicrobiota > Verrucomicrobiia > Verrucomicrobiales > DEV007 > JAGROY01. Next base: position 11,720 of record JAGROY010000277.1, read on the forward strand.
ACGAGTGCTCCGCATCCGTCACCGACCCGGCCTATGTGAAGCGTATCCTCGATGCCCACAGGAGCGGCACACCCGCCGTAAATCTTCACTGCGCCATGCACAGCTACCGCTGGGGCAAGTATCGTGAGCCCGTTAAAATCGGCGATGACAATGCAGGCTGGTATGAAATGATCGGCGTCCAATCAACCGGACATGGCGCGCAACTGCCGATCGAGATCAGCTTTACTGATCCGGAACACCCGACGACCAAAGGAATGGAAAACTGGACCACGATCAACGAGGAACTGTACAACAACGTGCAGATCTTCGATGGCACCCACGCCCTGGCCACCGGGAAGCAGATGCAGAAGCCCGGCAAAAAAGCGCTCGCGGACGATCCGAACGCCAAACCAAAAGAAGCCACTGCAGTAGTCGTATGGACCAACTCATACGGCCCGGAGAAAACCCGCATCTTCAGCACCACTCTCGGCCACAACAACGAGACAGTAGCAGATGACCGCTACCTTGATCTCATCAGCCGCGGCATCCTCTGGTCAACCGGCAAACTCGCGGACGACGGCACCGCGATGGCTGGCTATGGCAGCAAGTAGCTGGTCATTTTAACCGACTGAATACTCGCGAAGCCTCTGGCAGAGGAATGCGATTTCCTCGTCGCTGATGGCGAATGGCGGGGCGAGGGCGAGCACGTGTCCTGCGGGGCCATCGGCCAAGAGGATGATGCCGTCTTTAAGGCTGTTGAGGATGATCGAGGTTGCGAGATTGCCGTCGGGTGCGCCGGTTGTTGGATCGATAATTTCGAGGCCTAGCATGAGGCCGGTGCCGCGAACCTTGCCGCGTCTCGGTGAGTCGATCGCTTCCAGTGCCGAGCGAAAGCGTTCGCTGGTGGCGATGACGTTGTTGGCAACGGAGGGATCGCGGTGTTGCTCAATGGCGGCGAGTGCCATGCGGCACCCTAACGGATTCCCTAAAGAGGTGGTGGTGTGCAGGGCTTCGCCATCGGAGGCGGGCCAGGCGTCCATCACTTCTGCTTTGCCGACGCAGGCCGACAACGGAAATCCGGAAGCCAGCGCTTTGCCGAGGCAGATGATGTCAGGAACGACCGCACTGTGCTCGCAAGCAAATAAGCGACCAGTGCGATTGAAGCCGGTGTAGATTTCATCGAGCACCAGAACGGCCCCGCTTTCGTCCGCCGCGCGGCGGAGCAGTGGCAGGAATCCTGCAGGCGGAACCACTTTTCCGCCACGACCAAGGATCGGCTCGACCAGAATCGCACTCACATCGTTGTTGTTGAGTGCGAGTGTTAGTGCGGCTTCGAGCGCTACCATGTCTTCTTCGCAAGATGGAAACGGCAACTCAATCGCGAGTTCCCCGAGCTGTTCGCGAAACGGTGCGCGAAATTTTGCCATACCTCCTGCCATCAGCGTGCCGTAGCCCAGACCGTGGTAGCCTCCTGCGAATGTGATGATGCGGGGCTTCCCTCCAGTGCGCAGGTGAGCCGTCTTGAGCGCGGCCTCGACGGCTTCGAATCCCGCGTTACAAAGGATCACCTTCCCAGTTCCTGCGCCCCAGCGCTCGAAGGTGATGGCGCTCAGTTGCTCGCAGAGGGCAACTTTGACCTCGGCGGGATGGACGTCTCCCATGCCGTGCAGCAGCAGATCTGCCTGATTTTTGAGTGCCTCGACGACCGCCGGATTGCTGTGCCCCAGTCCACTTACGGCAAAGGCGCTGGTCAAATCGAGGAAGCGATTACCATCGACGTCCCAGACATTGGTGCCCGCCGCGCTTTCCCAGAAGATCGGCCAGTCACTGTTGGCGAAGGTGACATTCTGCGACTCGACGCGTGCCAGGCGGTTTGCCAGCGAGAGAGATTTCGGTCCTGGGATGTCTGTTAGGATTTCCGGCAGCATCGACTTATTGCTTCTTCTTTACCGACTCGAAAGTCAGATCGCTAAGCTTGATGTTGTGTTCAATGCGCTTGCCACCGGTGATGTCGTGGATGCGCATGGTCACGCTGGGTTGTTCAGCAGCCCAGTCGATTTCCAGCATCCCAAAGTGGTGATCCATACATGCATTGCCGACGCGGTTCCGGTTCTCTTCGAGAATGTCCCACTCCTTGTTGAGCCCGCTGGCGGTGAGATCGTAGAGGGGGTAACAGCCGTCGGCCTTGAGCGCCGAAAGCTCTGCCCAGTGCACATCACCAGAAATGAACATCACGCCGTTTGCCCGGGTTTCCTTGATCAGATCGACCATCTTGCGAACCTCTGACGGATAATTGGTCCACGATTCCCAGCCATTGTGCTGATGCCCGAACTGGATGCTGCTGCCGATGATCCGCAGATCCGCTTTCTGTTTGAGCTGATCTTTCAGCCATGCCCATTGCTCGGTTCCAAGGAAGGTATTGTCAGGATTTGGATCGGGATGGTAGTCGTTTTTCCACGAACTGATTCCGTCATTCTTTGCGAGCGGTGTCCTGAACGTGCGCGTGTCGAGCATGATGATCTGCAGGCGTTTGTCCATTGCCGCATCTTCGAAGAGATAGCTGGTGTAAATGCCAGGGTGCTCGCGGCGCGGGCTGTTTTCCGGTTCGTTCCAGAATTTGAGGAAGAGTTCCTTTGACTCTGCTTTCATCGGGTACTCAAGGCCAGCGTCGTTCTCGCCATAGTCGTGATCATCCCAGGTCGCGA
>JAGROY010000278.1 GCA_020439995.1 Verrucomicrobiia bacterium
TCCGTTTCAACCAGCCACCTCAGAGAAACGAACTTCGACGGAATCCCAGTATCGAATCGATATCGCCCTTTAAAGACGATACGATAGATTCTTGATCCGCATTAGTCATTGCGGGGATTGTGAAAACGAAAGTTTCATCTCTGACATCGGGTCGAATCGGTGGATTACCCATTCCAGATTCCTGTGATTCATGAATCGATTTAACATCAAACGTGGCGATCGCTTCCGCGATCCGCTCGATCACCAAATTCAACTCATTTTTCTCTTCGTCTGTGATCGCTAACGCACGGCATATTTCTCCGCTCAGCACAGGAGTCCCATCAACGGTTTGCAATGCAGGTATCGAAAACTGTTGCCACGCCTCCTCGTTGATGTTCAGTAAACGAGTTGTAATACCCCTCCGGCCGTTGCGATGGGGCATCATCGGATCATATACCACTCTCTGACTGGTCACTGCCGGAGGCACAGCACCTGATTCGAGAATCTCACCATCTCGAATTCCAAATAGGAACGCCCCGATACTCGAAAACGTCAATACTATCAATAGTGATCGCAATCTCATTCCTGCGTTAACTCAACTACAACTTTTGCTGTCATTGCAGGCATGCTGAATAACTTAACCTGAGGGTTGCAATTCAATGAAGTTCATCAGATTGCTAATTTTAAGGCAAGGTTTGTTTTTTCTGAGTGGTAAACTGCCCGCTGCAGGCAGGCGAAAACAAGATCGGGATCGCTTTGGGGATGTGTCAGGCCCCAGCGGTGTTCATTATTGAAGATGACGTGGTGCTGCACCCGGCGATGCACGAGCTACTGGCGGAGATCGAGCTGCCCATGGCTGGGGGATGTTTTACTTCGGTCGCAAACACTGCGAGGGCCTGGCAGGAGGAAGAACTCTATTCCAGCTACCGGCCGGACGGCGCACAGAAGGAAGCGGAGTCCTGTGTGCAGGCAATACTGGCCGAGGCGCTGGGCGACAAAGCGGTCGAGGAAGCACGATCGCCCGAGAAGCTCAAGGTGCCCTTTCTCCTGTGGCAGAGGTCGGGTGGGGTACCATCAATCAACAACACAGCTTCGGACTTTCCTGAGCGCGCCTCAATTTCCATAGTATCCAAAGGAACAATGGGAGGAAACGATCAGGAAACACTTCGTCAATTTTCAGATCGCCATTCGCGGATGAATCGTGCAAACGTGAGGATTCCTAACCGTATTATCCAAACTAATCATGTCTGAAAAATCCTCGTCCATGCCTGAAATTTCGACCTTTATGCCGGGAACCAGTCGGCGGAAGTTCCTCGAAGGATCGGCGATCGCTGCGACTGCTGCATCGCTTCCTATCAAAGCCAGCGCCCAAGTGGCGGGTGGCTCAACCCTGCGCGTGGCGCTCGTCGGATGTGGTGGACGCGGAAGTGGCGCAGCGGCACAAACATTGCTGAACGATGGAGTGAAGCTCGTGGCAATGGCGGATGCTTTCTCCGATCGCCTCGAGAGTTCCCTGGCGAACATCAAGAAGCAGCATGGTGAGAAGGTCGACGTGCCGGAAGAGCACAAGTTCATCGGGCTGGAGGGCTACAAGCAGGTGTTCGACCTGTGTGATGTAGTGATCCTTGCCACGCCCCCTGGATTCCGCCCAATGATGTTCGAGGCTGCAGTGGCGGCTGGGAAACATATCTTTATGGAGAAGCCAGTGGGCACGGATGCGCCTGGTATCCGCCGGGTGCTCGAGGCTGCGCGCAAGGCCGACGAGAAGGGGCTCAAAGTGGTGGTTGGACTGCAGCGTCACTACGAAACTCAGTACACGGAAACGCTGAAGCAGTATCTCGACGGCGCTGCAGGTGACTTCATCGGTGCGCAGGCCTACTGGAATGGCACCAGCCCATGGGTGCGCGACCGCAAGGAAGGCATGACCGAAATGGAGTACCAGATTTATAACTGGTACTACTTCGCATGGCTCTGTGGTGACCACATCGTCGAGCAGCACATCCATAATCTCGATGTCATCAACTGGTTCAAGGGAGAATTCCCGGTCAGCGCCCAGGGTATGGGTGGTCGCGAAGTACGCAAAGGCCCCCGTTTCGGTGAGATCTACGACCACCACTACGTCGAGTTCACTTATGCTGATGGTACCAAGCTGAATAGTCAGTGTCGCCACCAGAACGGCTGTTGGAACCGCGTGTCGGAGACCATTTATGGAACAAAGGGGATCATTACTCCAGGTCGCATCATTGACTACAGTGGTAAGACCGTCTGGCGCCACAAAGGTGACAACGATCCAAACCCATACGAAGTCGAGCACGCTCGCCTGTATGATGCGATCCGCAATGACAAGCCGCTCAACAACGCCTACTACGGTGCGAAGAGCACATTCACGGCAATCCTTGGCCGCTATGCAACTTACTCCGGTCAGAACATCAAGTGGGATGACGCGCTGGCAGCTGACAACAGTCTGTTCCCGGAACGCCTTGCATTCGATGCTCTGCCAAAAGTGCTGCCGGATGCCGACGGAAACTATCCGGTCGCGATCCCGGGTGTCACAAAAGTGCTGTAACCGGACTTATCCACCACACGTATTGGAAGCAGGCGCGGTCTCAGGGCTGCGCCTGCTTTTTGTCACCGACTCACCCGGTATTTTTAGTCATGGCTTTCACGATCGCAGCGATAGATCTCTACATGCGCGAGACTCCGTCTCCGCGGATGAATTTCTTTATAGGCAAGGGCAAGGCAGTATTTCCCAAGCACTTGCGGGCCATCTCCGAGGTGCACATGACCGTGATGACCAACGATGGGCGGTCGACGTTCGGTTGTTCTGCCGACTGGCCGTCCGTCGGGTGGCTCGACAAGCGGGATGGGATCACGCCTGAACAGAAGCTGGTTGGATTGCTTGATCTCGTGCAGTTTGCTGCGAATGTTTACCTGGGGGAGGGGGGCAATGGATTCACGTCTCCCTTTGCGCTGTGGCATGCGTGTTATCTGCAGATTCTTGCGGAAGGGCGGCGAAGAGGACTTGAAGATTTGAGTTCCGCATTCGCCTCGTCGATGCTGGAGCGGGCGCTGATTGATGGCGTTTGTCGATTGGAGAATGCCTCGTTTCTCGCGGCGTTGAAGCAGGATCTGCTGCAAATTCGAGCGGGTGATGTGCATCCCTCGCTTGCGAATGTGTCTGGCTATTCTTCTTTGCCTGATTACGCCCGTTCGCAGCTGGCCATCCGGCACACGGTAGGGCTGGCGGATCCGCTGGTGGATGCAGACTTGTCAGCGGATGACCGGGTAGACGATGGGGAGCCCGAGACGCTTGAGGAGTACATTCGTCAGGATGGACTCACCCATTTCAAGATCAAGGTGTCGGGCGATACCGAGGAAGCGATGGATCGACTGTGTCGCATCTGGAGTATCATCGTCAATGAGGATGTGTCGGCTCCATACGTGACTCTCGACTGCAATGAGGCTTACGCCGACTTGGAGGAACTTGATAGATTCGTGGCAGTGTTAGGAGATCAGCTGCCGGAACTTTTTCACCGCATCGCTCTGATCGAGCAACCGCTGCCGCGATCCATGCAGGTGGATGCGTCCGCTTCTTCTGTCCTGCGAAGGATCGCTGCGCGGAAGCCGCTGATCATCGACGAGGGCGATGGCACAGTTGAAGCATTCCGCGAAGCGCAGTCGCTGGGATACTCGGGTGTTTCTCACAAAAACTGCAAGGGGGTATTTAAGTCGCTGGTGAATCGAATGCTCTGTGATCAGTGGAATGCGTCTGGAGTCGCGGCGATGATGAGTGCGGAAGATTTGACCCACATGCCCATCGTGTCCCTGCATCAGGACTTTGCCACCGTAGCGGCACTGGGCCTCGACAATGCCGAGCGTAATGCCCACCATTACTTCTACGGGGTGTCCCATTTGACCGAAGACGAGCGAGCTTCTGTGGCTGGCGACTATCCGGGAGTTTACACAGAGCGGCGCGGGGAGTGGTTTATAGACATTCGGAGTGGAGAGGTCGATTGCAGTTCCATTTTGAGCGCCGTCGGCTTCGGGGTGCTCCGGGAGCCTGACTGGTCAGCCATGACTGCGATGGGAGTCTGGAACCGGAATCTGGCGGAGAATTCCTGACTGAATCGGTCGGAATTGTGCGTAAAAACAGGGTTGTCAGGATTGTTCGTGTCGCCGGATTATTTCCTTTACTCAATGAAAACGGCGTTCTCTAGTGGGTGTCCATCTATGAGGTGCCCATTTTGCAAGTCGCCAGCGCAGGAAATTCTGGAGCAGTGTCCAGACTGCGGATTCACGCTCACTGAGGTTCAGCGGGTGTTCGGGGTTGCGGCCAGCTTGGAGCCTGGCCTGAGCGATCTGGATCAGATTTTTTCAAAGGGCGAGCGGCGCGGCCTCATCAAGGCATTAAGCCACTTCCGGAGGAAATTTCCGCAGTGCCAGTTCTCTGTGATTGCCAGCGAGCACCCGTCGCCCAAGTTGCCTTACTCGGTTTACGCATTCTGGCTGTTCAATACTAGCGGGATTTGCCGCAAGATCGACAAAGCCGGCGAAAATCACGATTTTCTGCTGGCGATCGATTCAAAGCGGGGCCTCGCTTCTCTCCTTGTAGGGTACGGATTGGAACCGTTTGTCGGGCCGCAGCACATTGAGGAAATCCTCAACTCAGGAAAGAGCCAGTTGCATGCGGGCAATTGGAGTGGTGCTGTAATGGCGATCGTCGAAGCGGCGGAGTCCCATCTGGCAAGTATCTGCTCAGGTCTCAACCAGACATTTGGAATCGACATACAGAAGATCTATGAGGCCGATAAGCAGCGAAAAGGTGAGCTTGTCAGGCCGGGCGAATTCTAAACTCAGTGGGAAGAAAGCGTTTGGAGATGCCGGCTAATTGCTTGTGCGGATGCCTCCATCATGTCGTTGCGATTCAAGAACTGGTCATGAGTTCCTTCGACGCGAACAACCTCGACGTGATCTTCGGTGAGGCGACTCCAGCCATCCGTTGGATCTGGATGGATTCGCCACGCAGAGGCCGCTTCGCTGGGACACGAACGAATGAGCAGCAGCGGAAAATCGAACGTTGTGTCCTGGTGGTTCCGTAGCAGTCTCCAGTGATGTCGGGCGATGACTCTGTAAGATTCGGGATACTTTGAAAGGTCGATGATGTCATCAAGCGGCGGTACGTAGTTGCCGTCGATGTGACCGATGATCGCCTGCGTGGCGTGCCATTTCATGGCTCGGAATCGGCGCCGGAGCAGGCGCTTCTTTTCTGGAGGAGACATCTGCCACATGCGCATGATCACATTTTTCATCCAGCGCGATTTTTCAGTTCGCGAACTGGCGTGTTCATTTGCGGGAGGAAATGCCGTTGGCGAGTGGCCTTCTGGAGTGGCGTCGATCAGAGCAGCCAGGGTCACCTTGCGTCCTCGTTTGTGCAGTTGTCTCCCTACTTCGAGTGCAAGGTTCCCGCCGAAGCAGAATCCTGCTACCGAACAGCTCCCTGTCGGATGTACCTGGTCGATTCTCTCGGCGTAGGCAGCTGCCATTGCTTCGAAAGATTCGAAGCTGTCGCCATTTTCCCGGATACCGAAAGAGCGAACCTCCATACTGCGTGCGATCTGCCGGTAACTGAGCAGTCCACCTCCACCACCTCCGCCCAGTGGATGCAGCCAGAACATCACATCGGTGGGATGATCGGTTGATCCCGGATGAAGGGGGATAACGCCTGGTGGAAGGTCTGATTCCAGATCTGCCTCGGCACTCTCCAGGCGCGCGACGACTCCTCCCAGAGAAGAGTCTTCAAACACCGCGTTCAGTGACAGCCCGGCTCCGAATCCGGTGTCTTCACGCATCCGGGCAAACGCCTGTGCGGCCAGAAGTGAGTGTCCGCCGAGACCAAAGAAATCATCTTCTATTCCCACGCTTTCGACTTTTAGAAGATCCTCCCAGATAAGCGCAACCCGTCGTTCCAGCTCGGTGCGAGGCGCAGTGGTTGAAGTGCTATCTGGCAGGGCGGCAGTCGATGTGGGCTCGGGCAGCCGCTTACGGTCAATCTTGCCACTCGCTGTCATCGGCAGCGCGTCGAGTGAAACGATCCGTGTGGGCACCATGTATGCGGGAAGGATAGCGCGACTGTGCTCAAGAAGCTCACTGGGGTTGGCTCCGGTCGGCTCGACATAAGCCACAAGTGCTTTGCCTCCTGGCAAGTCGCTGGCAACTACCACCGCACGGTTTACGTCAGGGTGTTTTTCAAGAGCGGATGATATCTCGCCCAGTTCGATGCGGAATCCGCGAATCTTCACCTGGTGGTCGATACGGCCGAAGAATTCCAGGCGACCGTCATGGCGGAAGCGGGCAAGATCTCCTGTGCGATACATCACTCCACCGTGATCCGAGCTAAAAGGATTGGGGACGAAATGGCTGGCAGTCAGTTTTTCATTTCTATGGTATCCCGCGCCTACGCTGCGGCCACCGATGCACAGCTCACCACGTACTCCCGCAGGCACGGGCTGACCGCACTCATCGAGGATATAGCACGAAGTGTTTGCAATGGGCCGACCTACCGTGATGTCGTCCGCTGAGACCAATCGCTCGGCAGTGGACCAGACCGTCGTTTCAGTCGGGCCATACATGTTCCAGAGCTCCATTTTGAGATCCAGCAGCCGAGTCGCCAGCTCAGTGGGCATCTCCTCTCCGCCACAGAGAATACGCAGTGGACGCCCGGTTTGCTTGCCGCGCCAGCCGGAGTCAAGCAGTAGCTGAAACGTTGCCGGCGTTCCTTGGATCACTGTGGCATCGCCACTTTCGATCACCTTTGCCAGCAGGTGTCCTTCTCTCGCCTCATCGCGGGTGACGATATTGATGTTGCCACCCGTACCCAGTGGCAGAAACACTTCCATCACCGAAATGTCGAAACATACGGTAGCCAGGGCCAGCATCGTATCCCCTGCAGCAAATCCGGGATGCTCCGCCATCGCCAGCACGGTATTGTGCAGTGCACGTTGGCTGATCTCCACGCCCTTAGGGCGACCAGTCGAGCCGGAGGTGAAAATGATGTAGGCCAGGTCGGCGGCTGTGGGTTGCGGTGGAAGAGGGTGACTGCCGATTGATTCTAATGCTTTTTGGGTCGCCGGATCATCGAGTGTGATGGAAGGAATTCTCAGCGCATCGGGGATTTTACATACGAATTCCCTTTCCACGATGACTGCTCCTGGAAGGGCATCCTCAAGAATCATCTCGATGCGCGTCGCCGGGTAGGACGGATCGAGCGGGATGTAGCAGGCTCCACACCTTTGGATCCCTAACATTACAGCCACCGTGTCGACCGAGCGATCGACGCAGAATGCTACCGATTGACCGCTGCCAATGCCCCTGGCCTCCAGCAGACGCGCAATTCGTGCCGAGCGGTCATCCAGTTGCTCGTAAGTGAGGCTTGTGTTGCGGTCGCATACAGCGGGGGTTCCCGGGGCGCGCTCGGCTGCTGCTTGAAACAGATCGCAGAACGTTTCACCTTCCCTGCGTGGTCTGCTTGTGTGGTTCCAGTCGTTCAGTTGAAGGCTGCGCTCGGCAGGGGACAGAAGTGGCAATTTTAGAACGTTCCAGCTTCGGGCAATGTCAGTGATTTTGGCGAAGTGCGTGAGAATATTCCTAAAGTGGCCGCCCAGCTGGGTGACCGTTTCTCTATGGAATGCGGTGCTGCGGTAGTGAATCCTTGCAGCGATCGCCATGCTGCCGGATTCAACGATTGAGAGAGTCAAGTCGAACGGAACACGCTCGGTGTTCACCGGTGGAGCGGCGCGATCGCTGCCGTTGTCTGTTTTTTCATATGCGAAGACTACGCGGAAGATGCCTTCGGCCGCCAGTATGTGCAGTTCGCCGCCGGGCGAAGGAGGTTCGCTTCCAGACAGCTCATGCAGGGCGGAGTTTGCTCGGGTGATCAACTCATCAATGGTAGGATTGCCGATGGTGGATGACAGCTTCGGAAGAGGAATCTCCGTCGTGCCTGCCTGGTCTTCGCCAGCTTGAAGAATGCCAATAAGAAACTCGTCCTGCCGACAGTAGCGCGCGAGCACGAGTTCGAACGCTGCCAGCAAGAGGGCCGGAACCGTGCTGTGTCGATTTCTTGCGATTTCGAACAGTGCTTCGACCAGGTCAGGGCCTGGATTCAATGTCAGCGACATGTATTCACCCGACTGTGGGAGCCGCGCTTGCGAGGAACGCCAATCGTAAGGGAGATCGATCGGTTCCGGCAACGACTCTAAAATGGCACTCCAGTGAAATCGGCCATTCATCCTTGTTTTGCAATCCCTCCAGGCTTCATTGGCCGTCGCCGTCTGCACAGTCGAAACGTCGACGGGTGTCTTGAGCCAGTCGTCAATCGATGAGCTGTTTTCTTTAATCGTCGTAGACATTAAATATTATTAAAATGATGCTGGCAATAGCTCTCAGAATTACAATGCTAAAATTTATATGGTATTTCCAATTATGCCTCTTATTTTTTGTAAAATCGGCTAATGTTGATACGATTTTCGGGCAATTCGCCAGAGATCCTCCCGTTTCCGCTGAGGCGAAGTCGCAGCAGTACTGAAATGAGGCTCCCTTGCGGACGGGCTGCTCAACAACAGACGGATTGGACCGGCAGGAATGAAAATCACCGAGAATCCACGCTGCTGCTCACCGACAGCATCCCTACAAATTCGGCTACTTGGGCGGTGCCGTCTTTCTCCGAACTGGATTCCATCTGAGAAATGGTGCCATCGAGATAGAGCGCTTCCGCGCAGCCGAGCGAGCGGAAGAACTCGGCAGATTAAACAGATTGGTGACGTTGTCAGGTTTCCGTGTGACACTCGCGAACCAGATTCGGCCGTCTTTGTCCACTCCGACTCCATTCCGATTCAGTTTGTTCCGCGATGCCTCCTTGAATGCGGGGTGAACTTTACCATCGCGTAGCAGGAGCGGCCCAGACTGGGTGGCCAGTCGGGGGCTGATTGTCCGCTTTCGATAGTCGTTCGTCGAGACCACGCGCGCACGGTTCTTTTCGTCGATGTAGAAGACGCCGTTCGGCTTGAGGTAGAAGTTTCCAGCGCCATCGGCGGTATTGAGCTTCACAAGTTCCTTTCCGTTCTCAACGTGGAGCCCCTCGGGTGCCGGTACTTTGGTGTAGATGCCAGCGTTCATTACCATCTCGACAGTGCGTCCTTCCTGTTCCAGCAGCTGTCTCAGTCGCGACAATTTTCCTATCGGGTTGCCTGCTTTGTCCTTCCAGTGCAATCGAACCTCCGCAGGTGATGCGCAGACAGTCTGATAGTCAGTGCCCCGGAACGAGATCGATTTCCATTCGCCGGCAACCGTCGTGTTCCATGCGGCGACAAGGATGAGTATGAATGTGATTGGCTGTCGCAAAGGGCTGCTGATGGTGCTCATTTTCCGTTGATGCGTTTTTCAAGAACCGTCTTCAGATTCATCATCACCGGGAGCATGGCTAGCGTCGGAGCTGGATGCAAGCTTAACCCGCAAGGACAATCGAACTGCGATCTCCGTACAGAGGAGCACAGACGGCGGGAATCTTTCCTGTCCATCTGAGCTTCTCGTTCCACCCAGCTAGCCGTAGTCAGAATCCTGTATGGCTACCGACGGTTGTAGTTCCGGGGAATGGATACCGTGTTCATGGCTATCCTGGCGCTGCGATCGTTCCTGTTGAAGTCTCTCCTGTTTCGATCGCGAACGCTGTCGCCTGCGAACGAATTGCTTACAGAACGTGCTTTGTTCAAGGTGGTGAATGCGAGCTTGTTCAGTTCGCAGTTTGCAGGTCTTCTGCTCAGGCTGCGAGTGACGCTGCGGGCAGATTCTTCGACAGACTCAGCCAGTCGGTTGATGACTGGGAACGCTGCACGATTCTCGACTCCTGAACGCAAGCGGTCAGCCCGGGTTTCCAGATCGCAGATCAATGCGATGATGCGTTTCGAGTCGCGGCTGCGATTCAGGTCACGCCTGGCGATGGTGTGCAACCGGTCGGTGAGGATGTCCAGCGTGCGAACTTCACTGTAAACGCTGCTTCCACCGCGGCGATTCCTTTCTCCTGCATCAGCAGTTGCCAGTGTTGAAATCCCGGTGATTGCCAAAAGTCCGGCTGCAACGATGCTGTTGTTTATTACTGTCTTCATTTCTTAAAGTCGGAACCGGTTGGTGTTTCTTCAATTAATTCAGGAAGGTTCCGTTCTTTCTGCAGGAGTAGACGGGACGCATTCCGAATGTATTCAATGAAAAGAGAAAGAATTCAAACGAACGTTTGAATGAGTCAAGGGCTGCATCCTGCGCTTGAATGTGCGGGCAGAGCTGACCTTTCAGGAAGGCAGGATCACGCGCAACCCGGGAAGCTGTAGAATCTGGCTAGTCAGGCTACTGACGCAAGCGTCGACGGCGGAGTCCCAGACAGAGTGCACCTGCTCCCAGCAGGAAGCTGGTGGAGGGCTCAGGAACGACTGACCATCCCAGATCCTGAAGCGCAGCGACGTCCACGTTTGTCAGCTCCAGGCGCCGGACCGTGGCAGTGAAATCGGCAGACGGTTCCATCAGCATGTCCTGGAGTACTCCGGTGCCTACTGTTCCAATGAGATTCGGGTTAGCTTCGGAAAAGATGTAAGAGTCGTAGGTGTCCTCTTTCC
>JAGROY010000279.1 GCA_020439995.1 Verrucomicrobiia bacterium
TAATTTATTTTTTCCGCGTCCCTTAGCGTGTCTGGATGAAGCTCCTATCCGAGCGCGGCAGCTTGTTTTTCATCTTCAAGAAAGTAAACGAAACTAACATTCCTGTTATTCCTGTTCATAAAGCCAAACCCAAACAATCATGCCAAGAGCTATTCACAAACTGCTCTCAAGCGAAGACGGAACCATCGCCGCCCTGACATTACCACTGGATCGCGACACCGCGCGAATCGCGTACGAGACGGCCACCTTCGGCATTGGCTGATTCTGGGGGCCTGACTCTCAGTTTGGGAGTCTGAATGGGATCTTGCGCACTCGCGTTGGCTACTGCGGCGGGCGGAAAGAGCATCCTACCTATCACGATCTTGGTGATCACACGGAGGCGATTTCGCTCGACTACGATCCTTCGGCCATCAGCTACAAACAGCTGCTCGATTTGTTCTGGAGCAGTCATCGTTGCGATCGAACCAACGGCAGCCTTCAGTACATGAACGCGATTTTTTATCGCAATGACGAACAGAAAGCGCTGGCACAGGCATCACTGGTGAAACGTGCCAGCCAGATCGGCATCGCGGAGTCGGGCATCCAGACGGCAGTGGTGCCGGTGCACATTTTCACCTACGCGGAAGTGTATCACCAAAAGTACTACCTGACGCGCTACGCCGAACTCCGGGAGTTCCTCAACAACGTTTACCCTGACGGCAAATCCCTTGGCGACTCGGCGGTGGCAACCCTTCTAAATGCCTATCTCGGCTCAGGAATGGAGCGCAACTGGGAATTGTTTCGCAAGGAACTTAACGCTTTCGGCCTGCCGGAGAAGCTGGAACTGGCGCTGCGGAAAACTGCGGATGCGCAAATCAGTTGAGCCCGATCCCAGACTTGCTGTAAGGTCTCGAGAGATTGGCAACTTCGAATAGCAACCTGTCAGGAAACGGCGATGTAGCAGCGACGCTGCTCGGCGACGGAGAACTGTTGCGGCGAACGCGGGAGTCGGCGCGTGGCGTTACGCGACTGGTGCGATTGCCGTTCAGGAATCGCGTGTGGAAGGGGGCGGCTGGCGAGTTCCAGGGTGGCGGAGCTGGCAGTTCGATCGATTTTCAGGATCACCGGACTTACATCCCAGGCGACGATCCGCGTCACATCAACTGGCAGGCATTCGCGCGCACGGGCAACTACACGATGAAACTCTACCGTGAGGAAGTGCGCCCGCAGGTGGATGTCATTTTCGATGTTTCCCAGTCGATGTTTGTCGATGAAGCAAAGGCAGCGCGCAGCCTGGAACTGTTCTTTTTCTGCACGGACGCTGCGGCACAACCGGGCAGCGCCGTCAATGTGTGGTTGGCGTGCGGAGTGAGGCACACCTTCGTCCCGGATGTCGCCCGTGAGGGGGATGCGTGGGTCAAGATGGCGATGGATCTTTGGCAAGAACCACGAATCAACGCAACCGCGCCGACGCCATTGATGCTGGGCGAGATGCCGCTGCGGGCGAATGCGCTGCGCGTGCTGGTCAGCGACACTTTGTTCCCTGAATCACCAGAGCACATTGTTGCCTCGCTCACAACCCGCAATGGTTGCGGCGTCATCCTTGCTCCCTTTACCGCCGATGAGGAGCGACCACCGTGGCAGGGGAACTACGAGTTCATCGAAGTGGAGGACAACAGTCGCCACGTCCGCCGCGTGGAGCCAGCGTTGATCAAGCGCTACCGCACCGCGTACGACCAGCACTTTGCGCAATGGAAGTCCAGCTGCACGCGGCACGCTGTTTCGTTTGCGCGAGTGGCCGCAGAGCCAACGCTGGAGCAGGCGCTACAGGTGGAAGGGATCAGCCAGCGGGCAGTTGAACCAGTGGCCTAGCAATGGTATGGCACCGGCATGAGTGACGATCCCGCAACGCAACAGCCGAAGCTTTCCCATATCGACGCAGCCGGCGCGGCATCGATGGTCGACGTGGCACACAAGCCCGTGACCCGACGTGAAGCGATCGCGACCGGCACGATCACCATGGCTCCGGCGACCGTGGCGCTCATCGCCGACAACGGCCTGCCCAAGGGCGATGTCCTGGCAGTGGCCCGGATCGCAGGAATCCAGGCGGCCAAACAAACGCAGCACCTGATTCCCCTGTGCCACCAGCTGCCGCTGAGTTTTGCGGGAGTCGAATTCGAGTTACAGCAATCCGCCGTAGTGATCACCACCACTGTTCGCACGACGGCACAGACTGGCGTTGAAATGGAAGCTCTGACCGCCGCATCCGTAGCCGCATTGACGATCTACGACATGTGCAAAGCCGCCGACAAGGCGATGGAGATTTCAAATGTCAGGCTTTTACAGAAGACGAAGGGCTGAGCAGCCTGCGGACGGAAAAGGAATTGAATGGAAAAGACGGCGTTCCGAACAAGAAGACACCGTTCCGGAAGCCGTCGCTCACTCATGCAGAACGCAGGATGGCCGTGGACAAGCCGCTGATCAGACGCTACAACTGATTCAGCGCCTTTCATGCCCGACTCCGCCCCCATGAACGCACCTATGGTCTTCAGAGTTTCTACCCATATCATTTCCTCCCTTCGGAGGTTGACTTATGCTGTCGTGGTAGTGGCCGGGTTGCTGCTGATGATCGGCGCTGTGGTGCGGAGTTTCGATCGAGGACCCAGCAAGTCGGCGCCTTTCGCGGCGGCACTGCCAATTCCTGAGACGACTCCACCTGCACCTGTTCCCGATCGCGGATCTTTCTTCGCGGGAGAACAGGTCGGGCCTGGGGAAACAATGTTTGCGAGCACGCCGATTGTAGTCAATTTCGGAGTTTCTCCTGAAAAGAACGCATGGCTGGGGCTGTTGTCGCAGGCGAAGAGCTTCGATGCATTTCCCGGCGGAACGATGGAGGAACGGATTGATGGTGTTGTCAGGGTGTTCGAGTTTCCTGCGATGGGGGTGACGTGACGATTCCAGCCGCATCCCGAGTTCGGGTTCGCACTGGGTATCCTGCATTTCGCGGCAGCGCAGCGCCTGCTGGCGACGGCGGACGCAGATGAAGCCGAGGCTGCGTGCCGGATATTGCTGGAACGGCTTGAACACCTGAATGATCCCGAGACGGCTCCGAATCAGCTGTGGCAACTGCTGCGGTCGGCGCTGCCCCGCTGGGCGAGTTTTTCCCCGCAACAGGCGCTGGCATTCGCGGAGTCACTTCCCGAGCCTCCGGAATACGTCGGACTGGCGCTGGGAGCATGGGCGGCGGCGGATCCCGCAGCGGCGCTTGACATGGCGCTGGTGAAGTCTGAGGAATTCAGCTCGCGGGAACGGTCGGCGGCGCAGTTGCTGGACGATTATCTGCGTAAGATCGTAGGTACCCTGGCGGTGGATGAAGCCTCGGCGCAGGGGGCAGTCGATCTCGCACAAAGCATCGAATCTCCCGACACGCGACAGCTTTTATACAGCACGCTTATCGACAAGCTGGGTGCCAACCACCACGAGGAAATGCTGGCGTTGATCGATGAATTTGAGCCGATGCAACGGGTGGCCCTCGCTGAGGATCTGATGTTGCGAGCCAATGCCTGGCATGTGGATGGCAAGTCCGCTGAGTGGGCGCTGGCTCAGGATTCATCGGTGCGGGAGAGCCTGTTGGCAGGCAGCATCAAGCACTGGCATCGACTTAATCCTCAGGCCGCCGAAAACTGGGTGAACGCGCAGCGGCTTCAGTTGGCCGAAACCGCTCCGCTGGATCCCGCAGTCCGCGTTCTGGCCGAGGACTACATGGACGTGAATGCCCAGAAGGCGCGCGGATGGATTTTTCTCATCGAAGACGAAAAGCTCCGGGCGGATCTGCAGCGGCGGTTGGACGAGCGCGGCTGAATGGCACGAGTTTTCCTTAGCGTCAGACGTCGAAACAAAAAAGCCGCCGCTCCACAGTGGAAGCGGCGGCTGGTAAGGGCGTCAGCGAATCAATACTCGCGGTCGACTTTGATTCCTGGTTCCGGGACCGGGTAGCGGCCGTCCGCGTCGGCTACCACTGGGGCTGGGCCGTCGGCGGTCATTTTGTCAGCATCAGGTGCGTAGGCGATGTCGGACTCGAGCATCTCCTTCAGGGTAACTGACTGGCCGGTGTGGGCGGCGAAGCGTCCGAGGTTTGACACGACGCTGGCCATGACGCCGCGCTCCACTTCGTTGTAAGGGGTGTCGTCACGAATCGCGGTGACGAGGTCGTCCCACTCCGTCTGGTAGGGATTGGGCTCTGGCTGCGGGAAGGCCCAGACGAGATCATCACGGTGCTGACGCTGGCCGGAGAAGATGCGCACTTTGCCCGGCGTGTGACCAGCAGTGCTGACGATGGCCGAGCCTTTCGTCCCGTGCACGTAACTGGCCTGCTTGTCCATACAGCCAAGCATCGTGCGACCATCGAAGAACAGAGTCGTGCCGTCATCGAAGGTGTATTCGACCGAGTAGGTGTCGAAGTTCTGATCGATGAAATCACCGCGGTAGTGGCGGCCGCCGAGAGCCTGAGCTTTGACGGGCCACTTGTTTTTCATCCAGCAAGTTTCATCGATGAAGTGGATGTAGAAATCGTTGAACAATCCTCCGCTCGCCCAGATGAAGCTGTGGAAACGGTTGATCTGGAACATGGTTTCCGAAATATCATCCGGCTTCTTCTTTGAGAAACAAGAGGCGACCGGGCCGTGCATCCGGTAGCTGCGCATGTTGATGATCTCGCCGATCTCGCCGTTCTGAATTCGGTCGTGAAGTTCCATGCGGCCGCGACAGTGGCGCACCATGAGGCCGACGCCGACCTTGAGGTTTTTCTCGTCTGCCTTCTTGGCCAGCTCGATCATCTTGCGTGAACTTGGGCCGTCGGCAGTGAGCGGCTTTTCCATGAACACGTGCAGGCCTTTTTCGATAGCGTAGGCGAAGTGCACCCATCGGAATGCCAGTGGTGTGGTAAAGATGGCAATGTCGCCGGGGCGCAGGCAATCCATCGCTTCTTTGTAGGCTTCGAAGCCGATGAAGCGGCGCTCTGGCGGAACGTCAAATTTCTCCTTCTGGTTGCCGAACCCGCGTTCTAGCGCACGGAAGCTTTCGTCCTGTCTGTTCTGAAAAACATCCGCCATGGCGACGAGCTTGGTAGGCGCCGCCGTCACTGACAATGCCTGTGCCGCCGCTCCAGTGCCACGTCCACCGCAGCCAATAAGTGCCACGTGAACCGCGCTACGCTCCTGCCCGAAGACATGCGGAATGGCAACGCCGGACAATGCGCCAGCGGCACCAGCGGTTTTTAGAAACGATCGACGGGAAAGGTCGATGACGGGGGAGTCAGTGTTCGATTGCGGGGTGGAAGTCGGTGTATCTTTCATAAACGGAGTTTTTAGTTACAGGTCACGCAAAACATTGGAGACCAACGATCGCAAGGTCCAAGGTCTATACGAAACAGCGTTAACGCACGCTGACGGGAGAGCAGACGATTGACAAGACTGGTGTCCATCTTGCCGGGCGGGCAGCCCGATCGGAAACTCCTGAGAAACCTCTTACGCGTCTTTAAGAAATGCGAAACTTTCCCGAATGGAGCCGATCATGTCATCATTGCCGCTTTCATCCTCGATCGCCAGCACACCTGTGTAACCGATTTCCTGCAATGCGGCGAGGTAGCCCTGCCACGGCACATCGCCCTGGCCGCAGGTGGCGCGCAGAGTGCGCGGGTTCCAGTCCTTGGCGTGCGTGTGCACGATGTAATCCTTGAGAATGTGCACACCGCGGATGGTGCCCTCCTCAGAGCCAAAACGCAGCAGGTTGCAGGGATCATAGTTGACCTTCAACGCGGGACTGCCGATGCGCTCAAGGAACGCCAGCAATTCCTCGGGCGATTCCTGTCCCGTTTCCGGAGCAAAGACGGCACCCACCTGCTCCGCGTGGTGGGCGATGGCTCCCACAGATCGCAACAATGTCTGATAAGCAGGAGCTGCAGGATCGGCTGGCATTTTGCCAACATGAGTGGTCACAACGGGCGCTCCAAGTTCAACAGCGAGCGTGAGCACGGCCTTGGTTTTCTCGATCCGCGCCTCCAGCCCTTCCTCCTCCTCCAGCCCACCGTACGTCTCCCGTCCCCGGAGCTGCGCACAGAAGCCACTGAACGAGACACCCAACTCTTCAGGAAGCCTGGCCACTTCCCGGCGAACGGCAGGCGTCGCCAGATCTGGATCGAGAATGCACGGCGTGTATTCAACATCGACCGCCCACGGCTGCACTGAGGTGCAGCCGATCGCCGCGACCGTTTCCATATGCTTGCGCAAAGTTGCGACGTCGGGTGTAGCTCCCAGCGTCCAGATGGCACAGCCAATTCTCGATACATTCATCTTCGGTGTTCTACTGATCCTCGTCGAGATTCGCAATGGATATTCCCCGACGTGTCGACATGGGGATTCCATCGAGTCCGCCTCTCAGTGATTTTACTCTTCAGCACTCTTCCGCTTGGCAGGAACTACAATTCGGTCGCCCGGTCTCAGTTTGACGTCAATGTTCGGTGTAGTGATAGAATTTTTGAAATGGTGCACGGTCACGGATTCACCACGGATAAGTCTGATGCATTCCAAGTCAGCACCATGAGTGAACCCGCCCCGGGCAGAAATCGCCCCTAGCAGGGTTAGATCCGGGCGGTAGGACACTTTGCCGACCTCCTTCACTCTGCCAGCGACTTCAACGAATCTCGTTGCGAGTTGCACCGATTCTGTAATGCGAGGCGCGACAGTCGGATGCTTGAATACGCCCTCCTCGCGATACGCTTTCAAAATCTCATCCACGAGAACGGAAGGTCGAAGTCCGGTTGCCCGGAATTCCTTCTTCAAATGCGGGAGGCGCAACTTGCCTTCCTTCGATACTGTGAACACCCCAGCGATGCTGGTTTTTGCCGAAGGCGGATCATCGCTGATCGTCAGGTTCAATTGATCGCCAGGCTGGAGAATTTCTTCCTGAGCATGAAGCGCAACCGGAACAGTGGCGAGCACCAGAAAGGCTAAGGAAATGGCGATGGGTTGGCAGCACATCATTCGGCTTGTTGGGAGATCGTCTTCGTATAGAGGTAATCAAAAAGAACCCCGAATCCGGGCGAAGACTCATCGGGCAGGAATACATATCCACAATGCTCGTAAAAGCTCCGGCCTGTCCTCGTGCTTATGAGACGAATTCGGTGAACACCCCATTCCCGGGCTTGTGACTCCAAAGCCATCAAGATAGCGCTTCCAATCCCCCTTTTTTGGTAAGCAGGATGCACATAGCAAAGATCAAGGTCTCCCCTCTGGCGAATTGCCCCCACTCCAGAAATCACGCCATCACAATCAGCGACCACCATGAAGTTGTCTGGCTCACTTCGCCACGCCTGGAATCGTTCTCGCGTTTTGTTGCGTAGCCAGCGCTCCAGAGTTGGACCGTCGTTATTATGATCGGCAATACACATTTCCTTGATCGAACTGCGGAGCACTTCCACCGCTGCTTCAGCGTCAGCATCAAGAGCAGGTCGAATACAGTGAGCACTCATGCTTGTTGCAATATTAAAGGTCTGGCTTCATCTTTTAAAAGCGCCTCCTGCGGCGGGTTGCGGGCTGTAGTTACAGTTATCATTCAAACTCGCTGCGGGCTGAGTCAATTACCATCTTGTCAGCCCTCGTTTATAATAGGAATTTCGGTCTCGCCTTGCAGGAGCTACAATTCCCTGTTTTTGGGCAAGTGGCAACTGCCAGTCCGGTCGATGTCGGCTTTCGTGATCAACTGTGCGAGTGTCTACACATTATGCCACGCCCCTTAAAATGTCCTCATGTCCTCCTGATCCAAACCATCCGCTACCTGTTCTTGGCCGGGAAGTAATTTCCAAGCAGGGAAGAGCCAAACAAGATGCCTGATTCTCGTCAAAGACGGACTTCGACGCGCTTCATTGGTTTGTCCTTCGTAATCGATAGAACTGCTGTGGTGTTGTCAGCGGGTCGGTGACTTGCCAGAGATTACCCTGCATCGATGAGGGAGTGGTCACTGCATTCCAGGTGCCGGGTGCGAGAGTTGGGGAGCGTTCGAGCTTCAGGATTTCGGGGGCAATGTTAGGGTCTCCTGGCCAGGTGATGTAGGCCGTGGTGCCTTCAACTCGAATGGCGAGCGCGGGTAGGCCTTCGGTTTGGACCGGGATGACTTCGGGGCGCCAGTAGCCGCCCCGGAGTTCAAAAGCTCCGCCTGAGAGCTTTTGTAAGGAAGCGTCCGGCTGACCAATACTGCCCCGGAGGCTGAATGTGCCTCCCTTTGAAACGCCCCCTCCGTTGTCGATAGTGTATCGAGCGATCTCGAAGGCTGCGGTGCTGGTGGCGGCAAGCAGGGCGATTGGGGCAACGATGCGGAACCGTCGCGTTGGGATGGGGCTTACGATCATGGCGCTGGGAGTGAAGTGTCAGAGTTGGCATTGTTTGTTCGCTGCTGTAGTACGCGAACGGTTTCCTGCAGAAGCGCCAGCTGCTGCTGCTGGGTTTCGACCAGTTGGTGGAGTGCTTTGATAGATGCGAGGGCGACGCCGTCCGCATCGACGGTGGTGATATGCTTGTCGTCGTCAGAGAATTCGAACGCGGCGTGAAAGTCCTGGGCCATCGGGCCGATGTGCCGGACAGCCTGGCCTTCGTCCTTGTAGTTCCAGGTCGAGATCGGCAGTTCGGCGACTTTCTGCAAAATCGCGTGCGGGTCGGCTTCTGTAACATTCTCCTTTCGATCTCGGTCGGAACTGTTCGTCCATGCGCCGCCGATGCTGAGGAAGGCGCCAGTGCTGGTATTGATCAAACGCTTGGTGCCAAGGAGCGGCGTGAAATCGTAGAACATCAGCCATTGGTTGTTATTGACATCGAACCGGACGCCGCCGGTAGCACGGATGCGGTACTCGTTGTCTTGGCTGGAGGAATAGTCGGCGTTGGAGCTGTCACCCCAGACGAAGCTGCCCGTGTGATTGGCCTTCGCGTTGCGGCCAGCGGCAAGGCTGTAGTCGCCCGTTGCGACGTTCTGGGCACCGCCGGGAACGGTGCTGGCGAACCCTTCCGCTCGGCCCAGCCAACCTCCCGCAACCGTTGAGACAATGCCTCGGGCCTTGTTCACGCGGCCTCCGCCCACGGTGGCAAAATTTTGTGTCGCATCGTTATCGAGTCCACCGCCGACTGTGCCCCCCTCCACTTGGGGCCCGATATCGTTCCCCCAGCCGCCGGAGACCACCGATCCGAAGGCTTCCACACCGATGAGATTGACGGCACCCATGCCGTTCCCACCACCAACGACGACATTGGGCAGCAAGGCAGCGTTCGCGTTCAAGGCCGGAAAGATGCTGAGGCCGGATTGTCCATTCACTTTGACATGAAACGGCTGCAGATCCGTGGTGCCAATGTACATGGTGCCGGGATCAACATTGCTATTGCCCGTGAGTGACCACGCATTCTCGGAACTGGGATCGCCCTTGTCGCCCTTGTCGCCTTTTGGGCCCTGCGGACCGGTGGCGCCAACAGGCCCTGTCGGCCCTGCCGGTCCCACTGGCCCTGCAGATCCAGCGGATCCGGTGTCTCCCTTTGGTCCTTGGGGGCCTTGGAGTCCCTGGGGGCCCGGCGCGCCTGTAGTACCTTGCGGGCCGGTCGCTCCAGGATCGCCCTTGTCACCTTTCGGGCCAGCAGGCCCAGTTGAACCCGCGTCTCCCTTTGGCCCTTGGGGGCCCTGAGCACCAGCTGGGCCCGGAGTCCCCGTCGGTCCAGTATCACCTTTATCGCCTTTGGCTCCTTGAGGGCCGATCCCCCCTGCGGCGCCCGGATCGCCCTTGTCTCCCTTCGGCCCTTGTGGCCCTTGTGGGCCAGGTTGAGAATGGAGGGCGCGAATGGCATAAGGAGCGGGGCGCAAGGCCTGGCGCGGCAGGAGCTTGACGTAGCCTGAGTTGTCTCCACCGCTGGCGCGAACCGAGATCTCCAGCCAGCGCGGTGATCCGTCGAAGGCTCCGTCGCCAAAGTCCAGATCGACCGTGAAGCTTCCACCTTCGACCACTATAGCGCTCGCATTCAACGTGTTACTGATGGCATTGCCACCTTGCTCTGCGGAGAACATTTCGAACTGAAAGTCGTAAGTTCCCTGCGAACCAAGCCGCAGGGTTTACGCAAGTAGCGA
>JAGROY010000280.1 GCA_020439995.1 Verrucomicrobiia bacterium
GACATTTTATCAGCCATATCAACGTGGTGGATTCCTCCCGCCGCCATGGCGGCTCTGGAACAGCGCCCGGCGTGGTTGGCCGACCTGGCGGAAGCCGTGGGACGTCAGCGAATCGGGTCGAGTGACCAGTTGACCTTTGCGGATTCGCCGACGTTCCTGGCGGTGAAGTCCAGGATCATGCTGTGGCGCCAGAATGCCCCTCCGGACGCACATTGGGCCGACTGGGTTGATCACTCCTTTGCCCCGGAGGAAGGGCTTGCTCAACGGCGAGTCCATCCGGGCACAGGTGCAAATGCGACCATCGCACGGATCACAGAGCGGCTAGGTAAGGCCGACCGCCGGGAGTTACAGCTCGAAGCGCTGGAACTTGGCGGGTCATTGCCAACGGTTCTCGAGAAGCTTGTTAGGGAGGCGTTCAGGAGCCGGTGGGTTTTTGAATTGGAGTCGAATCTGCCGCAGACGGCCATGCACGCCGCGAGCTGGTATCGCCAGGATCCCGACAACGCTGAGGCTGCGATTTCCTTTGCGGCGTGTCTGTCGGCGATGGGACATGTGCCCGCTGCCAGGCGTGTCATGGAATCAGTCGATGCGAGTTTGCTGTCTGGAACGCTGGCGCTGCTGACCCGGGCGCGTGTAGAAGCAGCGACGGGCGCCTTTGCTGATGCTTGCACCAGTTATGGCGCGGCTTTCGAAGCGCCGGGAGATCCCCTCGAGCTCGACGGATTTCGCCGGGAAGCTCTGCTCGAACGCCGGGCGCTCAGGGTTCGCACGGATGACTCAGGACTCGCGGTCGCTGAGTTTCTCGATGCACGCGGGATTCCACCACGTCCGGCTCAAGCTCCTGTGACGTGCATCGATTTGTCTGCGCACTACACGGCGGCGCTCGACGAGAGCTGGCACGGCGCGCAGTGGGACGGCCAGAATTTGGGGCCATTGCCCAGGGGTATTCAGACACTGGATGACGTCGCCTTCGACTTGCGGGGCATCGTGCAATTGTCGGGCCTCTCGGTGGATCGCTACGCTCCGGGCTATCCAGACGCTGCCTCGGGGATTTCAGTTGGCATGCCTGTTAGGGAGCTGCATTTTCTTCACGCGCTGGGCTGGGGCCAGTATGCCCACACGGAATCCCGCGTCGCAAGTTACGTGGTGCACTTTGCCGATGGCTCGACGGAAACCATTCCGCTGGTGAACGGTCGCGACATTTACGAGTGGGGGATCCAGATCGACCGCAGCGAACTGCACGAGGGCGTTTCCATCGCTTGGGAAGGCGTCAATGCCCGCGGCAGCCACATCAAATTATTCCGCAAAATGTGGCGCAACCCGAAGCCTGAGATCGCCATTGAGTCTATTGATTTCGTCTCAACCGGAACCAATGCTGCGCCGTTCCTGGTCGCGCTCACCGCAACTCCGCCACTGGCAGGGAAGGAAAATTAGCCGACACATGTAAGAGCACGGGGAAGATGTCTTTGTAACCGGGCAACAACCCGAGAACCAAAGAATCTGACACGAATATGAACGTTTCCCGCATTGCATTCCCATCTCCCGCTAGCCTGTCTACTGGCTTCGTCCTGCTGCTGTCCGTGATCGCAGCCAGCGCACAGACGAACTACCGCGTCGTCACGGAGCAGGCAACTCATCCGGCTGGCCCGTGGTTGCCCATCGTGCCCACGGAATCGGCCAAAGACTCGCAGGGTTACCCTCTCATTACGGAGGTCACCAGTGGCGAGCAATACTTCCGCTCCCGACTGGTTCCAACAATGGAGACGGACGCGAACGACGCAGCAAGGGTCGTCATCGAAGAGGCGATCAAAGCTCATCCGCCGGGCGAGGAATCGATCGACTACGCTTTCGAGTTCTTCTCGCTCATGCAGGCCAATGACGCCGCGAACGGCAGCCTGAACGGTCAGTGGGCAGGGGCTAAGATCGCTCCTTCCGGGCACTACGTTTACGATCCCCTGATCGGCGATGGACAAAGTCCGGCTTACTTTGAACTCAAGATTATCCCGGCGGACATAGCGAGGAACCTATCGGGCGACGATGGCTGGGCAAAGATCGCACCGCCCGCAGACGAGCGTGCCGCCGACGACCTGGGATACATCCTCGTCTCCCTGACACTGGCGACGGAACCGATCGTCGAATACTCGCCTGTGGGAGTCGCACCCGTCGATGAATTGGCCGCCAAGATCTCGGAAGCACAATTCCGGCCGATGCGTTTCGGTGCAGGCTTCCTCGCCGCTGAAGCGTTGAATGGTGCATTGTTAGGGAGTATCGGCGTGGCACCGAGAATGCAAGAGGGAGCAGAGGCGGAAACCCGGTCGACGCCAAGCTCTCGCTCGTCCGAAGTCAGCTTCAATCCGCAGCCGGAACCACCCGGCCAGCCGAGAACATTCTTCAATTACGCGGATTTTCGCTCCGAATGGAAGCAGTCACCGCCAGTATCAGATGCACGCGCACGACAATCGGCCTCAGCGGGGCTGTCGTGGGATGCGATCGGGGCCAAAATCTCACCGGACACGCTTCTCAAGGTGGCTCTGCAGCCGGGGCAGTTTCAGGATATCTTCGTCGGGCAGGACGTGGAGCTTCATTCGCTGCTGCAACCAACACGCGGAGGGGCACCTCCAATTGATGTCACTGCTCTGCGTGGCGGTGGATTGCGCATTGCCGCTGCAGAAGGAGTGAACCACGCCGCTCTTACGGCGCAGATCAAGCTTCCTGGCGGTCGGGGCACTGACTACGGGCAGGTAAAGATCACGATTGGAAACCCCGACGATGAAGTGGTCGACCTGTTTCCGGATCTGGAAGTTCTCGGCTGCGGCGAAGTGCCAGTGACGGTTCAAGGAACTGGCCCGATTGCGGTTCCCTCCGTCGTGTCAGCAGAGATCTGCTTTTTCGAACACGGTCAGTGCGTCACCGTTCAAGGGAAAACCACCTGTGAGTTCGAGGTGAAAGGCAGTCACTTTCCCGTGTATGCACCAGCGATTCCAACTCAACTTTTGTGTGCGAACTACGGGCGCGGAGTGACGGCATGGTCTAGCCTGCTCGCCTGGTGGGATTGCAACGGGTTGGCCACGAATGCATTCGGACACAACGATCTCGTGGACGCTCCGGTTTGGGGAAACAACGACGCGGTCGATGCGTTGCAGGCCACTCTGTTCGAAGTCACCGGTTCCAATTGCCCCGCCATTTCCAAAGACGGTCTAGTCACGTTTGGCGCCGGTGCGACCAGAACGACCTCCATGCACCGCGCCCTCGATCTCTTCCCACCTCGCCTGCAAACCACCCAAGTTGGCTACACTTACGATGATCTTACCAGCACCACCCCCGGTGAAGCCGCCCAGCTGGCCATAGCCGCCCTGCGCGACGGTCGCCCAGCCATCATCGCGCAGGATGATTCACGCTACTGGATCGCCTCCCAATACATCTCCCACGGCGACGCCAACGGCCCAATTCCCACCCAAACCCACTTCCGCGCTTCCATGGCCACCGTTGGCGCCAACGGCAACCACATCGTCTACACCAAATACATTAGCGCCGCCGAGATCATCTTCGCCTGTGACGCAACCTTCTGGAACCGGTGAGGCTCCCCCGCTCGGTTTAACCGAAAGCTCTTGGAACTGCCCGCAACCGGAAGTATGACGATCGGGTCGACTGGTCGATTCAGGATCAATCTCGGGCAGAATCCAGCTCCACTCTGCGTTCAACGCTTCTAAAACTTTTGGCTCGTCGAACTGCATTTTCCAGAGAGAACGTCATAGCGCACCAACCCCTGGCCAGGGGGCGAGCATAGACTGTGGGTTAAGGTTGATATTCATCTGAGAAAGTTCGACTCGCGGCGGGTCAGGAGTTGGGAGTTGGATGCTGCGCCTCGTTCTACTAGTTTTATTGGTGTCGATTTTTAGTGGTTTAGCAGTGGACTTTCTGATCGCTGATCTGCATATAACCAGTTAAGGAAACGTAGGCGACATTTTCAGCACGGTCTGTTAGATCGCGCAGCCCAGGCGCGCTTCTCCATTGATGAAGCATTCCTATCCTTGCCAGCTAGTCCACACAGTCGTCGCCGTTTCTTTGGTCGCCTTTTTTTGGGGAGCCACGGACAGCCGAGGCGCCGAAATCATCAACCTTACCGGAACAAATGGCTCCTCGGGTTCTGGAGGAACGAATTCAGGCGTCAGTGGCGGCAATGGGGAGCCCGGGGAGTCGGTCACAGGGATGGCGGAGAATGCCGAGGACGGTGAGAAGACGGTGGCGGTGCTCGGGGGCAGAGGTGGATCGGGCGGCGCGGGCCGGGCGTCGAACGACGGGTTGTCCGGTTCGGGCGGCGATGGCGGTAACGGGGGCGCGGCCTCGGGTGCGGCCGTGGTGAACGTGGATGTTCCCTCTCAGATTGTGTCGGTCACAGCGAGTGGCGGCTTCCCGGGAAGTGGCGGATCGGCGGGTGGGGGTGTGTCGATGAACTTCGGCGGCGGCGGCGACGGAGGGGGCGGCGGGGATGCGTCCGCCAGCGTGGACATGACAGCGGGCGCTGCAACGACACTGCAGAATGCAACCGTTTCAGTGAATGGCGCGGGCGGGGCCAATGGTGGGAACGGTGTGCTCGCGGATGTGGCGCAGCAGGGCGGCGCGCCGGGTCAGGGCGGGCGCGGAGGCTTGGCAACAGGGACGGTGCTGATGCGCGGCTCTGGCGCCACCACGACCCAGAACATCAATATCAACATCCGCGGTGGTGCCAATGGCGTGCATGGCACGGGCGCGGGGCTGCCTCTGTTCGTGGTTCCGCCCGCGCGGGAAGTGAATGCCGTGAGCACTTTCGATGTTTCCACACCGGCCGATGGCGCTGCCATTGGACTCAACGCTTCTATCGTTGGTGGCAACGGCCACGACGTCCTAGCGTCGGCAGGTGGCTTCCCGGCGTCCGGCGCGCTGCTGAACGCGTCGCGGATCGAAGCCGCAGGTGTGAACTCACGGATTACGTTTGGCGTCTTTGTTAGCGGAGGGGGCGCACCGGGCTGGCTGGCACCAACGGGGCTCGGCGCGACCTTCATCCAGCCGGATACCCTAGGGGAAGGTTCGAACGGCGCGGAACCATCCATGGAGCCCGTCGAGATGAGCGCCGGCCCAGGCGGACAGATCACCGCATCCGTGACGCTTGCTGGTGGAAATGGCGGCCACCGCACTGGCGAGGTTCGGGCTGGCAATGGAGCCGGCGTGAACATTCCATCCGACGTTGTCCGCGCCGTTTCGCAGGGTGGGCGGATCATTCTGAGCCTCACCGGCAATGGCGGAAACCAGGGCGTCAACAGCCAGGGCACGGACGGCCTCGGCGGCGACGTGACGCTTGTCAACACGCTGGCCGCGGAGACCAGCGGGGATCTCCACCTGACCCAGATCGCGAACGGCGGACAGGGCGGCGGGCAGGCAGTGTCGACGCAGGAACGTGAGAGCGCGAGCACAGGATTGTTCACCGTGATCACGCGTGCGACCGGTGGCACCAATGCCAGCTTTGATCCACCGGAGCTGGCGCTCGATTCTCCGCTTGGCTCGGCCAAGGCGACGAGCATCGCCCGCGGCGCGGGAGCGAACACACAGTCGGAAGCGACCGCGCGCGGGCAGAGTGCTGTCGACGCGCTCAAGGGTGCCGATGCCGAGGCCTTCGCCAGCGCGACCGGACCGAGCCGTCCGCTGGCGACCGCCAGTGCGGAGGGAGGCGATGCGGTCACGGACGGCACGCCGCACGCGACTGCCCATGCCGAGGTCACTGGCCCTGGCACGCCCGCGCTGGCGACCGCTGGCGTCCGCGGGCTCACTGGCGGGACGACTGAAGCGACCGCCGTTTCCCACGGTGCGCTCATTTCTCCCGTCGCGGAAATGTCCGCCTACTGCTTCGGCGAGAATCTCGCGGCAAAGGGGCAGGACGCCCCGACCCACGCTGCCGTGGCATCCGGTGCCGGCATCGGCCTGCTCACCGGCAGCTTCGGGCTCAGCGGCAGCCACACGTTGGCGGTCATCGATGCCAATCCCGCGACCGTCTTCTCCTTCGGTTCCTTGAACACGAACCCTGACGTTGCAACATTCTTTGCCGGACTGCCGGAGGAGACGCATCTCGTCGCCTGCCGTCCGATGCAGCGCGCCGGGGCGGTGAACTATGACGGTGGCCGCGTCGTGAAACGCCGGTATGGCGGCACCTTCCAGCTTGCACCCTGCCTTTCCGGCGGCCAGCTCGTGCTCTCGGGGCTCGGGCACAAGTCAGCCGCAGGCGCGCTCGACGGCATGGCTTTCACCGTCCGTCGCGACGACACCGTGCTGCTGGAGACTTCCGATCCCGCCCTGTTCACGAACACGGTGACCTTGCTGGACGATCTCGCGCTCGCGAATGCCACCAACGTCTACCGCTGGGAGATCGTCACCACCGCGACCAGCGCCGAACAGACGTTCGAGGCCTACTTCGCCTTCTCGGCCACCGCGCCCGTCGGGTTGGGATCGACCCAGGGAGCGGGAGCCCCGCTGACCATGGGGCCGATCCGCATGACGCCGGTGTCCGATTCCGATCCCGCCGCCAGCCCAACGCTCCGCCTCGTCTCCGGCTCGGTGACCGGCGGCGTCCCGCTCACCACCCTCGTCCTGGAGACGACCTCCGACCTTGGCCTCGTCGAGCGCTGGCGTCCACTGCGCACGTTCACCTTCGACGCCACGGGCAGCCTCACCTTCGAGGAAACCATCGACCTTGCCGATCCATCCGCATCCGCCGCGTATTTCCGCTTCTGCAGGCCATGAAACCACCAAGTGCCGTGAAGCCGAGATTACGATTCCTCCTGCCGTTGATCACTGCCGCTGTCCCTTTGCTGCATGCCGCGACGCCACAGGTGGTTCATTTGGTTCCATTGCCAGAAGGGTTCAACGCCTCTGCCGTAAATGATGTCGGGCAGTGCGCCGGACATTTCAGGGAACCCTTCAGTCCTACATTTTCGCCGGCCATGACCGGACCAAAAGGGGAAGGCCTTATCTTGCTTTCCCTGCCGAACGGAAAGACCAAGGGACTGGTATCCGTCATCAACAACGATGGGTTTGTGGCTGGAGATTACGATATCGCTTCCGATCGGGAAGCACACTTTTTTGGAGGTGGGCCTTCGAATCTGCCCCTGACACAGGTTCCAGTGACAGTGCCGAGTGGTTTCATCCAATCCGCGACCGTGACAGCGATGAATGCAGCAGGTATGATATCGGGTAGCTTCAGGCGTGACTTCCGAAGCGGAGGGCAGGACTTCGTGGAGTTCGTCAGCTTTACCTACGACACCTCCATTGGCTTGTTTGTGAACCTGCAAGCCCCTTCCTTCCAGTCGACGGCGATCAACAACTCAGGACAGCTCGTTGGCAGCGTGCTGGATTTCGAGGCACAGAAGATTCGCGCAGTTCGCCGGGACGGGCTGGCCACCATTGATCTCGGAGGGATCGGGCCTTTCTCCTTGGCTTCGGACATCAACGACCGCGGGCACGTGATCGGGGTGACCGGCATTTCGGAAGTCGATGCCAGATTCCAACTGTTTGTCCACCAGCAGGGATCCATGACTCTGCTGGGAGTGCCCCCCGGAGATTCAACTCTCTCCGATTCGGTGCCGCCGTCCATGAATGAAAACGGGCAGATCCTTTGCAACGCTTTTGGCGGAGGCGGTTCCGACGGCATCTATCTGCACCAGGATGGGGAATTTCACCACCTCACTCCGCAACTCCAGGCATTCATGAAGCAGCCGGGCGAGGCCGAGGGATTCATAACGATAGGCGACGCCCGCAGTATCACAAACGTGGGAACATTTCTGGCAACAGGCCGATATGTGAAAGGAGAGGCTATCGCTGAACGGGATTGTCTGATCACTCTGGGCGGCGACAACTCATGGCTGCCGGACAACGGCGCGTCGGAGCCGTTTTTCACCGATGCCAACTGGAGCCTGGGCGTGGTGCCGCAGGTCACACAGTCCTACTTCCTGCCGGACGCGATCTCGACTCTGGTCTTCGACCGACCGTATGCGAACGTCGACCTGACCAGCGGGCAGGGCGGAGGCCATACCTTCAATCTGGCCGGCAACTTCTACTCTCTGAAGAACACGAAGGTCGACGGGGGCTCGGTGGTGCTGGTGGATGGCGGCGGAACCTTCGAGACGGAGCGGCTCGACCTCGGGACGAGCGGCCCCGGCGAGTTCAAGGTGCTTCGCGGCAAGCTGGAGGTGCTGGGCGCGGCGAACATCGGCGGCAACCTTGGTGTGACCGGACGGCTCGTGGCGAGCGGCGCGCAGGCCGAGGTTTCATTCAAAGGCGCGGGGGCAGTAGTCACTCTCGGCTCCGATCCCGGCGCGGGGCAGATCCTCGCGGAAAACGGCGCGCTGATCGACTGGGGGAGCGCCGCCTTGCAGTCGCAGACGCAGGGGGAATCACGCGTGACCATCCAAGGTGCGGGAACGCGCTCCATCGGCGGGCGGTTCACGATTGCCGGAAAGCAATCGATACTGGCGGTGTCGGAAGGAGCGAGTTTCCAGACGGGTGTCGCCGCGGACGATGGACTGACGATCGCGGACGAAGGGATCGCCTTTTTTGCCAGCGGGAGCACTGGCTCCTTCGGGAAACTGCATTTCATCCAGAACGGTGGAGCCCAGTTCAGTGGCAATGCGGCATTCACGGCGCGGGAAACCAAGGTGGAATTGGGAGGCCTGTTTCTGGTCAACACGGGTGCCACCCTGGTCACGCAGGCTCTTTGGTTCTGAAGGGAGGCTCCCTCGCTATTGGGCCTGAGGGTGGCAGCCTCACGGTGAAGGAATCGTTCGTGGAGAATCCGTCTTTCGGGCCGATAGCGAGCATCAGCGTGAATGAAGGCGCCCGCTTCAACGTGGAAATCCCCGCTTCCGCCGCGCCCCCGGTTACCCGGCTGGAGATGCAGATCGCGCGTGGAGGGCAGGTCTCTTTCTCCGCAGTTCCTTGGAAAGTCGAGGACAGCAAGATCGAACTGGACGGCACCGGCAGTCGGCTCTCGCTTCAGGAGTTCGAGATGAAGGATTTCTCGTTGCTTGAAGCCAAGAATGGCAGCGCCTTCGAGTGTGGCCCGGTGGCATTCGATGATTCGCAGTTCTTTGTCAGGGGGGCCACCGCCACGATTGGTGATCTGAGTGTGACCGGAGGCGGACAACTGTTTTTGTTTCAAGGCGGGAGACTGATCGCCCAGGAGGCGTTTCTGGAAACGGGGCTCTTCGGCATCGAGGAGTCATCGACGGTACAGTTGGCATCCCTCTGTGTGCTGAAGGATGCGCTGCTGGTCGTGGGGGAAGGTTCGAGCATTTCCGGAACCCTTCTCAGCGTCGATGAAGGGTCGAAGGTCAGAGGGAGCGGCACGCTGCGGTTTCTTGAGGTGGTGAAGCGGGGGACGATCGAACCTGGCAACTCGCCGGGCACGCTCACCATTGATGGTGACTTCGAGCAGGCGGCCGGAAAGGTCGTGCTGGAGATCGCGGGAACGCGCCCGGAACAACAGGATCACCTCGTCATCACCGGCGACGCGAAGTTCACCGGCGGGAGCATCGAGCTGGTCTTCGTGGATCAATTCGCGCCGACCGCCGGACAACAGTTCGAGCTGATCCAGCCCGCCGGAGCATTCGTCCTGCCCACCAGCGTGCCGGTCACCGTCCGTGGTCTTGAGCCCGGCTGGCAGTTCGCCACCGCGTTCGATGCCGCGTCCGGGAAATGGACCGTCGCCTCCCTCAACGACGGCGTCGCCCTGCCGCCGCCGACCGTCCCGGAGAGTTCGTTCCGAATCGCCAGCTTCGCCGTGCAGACTCAGCCGGATGGAACTCGTCTTGTCAGCGGCACTTTTACAGGTGGCCCAACGGACACCGTGGTCATGCTCCAGTCCACCACGAATTTGTCCGATGCGGGGGATTGGCAGTCCTTCGGCCTGCTCCGGCTGGACGAAGTCGGCAGTGGCGCTTTCAACGGCATTGAACTTCCTCCAGGCCCGGCGGCAACCTTCCTTCGCAGTCGCGTGCTGACACCGTAGCCTCTCTGTCGGGCAGACCATCAATGGTCATGTCTCAAAGCATCCAACACTGAAATCGGTGATGGCTTTGGCCTTGCGGTCTCCGTTTCGGGCAACCCCATTGTGTTTGGCGCTGACAGTGAGGACAGCGGTGCCACAGGTCGAATGTCTCCAGGTCCTTTTCGACAGCTTCCACCGAATCTGCCTCCAACTGTTTCCACGCAGAGTCGTCAGCGGCGGATGACTACTAGTGATGCCGCAGCTGAGGAGCATGCCGATGATGAGATGAAGATGTTCAAGTTGGAGACTACCGCTGAAGTATGGGCAGGTTATTCACTCCCTCAACTTCCCCCCGCATGATCGGCAGCTACCACTGCTCGATCGCATAGCCGCGCTCGTGGAGCAGCTCGATGAGGCTTCCTTTTCCGCACAAATGCGCTGCGCCCACTACCACCAGCAGCGTCATTTCCGGTGTTTCCAATGCAGTCAACTGTTCCTCGATCACCGGCAGCCAGCGCGCGTGACGGTCTTCGAACAAAGTCCGGGCCAGCTCAGGATCGGACACTTTTGATTCCTCGCGTAGCGCGGCCAGTGCGTCAACGTCACCGGTCTTCCACAGCTCGATGCCGCGCAATCCGTAGTCGGGGCGCTTCTCCATTTCATCCAGTGTCTGCCGCAGCAATGCCTCCTCGCGGTCAGCGCTGAGCGAAGAGAATACTGACAGCTGGTCTTCGGCCATCTCAAATCCGAAAACTGGCTTTCCTGCCTGCGCCGCCTTGTCGCGCAACTGCGCCTCTACACCCCAGCTCCGAGTAAACCCGGCCCGGCCAAGCACACTGCCAGCCAGCCCCTGCGCTAGCAAGTAGACTCGCTTGTTCGCCATTTCCTTCATCGAAATCCCTGCCCGTTCTGCAGCCGCACTCGCCCGTTCGTAAAGATCCGCTGGCAGATGCTCCTGCAAAGTCGAGCCGTCCGCATACGTGGTATGCTTCTGCACCAGCGTTTGATCCACTGCGGAATCCAGCTCGAAAATCACTGCGTCGGCCAACTCGAACGCCCGACCATAACTCACCGGTAGCGGGTGATCCTGCGGGCGCAAAACATGCATCGATCCCATCAACAGAACACGGGATCCCGCCTCCCCGCTGGACACTGGCAAGCGGCCCTCAAAGATCACCCCACGATACGGCTGCGACACTCCAGCACCAACATCTCCCGCCCCTCCCCGACCCACCAGGAAAAACGATGCCACCGATCCCGCCAGCAGCACAAGGCCAGCCAGCATGATCACAACAGGAGACAAAACACTGCGCTGCGGAGGAAGTTCAGACATCGCCCGACCCTACGGGAAACTGGAGGATCTGCCAATGCCGCGAACAGAGATTTAACGCTTATTCCTGACATTGCGAATTTCGACTGGTGCAGGTAATCGGAAACGCGTGGTCCAGGATCCGATATGCAAGATGATGCAGCTTAGGGACTGAAACATGGCGTAGAATCTCCGCTCGTACCGTATCCACCCAAGCAAAAACGACAGCTATGATTCACCCCTACAGGCTGAGATCCGTGGTTCGTATGACCCAAGGCGGCGCTTCGCTTGCCTTGGGCTTGTATGATTCGAGCCTGTCGGGCTGTTTCGAGACTCGTCGGTGTTTGGCCTGGGTTGAATGCTGCCTGTCGATCTGAGCTCAGAGAGGATCAACTTGTCGCGATATTTATTCCGACGATCTTAACCGAGTGCTCCCTATCTCCACTTTAAGCGTAATCAAAATTTAAACGTATGGCATCGGCTTCGAGTCCAATATTGATCCATCTCATTCGCTACTTTCAATTCTATCTTTCCGGCAATTTCAACCCCTCACCGCTCTCCATTCCTGAAACAGCGCGTTTACTTTAGGGATCTGCGGATCTCTTGTAGCAGGGGTTCTCGAATCTCATCTGAACTTATACTTTCCGCCCAGGAAACAGCGCTGTCCAAGTCGCCAGAACGAACAGATTCCCTAACAATAGACTCGGCGGCAAAGTCCCTGATTGTGCCTTTAGGGAGTTGTGATGCGCGTTCAGAAGCCGCGATCGAGTCCTGACACATCCATCCCTTGAAGGTCGCTTGAATGGCCTGCTTGGCTGCGTCTGGAGATTGAATCTGGAGTGAAAATTGAACAGCCGCTTCCGGATCGTGTGCCGTCATTGATCCAGCAATGCCGGCGTATACAGGTGGTGAAAGCTCACCCAGCGTAGCTGCTATGTCTTTTGCTTTGTAAGGATCACTTGCTGCTAACGAGGAAACAAATAATGACTTTGCTTCACAGGCATCCCATAGACGATGA
>JAGROY010000034.1 GCA_020439995.1 Verrucomicrobiia bacterium
AAAAGCGTCGGGACAGCGAGGACTTCTTGATCGATGATGGCGATGATGATTTTGAGTCATTCGACAGCGCCGAAGAGCTGGAAGATGACTTTGACGAGCTGGAAGCGGTTGACGAGCTGGAAGCTGAGGAGGTTGAGAACGATGTTCTAGAGGAAGATACGGTTGTCGAGGATGATCAGGATGATCCGCTCTTTGGTGCTGATCTGGAGCCAGCGCCAGCACCTCGGCCGACAGATGTGAGGCCAGAGAAGGCTGTGCCACCGATCGCTGCCAGCGTCGCTCCCGCTCAAGCAAACAAAGCCGACGAGTTGTTGAAGCGTGTGGGGCTGCGTCGGGCCGGAGCCACTGGCCTGCCAGGTCGCGCTTCGGTGGCTGCAGAACAGCGCCCAAAACCAGATCCGAACGAAGCCGGAAAGCCTCGGTTCGCTTGGTCAAAGCCTGGAACGATTCCCGCTCCAGTGGCCACAGAGCGACAGGCTTCGGTGGATGAGTCACAGCGTCCCGCTGCCAAATTGCCACTTCCTCGGGGCGAGGAGTCGGCCCCTGCGGCTGAAAGTCCATTCACACCGAAAGGGTTCGTGAAGAAAAAGCAGGCTGAGCCAGCGAGACGTGCGTTGCCGTCGAAACCCGCCCCTTTGAAGCTCAACCGAGTCGCCCCGCCTGCGGCACCAGTGGAGGAAATGACGACTCCAGAGCCGGTAGATCACGTGGCTCCTGAGCAGCAGAATTTTGATTCCACCCTGGAGCCACGTCACCAGAAAGGGCGTTTTGAAAAAGGCGAACCCACTGTTGAAGACGGCGAAGACCTTGACTTGCCGACCTTTCTTCGTCGTAAGAAAGGCTGACAGGTTCCTCCGTTGATGAGCGTGGCTAGCCGGCCGTTGGATAGTATGGCGCACTACCGTGGGGTGCCTTCGTTCCTATCGCCAAGTGAGCATGATCATGGGTAAAGCTTGCAGATAGGGCTGTTCCGGCATTAGACGTTCTTCATGAAACTAACATTCTGCGGAGCCGCAGGGACAACCACTGGTTCCCAACACCTGCTTGAGGTGAATGGGAAGAAAATCCTGCTCGATTGCGGTCTCTATCAGGGGCGGCGCAATGATGCCTACGAGCGGAATAAAGAGTTTCGCTACTTCTCACCGACCGATCTCGACGCAGTGGTGCTGTCGCATGCTCACATCGATCATAGCGGCAATCTGCCGAACCTGTGCAACCAGGGATTCACAGGGAATATCTACACGACTTTTGCCACCAGGGATCTATGCCAGATCATGCTTGCGGACAGTGCAAGAATTCAGGAGGGCGACGTCAAGTACGTGAATCGGAAGCGAGCAAAGAAGGGACAGCCGCTCTATACGCCAATTTACACCGAGCAAGACGCCGAGCGTTGCTTGCGGCAGTTTGTTAACATCGACTACGAACGCAAGCTGCCGATTGCGGACGGGGTGACGCTACAGTTTATAGATGCCGGTCACATTCTGGGTTCGGCTCAGGTTGTTCTCGATGTCCACGAGATCGCCACAGACAGGAGGAAGCGTTTCATGTTCTCTGGTGATGTGGGGCGGGGCGACAACGAATTGTTGCGTGATCCGGTGCCGGTGGAGAATGTTGATTTCCTCCTGATGGAAAGCACGTACGGAGGACGTGAGCATGAGCTTGCAGCTAGCGCTGATGACCGCATTCGTGATGTGCTGGCGAATGCGTTGAAAGGACGGGCCAAAGTGATCATTCCTGCTTTTGCGGTGGAGAGAACTCAGCAGCTGCTTTATGTGCTGCATCGCCTGCTGGAGGCTGGAGAAATTCCAGACGTGCCGATCTTTGTCGACAGCCCGCTGGCGGTGAATGCGACGGAGATCTTCAGGCTCCACCCGGAGTGCTTCAATCCGGAACTCTACACTTTCCTCTTTGAAAAGCGTGACCCGTTTGGATTCGAAGGTCTGACATTGATACGAAGCGTGGCCAAGTCCCGCGAGTTAAACACTCTTGAGGGGCCAGCGATCATCATTTCTGCTTCAGGTATGTGCGAGGCGGGGCGTGTGCTGCACCACTTGAAGAACAATATCGAAGACAGACGCAATACGATCCTCTTTGTGGGCTACTGTGCTGAGAACACCCTCGGATGGAAAATCCGGAACAAGTGGGAGGAAGTCCCTATTTTCGGGGAATCTTATAAATTGAACGCAAGAGTTGAGATCCTTGACTCGTTCAGTGGCCATGCCGATCACTCGGAACTAGTGGACTATTTCAGGGCGACGACAGGCGGGAAAGAGCGTGTTTGGCTCATTCATGGTGAACAGGGGCGGTCTGAGGCACTGCGCGATGCACTCCGTGAAATCCATTCTGCTCCAGTGGAAGTAGGAGTGTTAGGGCAGGCGGTGGAGTTCTAAATGCTTATTCGACCGTAACGCTTTTCGCCAGGTTCCGCGGCTTGTCGACATCGCAGCCCAGTTCGACGGCGATGTGATAAGAGAACAGCTGAAGGGGAATGATCGTTAGCAATGGGCTCAGGTAGTCCGGGCACTTGGGGATGTAAATTACATCGTCACAAATGCGCTCAAGCTCTGTCTTGCCTTCCGTGGTGATCGCAATGACTGGGCCGCGGCGGGCTTTGACTTCTTCGATATTACTTACGTTCTTTTCGAACACCGAATCATCCGGGGCGATGAAGACACACGGCGTCTCCGGGCTAACCAGCGCAATGATCCCGTGCTTCAGCTCTGCGCTCGGATGTCCGGATGCATAGATGTAGCTGATTTCCTTCATTTTCAGTGCTGCTTCCTGCGCAATTGGGGCATTGAACTGCCGACCGAGGAAAAGCATGCCTTTACTCCGCGCATACTTTTGAGCGATCTTCTTGATTTGAGCGTCTTGCTTTAAGATTGTGCGAATCTTCTCTGGTACTGCCTTGAGTTCATCAATAATAGTCTTTCCGTCCGAGGCCGAGAGGTGATTCATGCGGCCCAAAGTAAGAGCCAACAGTGTCATGATCGTGACTTGAGAAGTGAACGACTTCGTGGCTGCGACGCCGATTTCAGGGCCCGCGTGCATGTAGACTCCGCCATCGCTCTCGCGGGCAATCGTGCTGGCCACGTTATTGCAGATGCCAAGCACCCTGTGTCCCTTGCGCTGTCCTTCTCGCATGGCAGCGAGGGTATCAATGGTTTCGCCACTCTGGCTCAGCGCGAACATAAGAGTGTCCCTGTCCGTGGGGAGGTTCCGGTAGCGAAGCTCGCTGGAGATTTCAACTTCTGCTGGAATGCGTGCGAGAGACTCGATCAGGTATTCACCCACCATTGCGGCATGAGAGGCAGTGCCACAACCGGTAAGGACGATTCGGTCGATCGTCCGGAGTTCCTGTGCTGTCATATTCAATCCGCCCAGAACTGCGGTGGATTCCTCGATCGAAAGTCGACCACGCATCGCATTCAATACCGATTCCGGCTGCTCGTATATTTCTTTGAGCATGTAGTGTGGATACCCCGTCAGCTCGGCCTGTTCTTCGCTGAAATCCACAACGCTGACCTCGAACTGGGCCGCACCGCCGTCCAGTGAGTAGACATCGAAATCGTTTGGGCCGATGGCAACCAGATCATAGTCGTTCAGGTAGATGGCGTCCCGGGTGTGGCGAACGATCGCTGAGACATCACTGGCAAGAAAGTTCTCGCCTTTCCCAAGACCCACCACGAGTGGGCTTCCGAGGCGGGCACCAATCATTACGTTGGGGAGTTCTGCATGAAGCACAGCGATGCCATAGGTGCCTTTCACCCAGCGCAAAGCTGCACGCACGGCGTCCAATAGGCGCTCTTGAGTGTCGGGCTCAGTCTTCTTGTAGTATTCGTAACCGATCAGATGAGCGAGAACTTCTGAATCAGTGTCAGAGTGAAATACATGATCCTGCGCTTCGAGGACATCCCGGAGGGACTGGTAGTTCTCAATCACACCATTGTGAACAAGAGCAATATTGCCGGAATGATCCGTGTGAGGGTGTGCATTGTTGTCGGTCGCCGGGCCGTGGGTTGCCCACCGCGTATGGCTGATGCCAGAGACCCCGGACGGCGTATTTTCAGCTAAATGCGACTGGAGATCCTGTATCCTCCCAGAGCATTTGCGAACGGCGATTCGTCCTCCAGACAAAACTGCCAGACCAGCGGAGTCGTATCCTCGATATTCAAGCTTTCGAAGACCCTCAACCATGATGGGGGCAGCTTCACGTTTTCCAATGTATCCAATAATTCCACACATAAATCGTAAAAACAAGAACGTTATCAGTTTTCTGAATCACCACAAATCTTTTCTCGCCTTGGCCGCATCCATCGTGCAGAACTTCGATCTGCAATGGAGCATTCTCTCCTCATTGAGTTGCTGATTCACTATCCACTTGTCATGAAGAAATCTTTGTTCGTCGTTGCCTCTGCATTGGGGGCTATCTTAAGCGCATCGTCAGTCTCTGGAGCCGCGCCGCAAGTGCTCCTGAAGGAGATTTACGAACACCAGAAATTCGAAAGACCCGTGCACCACGCCATCGCTCCTGATGGTTCGAACCGCCGATTTCTTCTCGAGCACACGGGGCAGATATACATTTTGCCCGCCGATGAAAATTCTGCGGAGCGTGGCCTATTTCTGGATATATCGGATCGGCCACTTGCCGCCGCAGACGGAGCATTCGAGGAAGGTCTGCTGAACATCACCTTTCATCCGAAGTTCAAGGAGAATGGGAAGTTCTACCTTTACTACACTCAGCAAAATCCGAAACGGAGTGTCGTCAGCGAAATTCAGGTGTCGCATGACGATCCCTCCAAAGCAGACATGGCGAGCGAGCGCATCATCATGGAAGTCCCGCAGCCGTTCTGGAATCA
Organism: Verrucomicrobiia bacterium; assembly: GCA_020439995.1. Lineage (GTDB taxonomy): Bacteria > Verrucomicrobiota > Verrucomicrobiia > Verrucomicrobiales > DEV007 > JAGROY01. The sequence goes on from JAGROY010000034.1 coordinate 4,860, forward strand.
TAATTCAGGCAATATGGCGTTTGGACCGGATGGCTTCCTTTACATTTGTTTCGGAGACGGTGGCAGTGCAAACGATCCCCACCGCCTGTCGCAGAATCTCTGGGTGCTCAATGGAAAAATTTTGCGAATCGACGTCGATAGCCGTTCCGGGGCACTGCCCTATGGAATTCCCGGTGACAATCCTTTTGTCCGGCGCCCCGGCAAGGAGGAAAACGGAATTCGTTCGGAGATCTGGTGTTACGGAATGCGCAATCCATGGGGGATTTACTTTGAGCCAGGCGATGGCAGATTCTGGGTGGCTGACGTTGGTCAGGCTGTCTGGGAAGAAATTAACATCATCGAGAAAGGTGGAAACTACGGTTGGAACTTTCGCGAAGGGACTGAGCCCTTCAGTTTGCGCAAAGACGCGCCACCGGAGGGGTTGAAGTTCATCGATCCCATTCATGCGTACGACCACACTCAAGGCATCAGTATTACAGGTGGAGTTGTCTATCGGGGGGATCAGGTTCCCGGTCTCAAGGGGTTCTACATCTATGGCGACTGGGGATCCGGCAATATTTGGGCGCTCAAGTATGAAGACGGAAAGGTGTCTGAAAACACACTGATCGTGGAGGGTAATCCCGGTTTGTGTAAGCCAACGGCGTTTTGCGAGGACGAGAACAACGAGATCATCGTCCTGTCTTACAATGCCAAAATATTCCGGCTCGCTGCAACGGTGGCTGCGGGAGCTTCTCTTGAGGATCCAGCCAAAGTCACTGCCTTCGTGGACTTGCCCGCTACAGTTGCCAGTGTCTGGCCGCAGTACAACGGGGCGAACTCTGACCGAACCACTTCGGGAACTATTAACAGTTCCACGTGGGGAGCGGACGGGCCGAAGCAATTGTGGAAAGTTGAGACCGAAACAGGATTCAGCTCCTTTGTTGTTTCAGGGGATCAGGTTTTTACCACAGTGAGACGGGAATTCGACGGGAATGAATCAGAGACGATTCTTGCCCTCAACGCTGAGACTGGCAAGGAGCTGTGGGCGCATCCCATGGGGCTGACCCGCTACGACGGAGGTGGCGACTCCGGTGCTTCTGACAATAAAGGTGGAGATGGCCCGCGTTCGACGCCAGCCTTCGACGACGGGATGGTCTATGCCATTGACGGAGCTCTGAATATCGAATGCATCAACGCGACCGATGGCAAAAAAATGTGGGGACACTCGATAGCGAAAGAATTCGGAGGCAAGAACATCAAGTGGATGAATGCCGCAAGTCCGCTTGTGGAAGGGGACGCCGTGTATGCAATTGGAGGAGGCAAGGGGCAGGCGATCCTATGCTTCGACAAGAAGACAGGCGACGTCCGCTGGAAAAAATACGATTACACGATGACTCATGCGACACCGATTGCAGCGACGATTCTGGAGAAACGCCAGGTGATCTTTTTTGCAAAAGAGGGGCTCGTTTCGGTCGATCCCCAGAATGGTGAGGAGCTTTGGTTTTTCGAGTATCCTTTCCGCACATCCACTGCCGCTGCACCGGTCGTGTGGAACGATATTGTTTATTGCTCGGCGGGCTATGGAGTAGGTGCCGGAGCTTGCAAAATCGTCAAAGATGGCTCCGGGTTCAAGGCGGAGGAACTGTGGCGCAAGGAGGGTGATCTTCAGAATCACTGGAGCACTCCCGTATGCAAGGATGGATTCCTCTACGGAATGTTCAGTTTTAAAGAGTATGGGAAAGGCCCGATCAAGTGTGTCGACATCAGAAACGGTGAAGTCAAGTGGTCACAGGATGGATACGGGCCGGGCAACGTGATCCTTGTAGGCAAAAATGTTGTCGCCTTGAGTGATGCGGGGGAGCTGGCAGTGATCGAGGCGACTCCAGCCAGCTACAAGGAAATCAACCGCGCCGATGTTTTGGATGGTAAGTGCTGGTCGACACCAGTTTTTGCCAACGGTCGCGTCTATGCTCGCAGCACCAAAGAGGGAGTTGGTATCGACCTACGGCAGTAATTGAAATGGATTTATATTAATTGCCCATTTCATGTCCACACCACCTGTGCGACAATTATTATCTTGTTCTATTGCGCAGGGATATTCGAGACTGTCCGTTATATGAGAATCATTCGTTTCATCGTCGTTGCTGTCGGGGTCGCTATTGCCACTACTCACATCTACGGGGCCGATACATTTGTGATCGATTCCAAAAAATCGAAGATCAGCTTCTCAATCAAGAACAAGCCGCCGAATGCAGCGGAGTTTCAGGATGTCGCAGGTTCCTTTGGCGATTTTTCCGGGGAGGTCGTTTTTGATGAGGCAGATCCGTCAAAGTCGAAAGTTACGATCGAGGTGATGACGGACAGCGTCGACACGGAAAACAAGAAGCGTGACGAGCATCTTAAGAATCAGGATTTTTTCAAAGTGAAAGAATTTCCAAAGATGACGTTCAAGAGCACCAAGGTGGTTAAGAATGACGAGGGCAAATATGAGATCGAAGGAGACTTCACATTGCTCGACAAGACGAAGATAGTGAAGGTCATCTTTGAGCCGACAAGCGAAAACGGGGGCAAGTCCAGTTTTCAGATCAAGCGAAGTGACTATGGGATGACCTACCGGGTACCAGATACTGCCGATGAGGTCGACATCACGCTTATGATCGTCGGCACGAAAAAGTAAGTGGCCGCGCTTGATTGGCTTACGAACTGGGATGATCTGGTTCATGGAACGGTGATGTTCAGTGTCGCCGTTCCTTTTGCGGTTTGCCTGGTGATTCTGTGGAAGCTGCCGCCGGGCTTGTGGTGGCTTGGCATCATTGGAGCTGTCTCGGGCCCCTTTCTTTGGTTGTTCGGGTTTCCAAGGTTTCCGCCCGCTACCAGTGAAGATGTTGTGTTTACCGGACTCGTGGTTTCCGGGTTGGTGGCTTCCACTCTTGTCATAGGCGGGCAGGCGAAAGTGGGTGGCAAAATTGTAGCGGTCTCCGCAGGGCTGCTGTTTGGTCTTTTGACGTGGTGCGTCTATCCCGCGTGGCTGGCGGAAGAGGGCGGACTCGTTCGCAAGCTCAGTGTGGTCACGGGAGTCTCCGCAACCATGGTGATTTTCGTCGCGATTGCTGAGATAGCCAGCTGTAAGCCGACTGAGGAATCGAATCGGTTCCGGCTTCCCCTCGCTGCATGGGTTCCTCCGTTGATCGGTTTGGCGGTACTGTTACAACTCGGTGGTGCTGCCAGGTTGGGACAGGCTGCCGGAGCGCTTGCCACTGCATTGGCGACTGCCTGTTTAGTGATCATTGTCCGAAACCAAAGAGTTGCTCCTATCGGTATCCCGGCGCTTTGTGGAACCATGTTTGCACTGCTTGGCTGGTCGGGTTGGTTGTTTGCTGACGTGCGCTACGGTCTCGCACTGGTGCTGTGTCTAGGGCCGGTCGCTGCTGTGCTGGGCCATTTCATACCATTGCCACGACGGAATGAGGAACGATTTGTTCAGCTCTGGTGTGGATTGTTCTCGGCTGTGATTACCGGAGCAGTGGTGGCACTTGCAGTATCGGATTATCTGGCAGAAATGAAGGAGTTCGAGGGCTACTGATCGGTGTAGTCGTTTTAACGCTCGATCATGCGGTAGTAGTGCGACTGAAGCGAGGTCATGAGCACCAGCACGTCCGGTTCGTCTCCCGGCACGATGGCCAGCAGGTTCGGAAGCTTGAATGTCTCTCTGGCGCAGCGTTTCGATTCATTGCTGCTAGTGTTGATTCGGTAGAGTTCAAGCAAGCGGGTGTTCGCTACGGCGAGCAAGCCGTCGTGCAGAAACCGGACTTTGCACTTGTCCAAATCAGGCGCGTGATGTTCCCAAACGCCCCACAGGTTGCCGCAGGAGATGATGCCAATGCCTGCACTTGCCATGGCCGCTGCTACGACAGGCTGTCCATTTGCCGGGCTGCACTGAAGATCGGTGATCGCGTCTGGAAGTTCCAGCCATGCGAAATCTCCCTGCCGATAGCGGCAAAGGAAGGATCGAAGTGCAAAAAATACCTGTCCATCGATGCTGGCCATGGGCACCGGCGCGGTTCGGCGCTGGACTTCGGCGGTGTCTTCCTTGCCGAACAGGCTGGCGGTGTGAGCAGAGGATAGAAGGTGAAAATCAGAGCTGTCGTATGATTTGAGCACCATCGCGTCATCTTCCAGCGAGAGTTCCCACAGTTCACCAGTGGGTGCAAATGTCAGGCCGAGGCTTGAGTTGGAGGGCGACTGGTGCAGAGATCCGGCTTTGAGTTCTACTTCTCCACCGGATGCTCTGACGGTAGACGTTTGCAAAGTTAGTGGGCGCCGGCATTCGATATGCACAGGGCGATCACGATGGCCTTCCCGTTCTGGAGGTGCGGCCAACGAGAATCGTCGGTTGGAAAATGGATACGGCCAGGAAAGCTCGACTCTTCTGCCCAGCCAGATTTTTCGCATGAGAACCAGTTGATTCTCGCCATTGATTCCAAGTCCGTAGTAGCCGCCGGGAAACGGTATCGCTGCCAGCCATTGAGCGTCTCCTGGAAGCGAGATGATATTGAACAGCTTCACGTCCACGGAGCCTTCCGGGCGGGATGGAGGCGCTGGCAGCAGTTGCCTTTTGCGCGATGTCAGGAAGCGCTGGGTGTCGCGCAGGAGAAGTCTGTCGTGCGGTGCCAGCGACCGCAAAACGGACAGGACTCGGGCCGCTTCGTTGGGGCTCAATTGATCCAAGCGGTTGCCGGTTTCCACGCGGACAAGATCGCAAGCAAGGGTGCGGACGGGAGCGTAGGGATAGCTTTCCGCGATAGCCCCCAGTGATTCAATCAGGAGCGGTCCAAGGTGTCGCCGGCTTGGGCACTTGTGAATCATGTCAGTGACCCTGTAGGAGGCTTCGCAGTGACGGCCCTGGGCTGCGAGCAGCGCAAACTCCTCGCGCACACAATCTTTCGCCTGTTCAGTGAATGGCCACCCTTGGCGTAATATCTCCAATGCCTCGTCATGGGCGTCGAGATGTTCCACCAGCAATCGGCTGGCCTTCAAGTAATCGTTCATCTGCGCTGCATGAGTAGCTGCCCGCCGATAGGCAGCGCGGCTGGCGTCCGGCCTGTCCACCAGCGCATACAATTCGCCCAGTCGCTCGAATTTCCCATGCTCGACGTACAAGGGTTCAGCGCTGTCCATGTCGCCTGCTTCCCAGAAGCAGGCGGCAGCTTTCACCGGGTTGTTGATGTGATCACGGTAGAGCAGGGCAGCTTCCCTGAAGTGCCCGCCTTCGACAAGTGCACTTGCCGCTGCGGAAAAGTCATCGAGTAGATTCGCGAAAATGTATGCTGCGCGGCGGTAGCGTTTGAGCCGCAGTTCGCGGTTGGCGGCTTCGCGGTATTCGCGCCGCAGCCGCTCGTAGATTTCGTAATCCACACTCCATGGTGAAGCGACGTGGCCGCCTCCCAGTCCAGCCAGATTGAAATCTGTGTCACGTTCTGCCAGCGTTGACGCTGGCAGGTCATGGCGTCCGCGATACCCGCGACTGCCGAGTGGCGGAGCAAAGCGGAGACCGGCATCCGGGTCGGTTTTCAATAAGTGGAGCAATCGATCCATCTCCCGCCGCTGGTGAGTTTCGATCTGTGCCAGCCGGGCAGTTGCCCACTGTCCAAGCCGCCCGAGGAATGTGTTGGATGCCTTTGACTGGGCTCTTGCGTATTCCTGTTTCCTGCGTTGCCCGGTCATTTTTTCCAGCGCCTTATAAAACTGTTCCTGCAGCGCGTGGCTGGTGCGTGTGGTGATCGGTGCCTTGATTTCTTCAGCGTAGGAAGGTGCACTGGCAAGCGGTTGCCTGCCGATGTCGCCCCGGCTTTGTTCGAGAAATCGCTCTACGTTCTCGCCACCTGGCTTGAGGGTGATCGACAACAATCGCGGGCGCGGCGCATTGCCCGATTGTGCCATGTTCCACCGGGTCGGTCTAACCTGGGGCGCTGCCAGAAATGCCGTGATGGGTAGCGCCTCTTCCGGGCCAAAGTAAACTAGTCCTGCGATCGGATGCAGGACGGCCGTGCCCTTCGGAAACCATTCTTCCACGTCTTCTTCGCAAACGGGCGGCTGCGTGCGGGCGTCGACAGGGAAGTAGAGGCACCCGATTTTCTGGTAGGGAATGGCTCGGGCCGTGGTTGGCGGTTTCATTCCTCGTGCCACAGTCACCACAGCTCCGCAGCCATCGGGCAATACGTGAATGCGGGCAGATTCCTGACATTGTCCCCAATGTGCTAATTCGCTGACCCACGCGGCTGCATCCTTGCCTGGCAGCAGCCAGGCCGATGCACAAGCACTGCGCCCGCGAGCTTCGTCTCTGACTAGTCTGACTTCCATCGATGCCTTTCAGATTTCAGATTGTGGATACAGTGGGACAGACGATCGCAGGCGGACGCACTGTCGATCGCGGTGTGGTCGCCGATGAAGTAGCGATCGCCGAACCAGGCACCGTCAGAGAACCAGCCAGAGAGCATTCCGTCTTTAAGGGCCAGCACTGCTTCGGGCAGAGTGGGATCACCGGGGACGATGTGGAGAAAACCACGGCTGTCCAGATAGGCCCGGGTGCCATCAGGAAAATCGGCACGGGCGAGCGAGTGATGCTCGCCGAACGGGCTGTCGATCGGCAGGAATGGGATCTCACTGATGCTCTCCCGGCTGCATCCGGTGTGTTGCAAACGGATGATCCCCTGGGATACCGTGTGCTGCACTGCCAGGAGCTGGCTGTTGCGGGTCACCAGGGTGAGATCGCCATCGGGCGAAATTCCGATGCCTCGGAAATTCTTTCGAATTTGAGGAATCCGTTTGTGGAACACGGCAACGTTTTTCTCGACCAACTGCAATGGATGGTGCGCCCGCGGAGGAATCGTTTCGAACCGACCTGCGGCAAGGTCGAGCAGGCGCAGGCTGTTCGACTGGTCGACATAGAGCACGCGGTGTCCATCACGGGAGATACTGCGTACGTGGCTGATGCCGCCCGGCATTTTGTGAACCAGGGAAACTTCCGGACTCAAGCGGAAGATACTCCCATTGCTGAGCACCACATGCGTTCCTTCGTAGCCGTCGCGGTCGAAGCAGCGCAAGATTTCACTCTTTGGTAAATCTCCAGTGGGGACCAATTCCTTGGACAGTGTCGAGTTTCCGAAACCAAGAACCCACCATTCGTTTGAGACATACTGAACATAGCGGCCATGCAGTCTGCCAAGCTGATCGAGTTCGATCGAGCAAAGACGCTGACCGCTTTGAGCGGAAAGCGCGATGATCTCCCTTCCGTCGGCAGAACACAGGAGGCAGCCTCTTGGATGGTATGAGAATGCCGTGTGAGAATCTGCGGCTGCAGCATCGCATGCGAATTCTCTGGTGCTGCTGCCGTCCAGAGGAAAGCGCGTGAGAGTGAGCGGTGCGAGCTCGTTTCGCTGGTGAATCAAAAGTATCTCGCGCTGTTTCTCTTCGATCCAAATCCAAACGACATGGGATTTCGTTACCGGGCAATACAGCATGCGTCCGCCTTGGTGAAGCTGTTGCCAGAGGACGACGCGTCCGTCGCGCAAGTAGACCGCCAGCCCGATGTCTGGATGATATGCGGCCAACTCTGAGTGCAGCGGGTGGGCGGCGAGGAGCGGGAACTCTCGCATGCGAAGGGCAATCGGCAGCTCTGGATCAATGTCAGGGTTCAGTACGGACGCAAGTGCCCCTGAGCCTGGATTGAGGATTTTTTCGAGGCTGCATACCGCCTGCTGGAGGCACATTTTGCCTCGTCTGGAAAAGAGCCACAGTTCATAGCGGCCGCTGGAATCGACCACCGCGATGTAAAGTTTCTCGAGTGAAAGCTCAGCCACGACGGCCTGGAAATCTGGATCGGCCAACGCGTCAGCATGGGTGATGACGATCAGGTCGTTGCCATGGTGGATTTGATAGTCGGCAATGATTTGCCGAAGGGCAGCCCCTGCGTGGGCTGTCGTGGTAAGTTCACTGAGGTGTTCCCGCAGGCCTTCTTTCGAGAAAAAATCCGCCTCTTCCACAAGGTTTTCATCGTCGCACGGTCGAAAAACACGGAGTGGACAGCGCTCGTTGGAGGTCGCACAGAATGCCAATCCTAACGCTGTAGCAAAAACACGCGGGATGCCCCACAGGCGAATCCCGGTATCGACGAGGATGTCCCTGTGGAGAAGCGGAGTGCGCGGCGGGGCTTCCCGCCGGAGGTAGAGTGCCTCGTTGAGATTCACCCGGGTTGCCAGAACGTCGTCATCCTGCGCCAGCTCTGTGATGAGAAGCCGATCTGGCGTGCCGCGATTCGAAACGTCGCTGTAGCCGCCCACCGGTAGGCTTTCCGGCTCATCAATCGAACGGGGAATGTGCACCGCAGCCATGAGATTGAGCGCGACGGCTGCGATACCGCTGAGTTCATCGTCCTCCTCCCGCAGCTGATACAGAAGCTGCTGCGTGCGGGTAGCCGGAGGGATATCTGGAATCTCGGCAGATGACAATGTTGTGCCAATCCCAGTCTGTAACTGGATGCTGATGGTGTCCTCGTCGAGGGCGTTCAATCCATCCCGCATATCGTCCAGCGCCAGTTTCATGCGGGGCAGAGAGCCCGTTCGTGTTCCCACAGCTGCCAGTTGGCGGGATTCTAGAAAGGAAAGGATTTGAGCGGCATCTGCGGCTGGGACTACGTGAGTGCAACTGGCGAAAACGATCGCTGCGAGGGCAGCTCGGTTCTCTGCTGACTGGCGATGATTGGATGAAATCCGATGAAAGCGACTCAACGAGTCTAGCGTTGCATCCACATCGAGATCCCAGGGCAAGTTCTCTGCCCACTGGCTCCACTGTTCCATCAACTCGTCATACGAGTTGTCTCGACAAGCCGCGAGGAAAACGGCAATCGAGTCGAAAGCTGGAAATCCTTCTGGAGCAAGTGCGCGAAGCACGGCAACGATTTCCTGATAGAACGCGATCGTGCTGTCCTGGCGTGTAACGATGGCATCCAGTTCGGGGTTCCATGTCCAGAAGCCATTCGAATCGCTGGCGAAGTAGTGCAGGGCCAGTCGTGCTTCCTGAGAAGTCGGTGAAGTGGTAACTCCGGTCATTGGTCGATGGCCGCAAGGGCGGTGGCGGTCTCGCGTACTGCACTGCGCGATGCTTGGGCCAGTCCAGAAGCATCGATCAGTTCGCACGTTTCATCTGTGTGAAACAAAAGGATGTCACCTTCATTCAGTTGAAAGCGCTCGGCAAGCAACGCGGGTGCGACTGGTGGAGTGAGCGACCAGCCGGCGGGCGTGGCGATACTGTGGTTGAGGGTGAAGAATTCTCCCAACAGCGGCGGGAGCGGATTTCCATGAATGATTGCCTGACCGTCCTCAGATACCGCGAATCGAAGCGGAGCGAGTCGGATGGCGGGAGCCGCAATCGCATATTCAAACCATGTCTGGAAGGGTAAGCACAAAACTTCAGCGCGCGCCTCGCTCACACCCGGGGTCAATCGAATCTGGGCAGTCGAAGCTGCAGTGCCGCATGGTCGGGCAGTCGGCGGTAGCAGGGGCGACAGATGCCGGAGCGGCACCCAGCCAGAACCTGACAGAGTGATCGACGGCACGGTTTTCCCCTCAATGATTCCTCGACCGTCTTCGAGCAGAGTAAAGCGGCGGAGGCATGGCAGCTTGCGAACAAGGCGAAAGCTGTCGACATCGAGGTCGGCTCCTCTCAGCCACAGTCGCGACCGGTCTTCAGTGAAGCGGGCCTCGATTCCGGGCGCAAGGCGCAGGGCCCGTGCGGATTCGCCATCCGCGGCGGAGAGCTCGACTGCCCAGGTCGGTCGGCTCATGCGATCATGCGGCTTCCTCGGGATCGCCCGCCAGCATCCAGGCTGCCTCCAGTTTTGCATGCACATGGGCCCGCTGCTCCGCATTGCTGATCCACTGGGTGCGGGCGGCGAGAAGTGCCAGCCGGTCTCTGGCGATGGCACGTTGCGGATCGTCAGCAGTTGTCCCCGCGAGTGTGGACGTCACTGCATCTATTTCGGAGGCGATCAGTTCTGGATCCGGCAGTCGGCTATCGCCCGCAAGCGGGTGACTACTGCTTTCCCTCGCCGCTTCCACGATGACTTCGTCGACGACTGATCGCAGCAGTTCCTGTTGCTCTTCGGTGTCCCAAATGTAGCGCAGCACCCAGAGATCACTCACATTGGCATCACTACGGCTGCATAGAAGGGCACTCGCTGCTATGAGCCTCTGCAGTTTTACCGCGCGGCGATCCGATATCATGATGCCGGCTGTGCGCAGCCGCTTGACCATCGCAACGAATGCGTTCAGAGCGGGGCGCAGATTGACCGATGGCAGCGTCTTCTGCAGTGTGCGGATTTCTTTCGCAGATACGGGAGAAGGGCGAAGGTCGTTTTCCTTTGCAGCCATTTCCCAGCCGGCCGCCAGCACTTCCGCCAGGTGCTCGTCAGGAACATTGTCGCTGCGGACACGCAGGAGAAAGCGGTCGAACAGCGCCTGCAAGGCTTCTTCCTCGGGCAGGTGGTTGCTGGCACCAACAACGGTCAAGAGAGGGAGGTCGATCACCTCACGGCCGCGTCGCAATACGCGCTCGTTCAATACGGTGAGCACACTGTTAAGGATGGCGCTGTTTGCATTCAGCAGCTCATCGAGAAATACGATCGACGCCTCGGGCAACATTCCCTCTGTGTTCGTTTCGAGTATGCCTTCCCGCAGTTTTCGAATGTCAAACGGTCCGAACAGCTCGTTGGGTTCGGTGAATCTGGTCAACAGGTATTCGAACGTGCGACCGTGAATCCTCAATCCCAGTTCCCGCACCAGAGCGCTCTTTGCGGTGCCCGGAGGCCCGAGAATGAAAAGGTTCTCTCCTCCCACGAGGCAGAGCCCGAGGAGGTCGATGATTTCATCTTTGCCAGAAAACCACTGCTTCATCGGATCCAGCACCCCTTCGCGGAGGCGTGCGGCGATTTCTAGTGTCGGTTCTTCAGGCATTTTCAGTAAACGTAACGATCAGGCGAGCGATTATTCCAGTCGAATTCAACAAATGTTAGTCTTTCTTTTTCTCGTCTTGTAGTTTGGTTAGAGTGAGGTTACGGAAAGCGATGACGGCCTTGCAGTTGCCATGGATTTGCAGGGCGATCAGGCCATCTTCTTCGATGTCTTCTTCCGTCTCGATGTAGTCGACGGTTTTTACGCCATTGAGAAAAAGTTGAATACGGCTCCCTTCAGCGCGCACTTCATAGGTATTCCAGTCGTCCTTCTTTTCGGTCATATCCAGAAGTTCGGGTGTGGGTTGCGCAAGCATTTTGTTGCGTCTGGATTCGTCGTACAATGCACCAGAAAAACCTGCTCCGATATCGGCCTGGTATCCGCGCATTTCGTTGGCCGGTTCCTTGACGCGTTCGCTGCGAAACTGGACGCCGCCATTGATGAATCCTTCCGTTCCCGTCAACTTGTATTCAAATTTGAGGATGAAATGATCGACGCGCTCTTTGAATGCGAGGAATTCGTTCTGCGGGTTGCCTTCGAGCGAACCGCCCAGAATGGTGCCTTTCTCGACACGCCAGACTTGAGCATTTCCTTCCCAGCCCGTGAGATCCCTGCCATTGAAGAGAGCCGCTTCTTCGGCATGCGACGAAGTTGCTGCGACCACCAGGAGTATCGAAACGAGGAAATTTGAATGATTCATGATTGGCAGTCAATGCGATGACGTCACATGGATGCAATGACAAAGGCGTGCGATTGTTTTGAATTTGTCCCGAATGTTGCCAAACCGTGCTAATGTTCGGAATTCGATTGATGGTTTGGATCTCTTTGTCTTACGTGGCCTGGATGCATTGAGGAGATAGATGAAAGTTGAACGAACTGGCAAAATGAAGGGGATCGCTGTGAGTGGGTCCGTAGGTGTGGTTTTCGCGGTTGTGGGATTGTTTGGGCCGGTCGGAGCTCAGGATGCTTCTACGGACGGAAAATTGGCGAAATATAAACGGGAACACCGCACGTTCACATCCAAACAAGGTCACGATTACAAAACGGCTGGGATTCAAAAAGTGACGGCCACGGATGTTTCGGTGATTACGGATGAGGGGGTCGTTCGAATCAAGACGGCTGATATGCCTGACGATTTTCGCAAGATTTTTGGCCTTAACATGGCGAAAATCCAGGAAGCACAGGTGGCATACGCCCGTAAAAAATACGATTCTAAAAAGGCAGCGATTCGCAAGAAGGCAGCGCAGAAAGCGGTTCAAGCGATGAAGGCGCGGCTAACTCTCAAGGTCGTGGAAGAAGTCGAATTTGGAGCGATTTGTGATGCGCAGTTTATTGAGGAGGTGGCACAGACCGTGAAAACGACTGTTAAGGCTAGGGGGCTCAGCCGTGATCAGGAGGCAAAGACGAAGTATGTTGACGTGAAGAAAGCTCAGCCGGTCGGGTTTCCTGAAAAGATGCTGGTAAGAGGCCTGCCCAAGTCATTGAGAGCGGGTAGCCCGTGGGAAGGCGATGTCTACATGGTGGGGACTTACCTTCTGGATCTAGAGGCGCGCAAGCCCGGGGATAATGCCCCACCGGCGTTGGATGTTCCTATGGCAATCGTGGGTTTTAATGATGCGGTTGAATACCGGGCAGCAACGCTTCCTGATGGATCCCAAGGCAGTGTTACGGGGACAGGAGTCGCCATCGGTAAGGATGGTTATATTCTCACCACTTTCAAGCTAGTGAAGAATACAGATTCGATCATGGTCACGATCCCTGGGCGCGACCAGGCCCTGAAGGCTAAGATTGTGGCCAAAGACGAAGAAGACAATCTAGCTGTGCTGAAAGTTCAGTCCCTTCTGAAGCCGGTGCCACTTTCGTTGGCACCCAGTGTAAAGCTCGGTCAGGAAGTGTTCACCATTGGTTATCCTGACGTGGATATCAAAAGTCGTGAAGTGAAGTTGACAGAGGGAAACGTCGCCGCTCTTAAAGGTGTTCAGGACGACAGCAGATATTTTCAGGTGGAAGGTGATTTTCAGTCGGGAAATTTTGGAGGAGCAATCTTTGACACAAAAGGGACGGTGATAGGTATCGTTACTCCAAATCCGCCCGAGAGCTTCTTTCTGGACACGGACGGCACCAACTATGAGCCGCTCCAGTATGTGACAAAAGGCACGCGCTTTAAAACCCTTCTAGGGAAGGTCTCAGGTTTCAAGCCAGAGACTGCTGTGCCTGCAGACCCAAAAGACGCCGCTCATGCTGCGGCAGTGCTCGTGGCTGTTAAACGTAGTCGGAGGTGAGGTGTTTTGCGGCTTTAGCAGTGATGTGTCGGGTTTTCTCTGGTGATTCTTTCGCAGCTGCTTTCGTCCGCATGTCTCGGGGAGCAGGGGTATTGAGCACCCGAGAACGTTAATTGAGAAATCAGGGAGCTTCGCACCGAGCCGACACGCTTACATGCTTTTCTCGATATTGTAGCAACGGAGTTGCACCCTGTCTTTTGACAGAGCAGCTATCTATCTGCAGACGGAATAGACTAACATTCCGTCCTAGCTGCCTGTTCAACCTGCACCCGTTCTCCGTTCGGCACCCTGTGGCTTGCTATTTCTTGCGAACTACCACGAACTTTTGGAGCGTAAAGTCTTTGCCTCCAGTGTTGCTGACCATGGCAGTGCCGCTCAGCTTGAGGGCCACATTGATTGTCATGCTATTCTTGCTCACCTTCTGATCAGCCGCCTCTATGGAGCTGAGGTTGTCAATCCACACTATCTGACCTTTGGCAAGGCCACCGCCATTTGAAAGCCGCCAGATTGGCCAGTTGAGCCATTCACCTTGCTTGGCAAGCGTTCCCTCCATATTGCCTCTGCTATATTTTGGAGGGAAGTAAGCGATAGTGGCGGTACCACTGAAGTCATAGGCCTTGATCTCAACTTTCTTTCCCTCCAGGGCTTCCCGAATGGTCTTTTGCCACTCGTCCGCAGCTGCTAGCGGATCGTTCCCGTTCTTAGCGAGCATTTTCTTGTAGTGGGAAATCGCTTTGTCGTGCCGTGTTTTCGCCTCAAGGTAGTCGGTCTTCGCTTTCTTGTCCTTGGGGGCTTTATCAAGCCGATCTTTCGCGTAATCCAAATCCCCGCGATACCTCTTGGTAAGGTCTTCCATGCTCGGAGCGGTGCGACCGAAAGCACCGCGAGGTCTGCGTGTGCTTTTTTTGTCCTCATCCTTAACCTCTTCTTCAGTACCTGTCGCGCTGGCAGCAGGCTGTGGATACAGCGTTTTGAGGCTGGAAGGAACCTTGTCCCAAGGGATGCGTTTTATCCCGCCATCATGCACGATCGAAAGGTATTCACTGCTCGTAACCACCTTCGCATTCTTATAGGTATTTCCATTGTAGGTTATCTCCCCTGCACTTGCGGATAACCCCATGATCAAACCCATTGCTCCAGATGTGAATACTTTCACTATTTGCTGCTTTGCGCGGCCCGTCTTGTCCATCGTTCTCTCTGCCATATTTCGGTAACTATGCAAAAAGGAGCGTAACGGTCAAGTCCTGTTTAGTCAGCTCAGATTTCGAACACGCAAAATCGGTAACTTGAGTCTGTTACTCCTATCGCCGACGGTTGTTCGAAGTTACCAATTTCCATACATCCCGTGTTGCGGCAGGGAGTGGGCGCGGGCCGTCGCCACCCAGAGCTTCGTCGAGATGTTCAAGTTCCCGGATGGCCTCGATCACGTGCTGGCGAGGATAGGGGCCACCGGCAGGATCACAAAAATGAGTGCGGCAGCCCAGTGGTCGATGTTTGTAATTGTTGCAGCGTCCATCGCTTCCTAAAAATGGGCAGGCACCGTCGCTCTGCTGGCCATCGGGAATGCTTTTCCGTCCTGCTGCCCGCCAGCCCGCAGCCGCAGTGATGGCTTCACCCATGGTGACCATCGGCGTCTTTCCGGTGAGTCTGAACCGACAGCACTGGGTGCGCATTTCACAGTGCCGCTCCAGCGGGCGAGCCTCAATGTGGCGCTGGTAAATGTCCAATACGGTGGCGACTGTTTCAGTGAGATCAGGCATTTGAGGGGGGAATCGTTTCCGTCTGCGAATTGATGTTGGCATGAGTGCAGACGACACGTTAGCATCTCGCCACAATGAAGAATCCACTCCATACTCTACCAAAATTTGGCGCAATCGTGATCGCGTGCAACTTGTCCTTTGCTGTTGCCGATGAACCTGTCATTAAGCCTGCCGAGAGTGTTAAGCCCGGGATCAATAAGAATTTTTTGGATCCCAATCTCAAAGTCGGTGACTGGGTTGAGAAGTTTGAAGTCGAAAGCCGTGAAGTATTCAGTTCCCGGGTGCAAATCATGAAGGCGCTCGATTTGAAAAAGGGGGAGGCAGTTGCTGATATTGGCGCTGGCACCGGGTTGTTCATGGTTGCTATGTCGAACGGAGTTGGCGACGAAGGTAAGGTATATTCCGTCGATATTTCTGAGGCTTTCGTGAAAAACCTGAAGGAGCGGGTGGTAGAGCTGAAGTTGACCAATGTCACACCCGTTCTTTGTGACCAGGATGACGCAAAGCTGCCAGAGGCCAGTGTGGATGCGGTGTTTATCTGTGACACTTACCATCACTTCGAGTTTCCGCAGTCGACACTCAAATCTATATTTAAGGCACTAAAGCCTGGAGGACGGTTGATGGTTGTCGATTTTGAAAGGATCCCCGGTGAATCAAGCGAATGGACGATGGGGCACGTCCGCGCTGGCAAAGAAACGTTTGCGGCGGAGATCGAAGCTGCGGGTTTCAAGAATCAACGGGAGGTCGAAGTGCCAGGGTTGAAAGAGAACTACTGTCTGGAGTTCCGCAAGCCCGAGTAACGGCGCGTCCGATACTTTTAGCAGGGAGTTCGTGATTTAATGATCGAAAATGGAGGGTTTCCTCTCAAAGTGCCTGCTCTACCGTGAGAAGGTCGGAGCGGCCATTAGCTTCCAAATCTTGCGCTCCATACACACAACCTTGTGATCGAACACTCGCCAGCTCCGTCGAACCCGGACACCAGTTCGCGTGCCCGGTCGAAGGGGCACCGGATCTTGAGAGTGATGAAATGGGGGAGCCTGTTGGGCGGCCTCTTGCTGCTTCTGTTGGTTGTGGGGGGATGGCTGGCGTATGCGAAACGGACGGTGATTCTGAACGCAATTCTGGAAGGTGCGGCGGCACCCTACCGGATATCCGCAGGCCGGGTAGAGTTCGATGCTGACGGCAACGTGGAGTTTTTTGATGTGACTTTGAAGGATGATCAGGCAGCAGCAGGAGCTGGCTCTGGCGCCCCTACTGGCACTGTGATTACCATCCCGCATGCAAGTGGAGTCGTCGACCTGCGGGATGCTCTGGGCGGAAAGATCATTTCAGTGATGATCGATCGACCGGTCATTGAAGTTCCACTGAATACGGTGATGCACGGAGAGGCACCGGCCGGGCTGGAAGCGATCGATGAGGAAGTGTCGAAGATTGCTCCAGAGTTTGTTTCGCCGCGATTTGCGCTGGAGCGGCTGGTGATCAATGATGCGGAAGTAAGGGTGGGGGATGCTCTAAGCGGTCGATTCGATTACGATGCAGATGCACTCGCGCTTTATGACGACGGAAGTATCGAAACGCGCCGACACAAGCTGTCGCTACACGATGTGCGGTTCGCTGGGCCTGCCACAGACGCTAGTGGTAAGGTGGTGGGGGAGAGCGAGTGGGCGTCGATTCCATCGGCCGAGGCCGAGTTTTCGATTCATCGTGAAGGTGGTCTGGTGCAGGTGCATCAGCTCAGTATTCCTTCCGGCAAGGTGAAAGGGGATGCGGCGATGCTTCGATGGCTAGTGAGGGAGGGGTTCGGGCCGTTGTTCATTCCTCCAGACCCGCCAGCCGGGATGAGTGCGGAGAGTGATTTGCCAGGTGCTGCCAGCGGGAAGACGTCGCCATTTTCGAGACTGGCAATGGAAAAGTTTGACGTCAGAGATGTTGAATTTGAAATCGAAGATTTCCCTGGCCTGCCGAATATCGACGGGCTTCTTCAAATTCGAGGAAATGGAGTGAAGCTGCCATTTGCGGGGGAAGCGCTGAAGGACGAACTGCGAATCGCAGGTGTCGATTTGCAATTGAAAGGGGTGCGGATAGGATTGCCTGATCAGCCAAATTTTGCCAAGCTGCCGAGCACTCATTTATCGGTCATGCGGGGGGAGGACGGTGTTTATGAGGTGACTCAACTCGAAATGGCAGGTGGCGATTATCTGATCACGCCGGAACTGATTGCGTTCTTTGGGGAAAGGTTAGAGGGGGCGGAGCTACCAACATCGGCTGCAGCAAATGGCGAAAAGTCCGCGCGGGGAGAGGAGTCGGGCGGGCCGGAGGTTAGAGTCGTATCGGCTAAAGTGAGTGACACTTCAGTGACCGTGCGGGGGTTCGATCAGCTCTCGGAGGCACAGGATTTCTTCATTCCGAATCTCAGCGCGGATGTGGACGGCTTGTTGCGCGATCTTAGACTGTCGATGAATGACGGGGTGCCGCTCCGCTCCGCCGCGCTCCAGGAGTGGTCTCTCTCAGACGTGCGTGCGGCGCTTCCAGGGGAACCGGATCTTGCCGTTCTCTGCGGCGTGCAGGTTTCAGTGATCCCAGATGATCTGCTCAATGAAGGGCGTATAGCAGCCTGTCGAATCGATTCCGAGGATGTCCGCCTGACCGAACCATTTTGGGATTTGTTAGAGCAGATGTCGATAGACAAAGTACAGAAGAATCCCACCATTGTCGGCGATCCGACCAGTGTGGCTGAATCGGAATCTACCAATGAGGTGCCTCCCTGGCAAAAGGTGCGCGCGGATCAGTTTGAGCTGTATGACGGCCAGTTCAAAATGGTGCAGTCCGACCCCGAAATTCCGAATTTCGACGGGCGGGTGGAAATTCATACCCGACCGTCTGGGGAAGATGGAAGGCGCGAGTACGTGATAGATGCTTCCCGGCTGCAATTTTACGCGCCCGCCGATTCGTCCAAGCCTTTTGCCTCTGCGCGCTCACTGCAAATCATTGCCGACGGTGCTACCTTGTGGAATGAGAAGCGGGTGACATCGGCAACTCTGAGTGGAGCCGAACTGGTAGCGGGGAAGCAATTTGATACCTTGTTAGATGAGCCGCCCGCCGATTCAAGCGATCCCTCTACCGGCCCTGCCCAGGCAACGGAAGACCCCCTTCCGGGCACACTTCCGGTGGCTGCGATGAGTCCCAGGGATGACTGGCATGTCGGATCCTTTCAAGTGGAAGACAGCGTGGTGATCGTGGAAGACCTTGCGGCACTGATCCCGGATATCCCTTTACCAGTGAAAGCGACTCTGGCGGATTTTCCCCTAACCAAAGCAGGATTCTATGCACACGAGGAACCGCTGAAGGTGGAGGTCTCGCAGATCAGGATTCCTTCTCCGTATGGCCAGTCGAGGACGCCAGTGGCTGAATTCGATTCCGTATTCATCCATTTCTCGCTGGGAGGGCTGATGCGTTATGAGTTGAACAAGGTGGAGCTTCTGAATCCCACGATTTATATCGGGGAGAACCTGTTCTGGTATGTTGAGTTCTTTCGCAAGGAAGAAAAGCCGAGAGAAACTCCCGAGGTCGCCATCGCCGCCCCTGGTACCTCGGTGACGGATGATGCAAAAGCTGCCGCTGCGCAAAGTCTGGAGTGGAGCATCGGGCAGATTGACGCCCATTATGGCAAGCTGATCATCGCGCTCAATGGCAGCATCAATCCAGACCTGCCAGCCTTTCCATTCAGCTGTTCCACCGCATTGAACGAGGGAACACTGACCGCTCAGCTCGACATTCCCGCAGGAGAATATCGACCGGTGGAAGGTGTCGAACTCATGGTGAAAGTCACCGGCGGCAGGGCGGATTTCAATTTGCCCCTGGGCCAGAAGAGCAACAATCTGGTGCAGGTATTCAAAGCGGACGAGCTGCGATACAAGCAGTTTTTAACCACCGACGTATTCTTGTCCGTCACCTACGATCAATACGGTATCTACTCCCAGTTCGGCGGCAATACCTACGATGGATACACCAAAGGGGCAGTGAATCTTTACATCAATGACGCATTCACCTGGGACGCCTGGGTGACGGGGACTGATGTGAGCGCATCCGATATTACACGTGTCTTGACGCCCGAATACTACTTGATGTCAGGTGCCGCTGATTTTGAAGTGATCGGGCAGGGAGATTTGGGATCGCTCTATCAGGCCCATGGCAGCTTTAAGATGAAAGATCCTGGCATCATCAGCATCCCAGCACTGGATGACTTGAAGGAGAAGTTTCCCGATGACTGGACACGGATCGAAAGCAGCCTCGCCACTGCCGGTATTTCGGCCCTGCGCGATCTTCCATATGAAACGTGTGCTGGCGACTTCAAACTCTTCGCCCGAGAGGGAACCCTGAACCTCAAAGCGGACGGGCCGAGTGGATTGCGGAATTTTGAAGTGGCTGTGCACGACTACCGGATCCCTGCTCCCGTTAAAATTCTTGAACTCGCCCACAGCAACGCTGACGGTGGCGGAATTCAGGTTCAGCCTTCAGAGCAATGACACCATCCCTGCGAGTATTTCGAAGTTGTTCCATACGCTGTCCGGTTCGGGCTGGGGCAGTAATTGGTTGTGCCATGGTACAGTTTGGGTGTTCGTCGCTGCCGGATGTGAATTTGACCACCGATGACCCGCTCAAGGTGGATATCAACGTGCGGCTCGACGTGTATCAGCATGAAGGTAAAGAAGGCAATACGGACACCGCCGGGGATGGCGACTCACCCGGTGAGGTCGCCGCAGCAAGCGATGACGCTAAAGTATCTGCCGACCTGGTGGCTAAACGCAAGCGTGACCGCATGGAAGAGATTCAGCGGCTGAAGAACAACCGCCTCGTAGGTGAAAATCACCGGGGGCTGTTAACCATCCGCACGCTGCCACTCGATGACTACGGCGACTATGTGAAAACGACGGTAGAAGCAGAAAATTACGACAGAAACTACCTCATGCGCGTCGAAGCGAAGGAGCGAAACGCGCTGCTTCACGCGGTCCAGGAGACGACCTGGAAGGAAAACGTTGCCCGCTCCTACGAGGGCGAGTGGGTGGAGATGGCAGGGGAGAGCGAGGGCACGTTTGCCTGGGAACAAAAGAAATAGATCAGCGTCATGGCACGGGGCCACAGCGACTACAGATCATCCAGCGGGCTTCCCGAAAGTCGATCCTTCTGGTTCAAGGCATGGGTGTAAATCATCGTCGTTTTCACATCTGCATGCCCCAATAGTTCCTGCACCGTCCGGATGTCTCGACCACGTTCCAGAAGGTGAGTAGCGAACGAGTGCCGCAAGGTGTGGCAACTGACCCTCTTGTCGAGATCCGCACGCGCCGCAGCCAATTTGATAGCCTTTTGGATCGCATTCTCATTCTGATGGTGTCGCCTCACCACATTTGCCCGCGGATCTACAGCGAGCTTCCTCGAAGGGAAAACCCAGAACCATGACCATTCCTTTCCCGCGTTTGGCCACTTCTTCTCCAGTGCCCCTGGCATCCACACACCTCCCACATTCGCCGCCCGGTCCTGCTCATGCAACCGCCTGATCTTTTCCAGATGGGCGCGCAATTCCCCCACCAGCGAATCTGCAAGCGGCGTCCTGCGATCTTTCCCTCCTTTCCCATCTCGTACCATCAGCAGGCGGTTCTCGAAGTCGATATCCTTTACCCGTAAACGGACACACTCCATCAGCCGCAATCCAGCCCCATACAGCAGCCGCGCCATCAAAACATGCGTTCCAAGACTGCGGCTACCAGCAGACTCCTCATTCAAATCCATTGCTTTGAACAGCCGGCGCACTTCCTCTCGCCCCAGAACCATCGGCGGCCGTCGATTCACCCTTGCCTTTTGAAAGTCAGAGAAATCCGGCATCTCACACCCTCCCACATGCTTGTAATAAAACACCAGCGCATTCAGCGCCTGCCTCTGTGTTGCCACTACCACTTTTTCCTTCACAGCCAGATCGCTCAAGAACAACCGCGCCTCCGCTTCGCTCGGTAGCTCATCATTCAGAGGCCCAGTTTTCAGCAACAGACGCACCACCCACTCACGGTAGGTGATTTCCGTCCGGAACGCATAGTGCCTTGATCGCAGCACCTCTACCAGACGGGCCACTGATCGAGCGCGCCCTTCGCTCAAGCCCTTGCCGCGATACCTCATCACCAGTTCTTCCAGTCCCACCGCATCACCCACGGCCTCATGGGCGTCCTCGTTCAGATCTGCATACTCCAGGCCCAGCGCCT
>JAGROY010000035.1 GCA_020439995.1 Verrucomicrobiia bacterium
TTGTAGGTGAACGAATCGTAGTTGTCGATAACGAGGAGCATCGGCCGATGAGAGTGAAATTTTAGAAAGTAGGACAGGCTGAAGCCTTCCCGTCGCTTCAATCGCCCGGATTTCCGCCCTCGTCAAGCGGGTGGGACACATTGGGAAAATGCCATGCAGCAATGTAAAATCAGGAATTCGGAATTGTCTTCAAAGTTGACCTAAGGCGCTTCTGAACTCGTATCGTCTACCGTAAATACATTGAAATTTTGCGGTGATTCATCCCTCTCATTTCCGTTGCGTAGAAATTCCAGCTTCTTCTGGATCTTCTCCGCGTCATTCACTACAATTTGAAACATCTCGCAGGTGTCTCAAGCTGAACACCAAACAAAAACCTATTCTCTAAATATCATGAATAAAATCATTACTGCCGCCCTCGCGCTTCTGACGCTGGGCATGATCCAGTTGGGCATCGCTGAAGATGCAAAAACGACCACCTACGAGGTCACCATGACCGGCGTCACATGAGCAGGCTGTAAAGCACACGTCCGTGCGGCGTTCAAAAAGCTTGATGGCATCGTAGTTGCCGACCTCGAAAAAGACATTCAGATCACCAAGGGCGACAAGCCCAATACACAAAAAGTGATCTTCAAATCGACATCAGCCAAGATCACTAAGGAAGCAGCGATCAAATCGATCGGCGACCAGAAGGACACTTACGTGGTTAAGGAACTAAAAATCGCTACAGCCAAGAAGAAGTAACGAACGAAACATCCTGCGAGAGTTTTCCGCCCCCGCCGCATCTACTGCGGCGGGGGCTTTTTCGTTTTTTTAAGCCAGCTTTGCGCCAAACCACCCCACGACTGCAGAAACCATGCGGTCTTTACCGGCATCATTGAAAACATGATCGACGCCATCGAGTTCAACGAATTCTTTGGGATCGTTCGCAAGTGCGAAAATGGCACGGGCTTCGGCGATCGGGACAAGATCATCCTCGGAACCGTGTACCAAAAGGTAGGGCACATGGATGTCTGCAGCCTTGCTGGCCACTGAATTGATCGTTGTAAGATCGTTCATGAAAGTGCTCGAGAGCGGGCAGTCCTCGTCATCCCACATGAATCCGGAATCGGGAATTTGATCCCCAAACTCTTCCTGGGCAAAACGCTTGGTCTCGACCATTCCAGCCAGGGAGACGAGATGTTGGATGCGGGAGTCGCTCGCAGCGCGAAGCACCCCCACCGCACCGCCCATACTATGACCAGCGTAGCTCGCCGTAAACCCAGCAGCCCCTACGGCATCGAGAACGGATCCCAGATCGCTTACCTCTTTGGTGACACAGCTGTCGCGAAAGTTCCCCTCGCTATCGCCATTTCCGGAAAACGAGAAGCGCACTGCATGGATGCCAGCAGCCGCCAGACCATTTGCCAGAGCTTCCGCCCACGGGCGATCGAGATTGGCTGTCACACCGTGACCGATGACGACCACGTGCTTGCGGTCGGCATTGGACGTTGCTTCGTGGAAACGATAGTCGAGCTTTTCGCCCTGAGTATTTCTGATTTCTCCAAACATGAGTCTCGGATAGCAGACGAACGGGACTCTGCAAAGCGCGAACGTTGCATTCTCTCGATCGCTGGCGCACGGTGGCTGCTCATGGCAGCGATACTGGAACAGTTCACCCCTACCGGCCCGAATGCGGCAGACGAGATCCTCAATGCGTTTTTGGACTACGTTACGCAGACGGGACTGGAGCTGTACGATCACCAGGAGGAGGCCATTCTCGAGATTTTTGCTGGGAAAAGCGTCATTCTGAATACGCCCACAGGCTCGGGGAAATCGCTGGTGGCCCTGGCGATGCAATTCAAGAGCCTTTGCATGAACCGGCGATCGTTCTACACCGTGCCGATCAAGGCGCTGGCGAATGAAAAATTCCTGTCACTGTGCCGAACTCTGGGAGCGGACAACGTGGGGATGATGACAGGCGACGCCACGGTGAATCACGATGCTCCAGTCATCTGCTGCACCGCTGAGATCCTGGCGAACCTCGCTCTTCGCGAAGGCCATCTGGCGGAAGCGGACGACGTGATCATGGATGAGTTTCACTACTACTCTGACACGAGCCGCGGAGTAGCCTGGCAGGTACCTCTCCTAACATTGCCACAGTCCCGGTTCCTGCTGATGTCAGCAACGCTGGGCGATACCGCATTGTTTACGAAAACGCTGACCGAACTGACCGACGCCGAGACGGTTTTAATCCAGTCTGATCAACGCCCGGTTCCCCTTGAGTTCCAATACAGCGAAATTCCGCTCGCAGAACAGATCGTCGATCTCGTCGAAAAGAACCGTGCGCCGGTTTACCTCGTCCATTTTTCCCAACGCGCATGTGCTACCAGTGCGCAGAACCTGTTGTCCTCAAATTTCTGCTCGAAGGAGGAAAAGAGCGCCATCAGCGAAGCGCTTCAGGACGCTAATTTCAAGAGTCCTTACGGCAAAGAGATCAGCAGGTTGTTGCGTCACGGCATCGGCATTCACCACGCTGGACTGCTTCCAAAGTATCGGGTATTGATTGAAAAATTGACCCAGCAGGGGCTCCTCAAAGTGATCTGCGGGACTGACACGCTGGGTGTCGGAATCAATGTTCCCATCCGCACCGTCGTATTCACCCAGTTGTGCAAATTCGATGGAACTGGCACGCGAATCCTGTCCGTCCGCGACTTCAAGCAAATCTGCGGCCGAGCGGGAAGACGCGGATTTGACGACGTCGGTTACGTTGTCTGTCAGGCACCCGAGCACGTTGTCGAGAATCTCCGACTGGAGGCAAAGGCGGCAGGACAGCCTGGGAAGAAGGGCAAGTTCGTCAAAAAGAAGCCACCTGAGAAAGGATTCATCGCCTGGGACGAAGCGACGTACCGCAAGCTGATCGATTCTCCACCAGAGCGATTGACTTCCAGCTTTCGCATTCAGCACAGCACAATTTTGAATGTCCTCAGCCGCCGCGACGAAGACGGCTGCGCGGCATTGAAAAAGATCATTGCTGACTCCCACGAGACAGAGCAAGCCAAACGCTCCCATCGCAAGCACGCGTTTCAGCTGTTCCGTAGCCTGGTCGAAGCGGGGGTGCTCGACATCATTCCGCCAGCTCAGAGAACCGGACCGGAAAAAGTGGAACTCAACGTTGATCTACAAGACGATTTCTCACTGAACCATGCGCTCGGCCTCTGGCTGCTGGACACGATTCCAGCACTCGATCGCGACGCTCCCGACTACTCGTTCAATGTGCTTTCACTGATCGAAGCGATGCTCGAAAACCCCGGCATCGTTCTGATGCGTCAGGTCGACGTGATCAAAACGCAAATGATTGCAGACATGAAACGCGAGGGAATCGAGTACGATGAACGCCTTGCCCGCCTTGAAGAGGTCGAGTGGCCGAAGCCAGGCAAAGAATTTATCTACGCGACGTTCAATGAATTCGTTTCGAAGCATCGATGGATTGGTGACGAAGGAATCCGCCCGAAATCGATCGCGCGGGAAATGTTTGAGAATTATCAGACCTTCGATGAATACGTACGTGCCTATGGTCTTGAACGCAGCGAAGGCGTACTGCTGCGCCACTTGACCGAAGTCTACAAAGTACTGGCCCAGACCATTCCTCCTACGGAGAAAACCGAGGAACTGGAGGAAGCTGAGTTCTTTCTGGAAGATATCGTGCGTGGAGTGGATTCAAGCCTGCTGGACGAGTGGCAGATTCTGCAAAATCCAGAACTCGCTGTGACACTAGACGATCCTCAGAAAGCGATTGAGCCCTCAAAACCAGTTCCCGTAACCCGGAATCGCAAAAATTTCACACGAATGGTACGCAATTCCGTGTTCACTTTGTTGAAAGCACTTGCCGCGCGGAATTGGGCCGATGCCCTGCAGCTGGTTGGCCCCGATGACGAGAATGGCGAACAGTGGACCAAAGAGAGACTTGAATCCATCGTTGCCCCCTACTTTGAGAACCGCCGACAGATCCGTCTGGATCCAGACGCCCGGAGCACACGCCACACTTTTATCGAAGAAGGGCAAACGGAATGGAAAATTGACCAAGTTCTGGTGGATCCAGACGATCAGAATGACTGGACGTTGCGGCTTTCGATCTCCCTGAAAGCATCTGATGATCTGGAGTGCCCTGCTCTGCAGCTGCTGGAAGTGGCTCAGATTGGTATCTAAGCAGAGCAAAATACAGGCAACCGCCATCGATCTCTTGACTTGTCCGTGATCAGGTAGGAGGGCAGAGGGGTCAGTTGCTTTCCGGGCTTGCGAACTGCCGGGGTCTGCATAGATTCCTCCCCTTTCCGGCAATTCAGCGGTGCTGCGATGGCTTGGGCAATCCTTCCGCCCACCCTGTTTTTCAAAACTTGTTACTCCTTTTTAGCTGTGCTTACGATTCGCAATCTCAGAAAATCATTTGGTGGCAGAACACTGTTCGAGAATGCCGCCATGCAGGTAAACTATGGCGAACGCGTTGCTTTAGTGGGCCCGAATGGGGCAGGCAAAACCACCCTTTTCTCCATCATCCTGAAAACTGAAGATGCCGACGAAGGCACCGTCGAACGGGATGAGTGGACAATGATCGGCTACCTGCCACAGGAAGGCGAAGCTGTCGCCGATGAGACCGTGCTGGAAGTCGCGACCGGCCAGGCAGGTGAACTTGAAAAGCTGGAGAAAACTTTGAGAGCGCTGGAAGAAGAGGGAAGAGTAGACGTGCCGGAATACTATGAGGCACAGGGCAAGTACGATGCTTTGAACAATCCAGAGATCGAGGCAAAGGCAAAGAAGATGCTGCGCGGCCTGGGCTACAAAGAAGAAGACTTTGACAGGAAAGCGAAAGAGATGAGCGGTGGCTGGGTCATGCGCGCTCACTTGGCCCGTCTTCTGGTGATGGAGCCCGATCTGCTGATGCTGGACGAGCCTACCAACCACCTTGATCTAGTGTCACTGCTGTGGTTTCAGGACTACCTCAAGTCCTACTCGGGCGCGGTGCTCATGATTTCTCACGATCGCCAGTTCATGGATGAACTCGTGCAGACGGTTTACGAAATCGATGAGTCGAAACTGATTAAGTACAAGGCCAACTTTTCGCAGTATCTGGTACAGCGGGTGGAAGCGTTCGAACGCCAACACGCGGCTTGGAAGAACCAGCAGAAAGAGATTGCCGCCATTGAGGACTTCTGCACCAAGTTTCGCTCAGTGTCATCAAAGGCATCACAGGTTCAGAGCCGCGAGAAGCAGCTCGCAAAAATGGAGCGCATCGAAAAACCACGGCGCCCGAAAAAGCCGTTCCGCTTTCAGTTCCCACAGCCAGAGCGCGGCGGACAGCGCGCCCTTTCGCTTGAGAATATCCACATGGCCTACGGCGACAAGGTGGTCTACGAAGGCGTCGACCTCCATGTCGAACGCGGTGAGCGCCTCGTCCTGATCGGACCGAACGGAGCTGGTAAATCCACTCTGCTCAAAATCCTTGCCGGAGTGCTGGAATTTCAACAAGGCAAATACGACAAGGGCCATAACGCTAAGATAGGCTATTTCAGTCAACACCGCTCCGACTCGCTCGACCCTAATCGCACCGTCATCGAGGAAGTGATGAACGCCGCCGTTGATTTCCGCGAAGAAGAGGCGCGCGGAATCCTGGGGTCGTTCCTGTTCCGTCGCGAAGAGATCTACAAAAAGACGGCCGTCTTGAGCGGTGGAGAAAAGAGCCGCCTAAACCTGGTCAAATTTCTCGTCGATCCGCCCAACATTCTGCTGATGGACGAGCCTACCACCCACCTGGACATTCTCAGTGTGGAGTCCCTAATCATCGCTCTCAGCAATTACGAGGGAACGCTGATCTTCATTTCCCACGACGTCCACTTCATCAAGAAGATCGCCACCAAGGTCATCCACATCAACAACGGAACCCTGAAGTCCTACGCCGGCGGCTACGATTACTTCCTGGAGAAGTCCAACATGGACGACGCCAGGGCCGCCATCACGGCTGGCTAGGGCATGGTCTCCCATCTGCGTTAAGGCGAAGGCGCGGTTCAATGAACAGGATATCGGGGGCGACAGAATTCAGTGTTTCCGACCGTTGCTCTCATTGCTACAGCCAGGTTCAGTGCCCATCTTTTTTGCATCATCGACCGCCTGTCCACACAGTGGTGAGTCGCGGACGGAGGTTGCTCGCGTTTTTTTGATCTGGAGTGCGCCGGTCTTGACGGCGCTTTCTTGCCGGACAAACAGTGCTCGAACAGAAAAAGCTCATGGAAGCCGGAGCACTCCAAACGAAGCTGTCGCTGGGGGGGGATGCCTGTCCGTCCCACGGTAAGTTTCGGTGTGTTGACTACGGAACCATTTGCCCGGAGGATCAGCCCTGCTTGCCTTTTACTTTCTCGTTGTAATCCTTCTGCAGGGCTTCAAACTCGGCCTCCAGCTCAACTATCGGCAATCCAGACAGCACTTGATCAGGGGTCATCTCCCTGCCCATAAGGCTCTCAAGTACCTGAATACGCCCCATCAACACACCACGAGCCTGTCCTTCTGCTCTTCCACGGGCTTCTCCTTCGGCCCTTCCCTCGGCTTTCAGTTTTTCGGCTACGGACATGGCGGCGGTCTTGAGTTGTTTGCTGGTCTCTATGTTACGGGCGAGCTGCTCGATGTCAAGATTGCTGTCGGCATGCAGAGCGTAGAGCAGCAGGGTTTCGATCCGGCGCTCGGGTAGTTTTCCCTCATCGAGAAGGGGAGCGCAGGCCTTCATGAACCAGTCGAAGAACTCCAGCAGGCGCTTGTCTCGGGCAAACTTCATGAGTTGCAGAACGATTCGCACGCCTGGCTCCTGTTCGTTCAATGCCGGGTCGAACTGCGAGAGATCGAGCAGGCCGTGCTCGAACGTCGGCAGGAATGGGCGCAGCGGTGAGCTTTGAGGGATATCAAATAGATCGCAAAACTGCTGGGAGACTGTCCATTTGTCCGGCCCCTGGTGCAGGACAAATCCGATCACTGGAGGCAAGGGCAGGCCGCGCTTTTCGTGATGCGACAGGTAGATCTGCACCATGTAACTGAGAAGTCGCAGAGGCATAGCCTGATCAACGCTGCTTTGGTGTTCGAATAGCAGATAAAGGAGGCATTCCTCGGTGTGTTGAGGCTCGCCATTAGTGGCATTGCTAGTGATTGACTGCATTTGCACCGAGAACAACAAGTCTGAGTGCGTCTGCTGCAGTGTGCTTTTCACGAATGAGCCGGGCAGCACTTCCAGCGAATTCCAATCACAGAAGCGGACGATCTCGACCGGCAAATGAGAGCGAAAAAAGGCGATAGCGTCTTCTGGATTGGAAAAGATTTCCTTGAAGAATGCATCGTGCGGATGAGTGGCGAGATTGAGCCAGAATTCGTCGCTGGCGCTGGCACCTGAACTTGGATCAGAATCTGGATGATCGGTCACTGCAAGACTGTGGTACAGAAGCAGTGCAACTGGCAAGCATTCGCGGATTCGCGGATTCGCGGGCTGCGGTGCCGTCGGCGATCGTGCGATCACCGCGCCCGAGGAATATGAGAATTCCACCTCGTCGGCCCCTGTCCGCCCATTGGCCCATTGCGTCCGGCGCAGGTCGCGTGGTCATCATGACCGTCATCCACCTCACCTCGTCCCGACCATCGGTTTCTTCGCCGCTCTGGATCTGGACTTCGAAGTCCTCACAGACGCCGAACACATCCTGAAAAACCTTTCGGCCTCAATGGAGATAAAGGAACTCGTTTGATCCAAGGAGCGCGTGACAAAACTCGGTGAGTGCTGGAAGCACGTCGGGGGCTGCACCAACCTGGGGAGGATCACTCATCTGTGCATGAACAAATTTGAGAGCCATCTCAGATTCCTCCGGTTGCGGATTGCGACCATATGCCAGTTGGAATGCCTCGGTGATCATCTCCACGGATACGGCATCCGCCCCATGAAGTAGACGGGTGGCGAACGCTTTGGCCCGTTGTAGCGGCCAGTCGTTGTTCACCAGGAGTAGTGACTGGTTCGGAGTAGTGGTCTGCAGGCGGTTGGGAGCAGATTCAAATCCCGACGGCGCATCAAACGCATACAGCACGGGATCAGGCGTGTTGCGTATCTTCTTCACGTAGACGCTTCGCACGGGCTGCTGCCCGTCCTTTGAGGGCTGTCCCGAGCCATCTGTCAGCTCTCCTGAAACAGCAAGCATGGCGTCCCTCACCTGCTCAGCACTGAGTCTCCGCGCTGGAAACCGCCAGAGAAGAAGGTTTGCGGGATCCTGCAGTTTTGCCGTATTCATCGGCTCCTGCCGCGCCGTCTGCCGATAGGCGGAGCTGGTCATGATCAGCCGGTGCAGAGCCTTCAATTTCCAGCCTTTCTCGATGAATCTGGAGGTAAGCCAATCGAATAGTTCCGGGTGACTCGGCGGTTCCCCCAATCGGCCGAAATCGTTTGGCGTGGCGACAATTCCGCGACCAAAGTGATGCTGCCAGACACGGTTTACGATTACCCTGGTCGACAGTGGATTCTCAGGATCCGTAATCCAACGGCCAAGCGCATGGCGCCGGCCGGTGGTGGTTTCGGTTGGCGTTATTTTGGGCGCTGCCTGACCTAACAATCTCAGAAACGCAGGCTCCACCAGCTGCTTGCCTTGTCGCGATTTGAGCACTGCGGGTGCAGCCTCGGTGCCAACGTCAGTGGCGATGAATGCCATCGGCAGCTCCTTTGGCTTCGAGGACTCATACGCCTTCAGCTGCTGCTCCAGTTCCTCGTAGCGCGCTAATGATTCCGGCTGTTTCCCCAGTGCCTTGAGTGGATCAAAATTGCCGTATTCGTATTCGACCTGTCGCTGCACGAGTTGGGTCAGCTGTTCTTCGTACGGAGTCCTGGCTTCCGTTTCCTTCCGATACATCTGCTGCACGTCCTCAGGAAACTGGTTTACCGCGTACTCCTTTCGACTGTTCCTCAGTTCGGCAACCATGCCCTCCATTTCTTCACGAATCGACGCCGTCTCTCTCTCCCACTCAGCAAATGCGTTCTTATAGTTGGCGATCTGCTCAGTCGTTCCCAAAGGACGATGCTCGGGCCACCATGTCGAAGAAAGGAATGCCTGCAGTGAATAATAGTCCTTCTGTAAAATGGGATCAAACTTGTGGTTGTGGCACTGGGCACAGCCGATCCCCACGCCGAGAAAAACTTCACCCGTCACATTCGTGATCTCATTCAAGATGAGTTCCCAGTGCATCTTTGCATTGCGCTGGTTGTATTCGTAGATGCCATGGCGAAGGAAGCCAGTGGCCACCAGCGTTTCCGGCTCATCGGACGCAAACTCGTCCGCAGCCAGTTGCTCCAGGACGAACTGATCGTAAGGCTTGTCTTCGTTGAAAGCACGAATGACATACTCCCGGTAGCGCCAGGCCTCGGAGCGGAAAAAATCTGCACGGTATCCATCACTTTCCGCGAAGCGAGCGATGTCCAGCCAGTGTTGCCCCCAACGTTCTCCATAACGAGGACTGGCTAGCAACTCATCGATCAGCTTTTCGACAGCACCATTCGCATCGACGGCGCTGTCGGCAACAAATGCCTCTATCTGCTCAGGCGTCGGTGGCAGACCATGCAGATCGAAGTAGATGCGCCGTACCAGCTCTGTGGGGGAAGCTGGAGGTGCAGGATCAAGTCCGACGTCATGCAGGCGTCTGGCGACAAAGCGATCGATTGGATGATCACTCCACTCCGCTGGAAACTCCGATATTGGAGCCGGCACAGCAGGATCTGTGACCGGCTGAACCGCCCACCAGTTGTAGTCGTCTGCGGTGAAGCCGTTTTCATCGAGCGCGACGGCCTTGTCAGGGGCACTCTCCACCGGCCACGGAGCGCCCATCTTCACCCACTGCTCCAGCAGCGCAATGTCAGAAGCGGGCAGCGGGTGCTTGGGCGGCATTGCCAGATCTTCGTCCGTTCGCCGGATGGCACGGATCAGCAGCGAGCCTTCGACATCGCCGGGTTCCACTGCCGCACCGCTCTCACCACCGCGATTGATTCTTTCAATGCTGTCGAGCCGAAGACCGCCTTTCTGTTTCCCTTCGCCATGACACTTGAAGCAATTTCCGGCCAGTAGCGGTCGGATATTTGCTTCAAAAAATTGCAGATGTTCCCGCTCTTCAGCATGCCCTGTCGCCGCAGAGGCAACCAGCATCATTAGTAGGCTCCATTGCAATCTCATTATCAGCCCAGTAGATCCCAATCCTCTAGCGCCCTAACACTTCCCTAAAGAACGTCCGCATGTGCTCCCACGAGCGTTTGTCTGCATTGTTGTTGTAGGCGGCTCCCTTGGAGTTGTCATCGCCTGCATCCGGTTTGGTGAAAGAATGCACGGCCCCGCTATACGAGATCATCTGCCAGTCCACGCCTGCGTCATTCATTTCCTTTACGAACGCATCGATACTTTCCTCTGGAACGTACGGGTCATCGGCCCCGTGGCAAATCAGCACCTTCGCCTTGATGTTTTTTCCGTCCTCCGGCTTGGGCGAATCCAGCCCACCGTGGAATGAAACAATTCCCTTCACATCCGCACCGGAGCGCGCAAGTTCGATGACACCCGTGCCACCGAAGCAGTAGCCGATCGCGGCCAGATTCTCAGAATCGCAGTGTTTGTGCTTCTTGAGAACGTCAAGCGCGGCATTCAAGCGCTTGCGGAACAGAGTCCGGTCCGATTTGTAGATTCCCGCTTGCACACCGCATTCCTTAGGATTCGCAGGACGCACACCTTTGCCGTAGACATCCGCAGCAAAAGCGATGAATCCCAGCTCTGCCAGTTGCCGGGTGCGCTCTTTGGCATAGTCTTGTAATCCCGTCCAATCGTGAATCACCAGAATTCCCGGCCGCATCTCGTCCGCCTTCAGGTCAGCGGGAGCGGCAAAGTAACCGTTCAACGGTGCTGCATCATCTCCATAGATCACTTCGTCCGTTGTGACTGCAGGATCATCAGCCATTAGCGTAGCAGGAAAGAAAACCGTGACTGCCATGGGCACAAGTAAGGAGCGGAAAAAACTCATTGGATAATGGTCGATACTCATCATGCAGGGAGCCTAGCGGTTACCAAGTGGATTTGCCAGAGGAAACCCTGCAACCTCTGCAACCTCTGCAACTGGCGCAACTGGCCTACGAAGTCTTACGTCCGTGAGGCAGGAACCAGAGCAGACAGAGGGAGGCATTCGTCAAAAACAAGATCCAAGGGGTGCGTTATTCATTAGCCCGCTTGCGCTTTCCATTCCTGTGGGACTGTCCTGACTGAATCATTCTAGCATCTCGATCATTGCACTTGCAGCCAAAGCCCCCTATTCTCCCCTCAAGATGAGCAAGCTGAATCGGGACTGGCAACAGCGGCATTTGCGGGAAATTTCTCCGCTGCTCGGGCTTGTTCTTGGCATCGCGGCAATGGCCCTGCCATCTGCTGGAGATCCGGGGGTGCCACCAGCGGAAGTGGCGGCAGCGCTGGAAATGCTGGATGCGGACAGCTATGCCGACCGTGAACGTGCGTCGCACGCACTGTGGCTGGCGGGAGTCCCTGCGGAACCATTCCTCGAGAAGGCGCTTGGACACCCGAAAATCGAGGTGCGGGCGCGGGCAAGACGCGTGCTTCAGCTGCTCAGGTTCGGCCTGGATGCGAATGCCAGCCCGCAGCAGTGGGGGTTTATCCAGGAGTTTCACTCGAGTGAACCGGAGAAGCAGGCGACGATTATTTTTCAGATGCTGCAAAAAGGCGAGTCCAGTCTGGCGCTACGCCTGCTGGACGGGGCCGGGAGTTCCAGACCGAACCTCCTCGCACAACTGGATGGACAATTGGAACAAGCACTTCCTGCGATTCTCATCAAAGGTGATCTGGATGAAGCACGGAGACTCATCGACCTTCTGGCTTCGTGCGGGCATCGCCTTCGCTACGCGGCGTGGTTTCATTATGTGACGGGCACGATTGATGATTCAGCAGCACGTCTGGCAGCATTGACCGCACCAGATGCTCTGACCCGGCGCAGGCTATACTATCTGGCACTCGCACGAGGCGATACCGATCTGGCGGCGCTGTTGGCAGAGGCCCTTGACTTAGTGGAAGAGGAGCGAGGTTTCGGGATGGCCGACATCACGCCCGCAGAATTCGCAAAACAATCAGCGGACACCAGTCGTGACCAGGTCGAGCTGCTGGGTTTTCTCGCGGCCCATGCGAGACTTTCTGCAGATGACAAGGCATTCCACGGCCATCTGGCGGGACTGGAACGCGTAGCGAGATTGAGCAAATCGGAACTCCCCTTCTGTCTCGAAGCGATGATGATCAATGGTGACATCGCAGGTGCCATCAAAAGCTCCTCGTCAGCGATGGAACCCTTTCGCATTCGAGCCCGGCAGTGGAAAATCCGGGAGGCACTCCAGTCGCTGGGAATCACCGCGCAGGCTCCACCCTTTTCGCCCTGGATCGAGACCATCTGCAACCGGATCAAGACGACTACAAGACTGAGCACCCGACAGGAACTGCTCAAGTATCCCTACGCTCTCGCCGAGCTATGCATTCAAACCGGCGAACAGGCCGAGGCCGAACGCATATGCAGGCTCACCGCTGACGCATTGCTAGCAGCCGATCGACTTGGCTTTCACCAGGCAATCCGCTTCGAGACCGAACTGGGGCTCGACGCTCTTGCAAAAGAACACGCCCTTAAAGCTCTGAGCATTGGCACACCGGAGATCTCAATTTTTCTCGGCATGTATGGGAAAGACAACCAGCACGCACGCAACTGGTTCGACTACCTGCGATCGATCGCTGATGACCATGCAGCCGCACCGGAAGAACGCCTTCGCCTTTTGGCATTACTGTTAGGAAAATACGAAACAGGCAGTGCTGCCCGAGATGAAATCACGCCTCTCATAACGGCAGCATTCGAGGCAAAGAATCCACTCAGAGGCACCCGAAAATCGACCTGGGCCACCACCTTGGCTTACACAGCATCTTTGCACGGAGTGCCATTGCCGGATGGCTTCTCGCTGGCGGCTGAGGACACTGACGCATTGAAGCCAGAGGAAGCAAAGGACACTCCGACATTGCCTATGGCCACGCGGATGCTTGGCAGGGCAAATGCCGTTCTTAGCCCCTACGGCACTGGCTGGATTGTCGATATTGGCCAGGAATCACCAGGGGCTGAATTCACCTGCCCGTTTTCGGGAAATAAGTTCATCATCCCTCCCCTGTTGGAAAATACGGCCCTGCTTCGCCCACTGACAAATGATCGCATCAGAGCACTACGCGACACTGGCATCGCGCATTTCGCCGCTGGCCAGCACCAAGAAGCTGTTGCAGCCTTCAGTCAGGCGGTTGAAGCCTCCGGTAACCAGGCATCCCCCATCCTGCTCTACCAGCTTGGCGAAGCGATGATTGCTTCCGGGGATACTACTGGTGGTGCCGCCCGCCAACTTCAGGCCCGGTTGCTCGCGCCGCTTACATCAGACCGACTGGAGTTTATCGAGTACCTCTGGGAACAGGGAAAGACTGACGAAGTCGCGGAAGAATGCCGGTTCCTGTATCTCGGCGACCAGTCCCGTATCAGCAGTGCGGACGGCGGAATGTTCGACATCGTTGCGCGATTTCTTGAGAAGTCAGATCCGCTCAAAGCGGCTGACCTTTGGGAGATAAAACTGCTCACCGCCCTGCGGAAACAACACGGCAGCACGCTGGCGGATACGCTGGAGTCGCGCTTCCGCATTCATCACACCCGTGCCATCGGCTACCAGCAGTTTGGCGATCTGACGGCATCCCTGGACGAAGTCCGCAGTGCCGCCGAGATGCTGCCGGCAGACGCCCGCCTGGCTGAAGCCCTTGCCCCATTATTACAGCAGAATGCCGTACAAAAAGGCGCCGCCGAGCTCCTCAATGCCGTCGAGACCGAGGCGCGCAACGCGGCATCTCAATTTCCAGACAGCACAATGCTCCAGGAGAACCTTGCGCGTATCGAGGCGGTTACTCGAACCCCATAAGCCAGGAAGAGTCGGCAAGAATGGAAAGCAAACCGACGGGGAACGTCGGTGCTCCGCACCCAACTACGCAAAGTGCTTCCTCAGGAGTTCAAGACTCTTGGGCACGGCGGTCATCGGGTCTTCTTTTCCTTCAAACTCGAGCGAGACATATCCATGAAAATTGGCGGCTTTCATGATGGCTGCTATCCGTGCGTAGTCGAGATCAAGCGTGTACCAGTTGCCACCGCCGTAGTAGGTCTTTGATTGCAGCAGCACGGCTCGTGGTGCCAGCTTTGCCAGTCGATCGTAGGGATCTTCAAGGAAATTGCCTGTATCGAGAGTGACCTGCAACCAAGGCGAGTTGATCGCATCGACGATGCGCAGCACGCCTTCTGGAGTGAGCCCGAGTCCCCAGTGGTTCTCCATCCCCAGAGTTACTCCCAGCGCTTCCGCCCGGGGGACAATTTTCTCCAGCGAATCAATGACCCACTTGAACCCATCGTCGTCAGTGTAGCCTTCGAGTCGCGGTTCGATTCCCCGATTTGCCATCAGATCATCAAAACTTTTGGTCGTGCCCCAGCGACCGGTGTTGATCCTCATCGTCGGAATCCCCATCGCTGCCGCTTTCTCGATGCTGCGGATCGTCTTCTCGATGTTCTCCTGGCGCTTGGCGGCATCCGGCGATACGAATCCCTGGTGCGTGGAGAACCCCATGAGGTCGAGACCATTGACAAATGCACGCTGCTTCAGCTTCTGCATGTAGGCGTTCGAGTCATCGGTCATCTGCACTTCGAGAATCTCGACGCCATCGAATCCCATACGGGCGGCGTGGTCGATGCAGTTTTCGATCGGCCGGTTGGCTGCCTTCTCTTCGTCAAAGTGCCAGAACGAATATGTGGATACACCGATGCGATTCGGCCGGGCGGACGGTGACGATTTCTCCTCTTCAGCCTGAAGTGCTGAAGGTAAACCAATGCGGGAAAGAGCAGCGCCAGCAGCCAGGGCCAGGCCAGATGTTTGGACAAAATTGCGACGATTGATGGATTTCATGTGCGGAAGATGCCGGGATGCGTCCAGCATTGCAAGCACCCGGTTTTGGGCTGGCAAACTGCTCCATCAATCGCTATAGCACTCTGAAATCCAACACGACCAAACGTTATGACACGCCTGCCTCTCTCACTGCTCTCCAGCCTGCGCCATAGTTCTACCTGCCTCCTGCTTCTAAGCGGCACGGCGATGATCCATCAGGCCAACGGAGAAGAATGGAGCCGCTTCCGTGGCCCCAACGGAACGGGAATCAGCGATGCGACGACCATTCCATTTAACATCAGCAAGGACGTCATCGACTGGTCGATCAAAGTGAAAGGGATCGGGCATTCGTCCCCCGTCGTTTTTGGCGACAAGATTTTCCTCACTTCAGTGGTGCACGATGATAGCGAGCGCTTTGTGTTGTGTTACAGCACAACAGGCAAAAAGCTCTGGGAGTACAAGACAAAGTTCACCGCGCACGCGTTGCATAAGTTTAACACCTTCGCGTCTTCGACACCCGCCGTTGACGCAGAGCGGGTCTACGTTTCGTGGACCACGGGAGACCGCCACGAAGTGCTGGCTCTTACCCACGACGGGCAGATGGCGTGGTCAAAGGATCTGGGATTTTTCGCCGAAGAACATGGCAGTTCATCATCCCCCGTCGTCTACGAAAAGACCCTTCTGGTAGGCAACGATCATGCGGCACAGGATGGCGGCTATCTCGCGGGATTGGACGTTGCCACTGGCGACGAGAAATGGAAGATACAACGGCACGCGATCAAGGCGTCATTCTCGACCCCGACGATCTACAAGCCAGAGAACGGGCCAGTGCAGGCAATTTTTTCAAGCAACCCTGTAGCTCTGACGGCAGTGGAAGTAGAGACAGGAAACGTCGCATGGGAGTACGCGGGCGATTTTCGCAAAGACATTCGCACGGTGGGATCGCCAGTCATCGCCAACGGCATCGTCTTCGCCAGCGCGGGAAGTGGCGGGAGCGGCAAAGCCTGTGTGGCCATCCGCCCCAATGGTAAAGACGGCAAACCCGAAGTGGCCTGGGAACTGGATCGCGCCCTGCCTTACGTGCCAACCCCCATAGCAACAAAGGAACACCTGTTTCTGCTTGGCGACAACGGCACCATGTCCTGCATCAATGCGACTACTGGTGAAAGCATCTGGAAAGAACGTGTCACCGGAGAAACCTATAGTTCTCCCGTCTGCATCGACGGACGGATCTACTGTATCAGCAGGCGGGGTGAAATGGCGATCGTCGCAGCGAGCCCGACATTCACCAAAATCGCAGAATACAATTTTGAGTCGCCTATACATGCAACCCCCGCCGTCTCAGGTGATCGGCTCTATGTGCGAACCGAAGGGCGGCTCATTTCCATTGGCAAACATTCATCGGAAAACGGCCAGGAAGGTGCGGATGCGAATTGATTCGAGAGCAGAGACTAAGATCAGGAAGGGAAAAAACAGTCGAGGATTTCAGGGGCGTAGTCGCGCTTGCCAATTGGCCAGCAACTACTATTCTGGCGGCCCACTCACATATCTCCTGAAGTTTTTCGTCCAATGCCGCGTGACTCCTTCGATCCCACCACTGTCCCCTCGCCCTGTTTCGTCATCGACGAAGCAGCGATTGAGCGCAACCTGACGCGCCTGCGCAGCGTTCACGAACGCACTGGCTGCTCAGTGCTGGCTGCGCTCAAGGCATTTGCTCCTCACGCACTCTTTCCGATGATGCGGGAGTATCTTCAGGGCACCTGCTGTAGCGGTCCGCACGAAGCCCGCTTGGGTGCGGAAATGTTCGGCGGCGAAACGCACGTCTATGCCCCTGCCTTCAAGGATGACGACATGGCGGAACTGCTGGGGATCGCGAATCACATCACTTTCAACTCGCTTTCCCAGTGGCGCAAATTCGCACCCCGTATCCAGGCGGCTGACCGTAAAATTGAATGCGGCCTGCGCGTAAATCCGGAACAGTCAGAAGCGCCCGTGGCACTTTATGACCCCTGTGCTTCAGGATCACGATTTGGCATTCGGGCAAAAGACCTGGCTGGCGAAGATTTGACGGGACTGACCGGACTCCATTTTCACACTCTATGCGAACAGTATTCGGACGCCTTGGAGCGCACGATTGCTGCCGTGGAGGAAAAATTCGCTCCCTTCCTTGATCAAGCGCAGTGGGTCAATTTCGGCGGCGGCCACTGGATCACACGTCCTGACTACGATATAGACCACCTTTGTTCCATGGTCAGCAAGTTTCAGGAAAAGCACAATGTCAGGGTATATCTTGAGCCTGGAGAAGCAGTTGCAATCGACGCAGGCTATCTGGTATCTGAAGTGGTGGACATCGTCGACAACGATGGCCCGATCGCCATTCTTGACGCTTCCGCCACGGCTCATTTTGCAGACGTATTGGAAATGCCTTTCACTCCTGCGGTTCAGGGCGGCTCGATCGATCCGGATGAGCTGCCATGGAAGGTACGACTGGGAGGGTTGACCTGCCTGTCTGGAGACTTTTTCGGCTCTTATTCGTTCCCAGGCCCTCTCAAGCCAGGAGATCGTATCGCATTTCTCGACGCGGCATATTACACAATGGTGAAGACCAGCCACTTCAATGGCGTCAAACATCCAGCGATTGCAATCCTTCGAAAATCGGGCGAGATCGATGTTGTGCGCGAGTTTGGATACGATGACTATCGCAACCGACTTTCGTGACTTCCCGCTCCTGTTTTCGCTTTTTATATCCTCAATTCAACACGCTCCTTCTTACTGAAATGACTGACGAAAATTCCTGGAATGCCACTGATTCTAGCGACCTCTACAAGATCGAGAAATGGGGTCACAGTTATTTCGATGTATCTGATAAGGGCGAAGTGACTGTCACAGTCCGTGATAACAGCGGAAATGCCACGAAGGCATCCATTGTGGACATCATCAACCACATGAGGGAGACCGAGCCGGACTTTCAACTCCCTACTCTTTTTCGTTTCCCCAGCATTCTAAGGTCCCGGATCGAGGAACTTTTCAGCACTTTCAACACCGAGATGGAACGCCAGAATTACAAAGGGCGTTTCCGTGGAGTTTACCCTGTGAAGGTGAATCAGCAGCAGCAGGTGATCCGCGAGGTAACCGAAATCGGCCGCGAGTTCCACTACGGGCTGGAAGTTGGAACAAAGCCCGAGCTTCTCGCGGCGCTGGCTTACTTTCATGACCGCGATGCTCCACTGATTTGCAACGGGTATAAAGACTCCGAGTTCGTCGACATCGCGTTACGAGCGCAGCAGATGGGACTGAACGTCATTCTGGTAATCGAAACCGCCGAAGAGCTTCCCATTATTCAAGAGTGCGCCGCACAGATCGGAATCGAGCCGACGATTGGACTTCGGGTGAAACTGTTCACGGAAAGTTCAGGCCTCTGGCAGGAGTCTGGTGGGGAGAAAAGCCCGTTCGGCCTGAATTTCCCGCAGATCGTGCATCTGGTCGATACCCTGAAAGCGGCCGGCCAGCTGCACTGGCTGAAGATGCTCCACTACCATCAGGGATCGCAGGTACCACAAATTAGCGATATCCGGGCAGCCGTGTATGAGGCAGCACGCATTTATGTGTCCCTCTACAACGAAGGTGCCCCCATGGGAATCCTCGACTGCGGCGGTGGCCTTGCAGTGGACTATGACGGCTCACATTCGAATTCTCCTTCAAGCAAAAACTACACTGTCTCCGAATACTGTGCTGACCTCATCGAAGGGATTCGCCAGGTAACTGATCAGGCGGGCGTTCCTAATCCTGACATTATCACTGAGTCAGGGCGCGCCATCGTTGCTTACTACAGCGTGCTGGTGTTTAACATTCTCGATGTGACAAAAATGGACCCGGTCGCACCTCCCGAGATTTCGATCGAGAGTCCCCATCACATGTCGCTGAACCTCGCGGATCTGGTGAGTTCCATCGACGTAATGCCAGCCACAGAATGTTATAATGACGCTCGCTACTACTATGAGCAGATCCGCTCCCTGTTCTACCATGGCGTCATCTCCCTGCGTGAAAAAGCCTATGCCGATGAGGTCTATTGGTATGTGACGCGCAAAGTGCTTCGGCTCCTGGCAGAAAACGACGAAGTGGTTCCCGATGATCTTCAGGAGTTGAGCTCGCATATGGTCGACTACTACTACGGAAATTTCAGTATCTTTCAGTCCCTTCCAGACTCGTGGGCCATGCACCAGGTCTTCCCGATCATGCCAATCCACAGGCTCAACGAGGAGCCAAAGCGAAAAGCTGTGATCTCAGATATCACCTGCGACTGCGACGGCCTGCTGGATAGGTTCGTTTCCGACGATGCAGAACCCCAACAGTCCCACCTGCTCCTGCACTCGCTGGAAACGGACGAGAACGAGGCAACGCAGGATTACTTCCTCGGCGTATTCCTTGTAGGTGCCTATCAGGAAACGCTCGGCGACCTTCATAACCTGCTGGGTGATACGAATGTTGTGAGTGTCACCTACGACAACGGCGAGTTGAAACATGAGGTGAAACTATTGGGAGATACCGTATCCGAAGTGCTCAGCTATCTGGAGTATCGCGATGATGAGTTGCTGCAGTCATTTCAGCAATCGGTCGACGGGTCAGTTTCGAGCGGGATCCTTCCAGCGGAGAAACGGGACACGATGCTCGCGACTTACCGAAAGATCCTCAATAGCTACACTTACTTTGCGCGCTGGCGGGGTAAGCCTTCGGCCCAATAGTTCGAATTACGAACTGCGCTGGTTCCACTCCACGCAGTCCCGATACCGAATCAGGCTTCCTCCAAAAATATCCAGGGCACTTCCTATGGTCAGG
Source organism: Verrucomicrobiia bacterium (assembly GCA_020439995.1). Lineage (GTDB taxonomy): Bacteria > Verrucomicrobiota > Verrucomicrobiia > Verrucomicrobiales > DEV007 > JAGROY01. The sequence continues at coordinate 19,847 of JAGROY010000035.1, forward strand.
TCGACACTGCCTGAGCTGAGCGAATTCACGCGTGTCAGGTCATCGATTGATCTGGCACCGCCAGCGTAGGTCACCGGCAGCTTCCCCCAGCGTCCCAGCACTTGGATGAGTTCTTCATCCATTCCACCGCATTTTCCCTCGACATCTGCTGCGTGCACGAGCAGTTCCGCGCAGTAGTCGGCAAAAAAATCGAGCGTCTCATCGTTCAGTTTCACATCCGTCAGTGTTTGCCACCGGTTCATGGCCACAACCCAGCCTTCACCATCGACGGCCCGACAGCTGAGATCGATCACCAGCTTCTCTTTCCCGACCGCCCTCGAAAGTTGCTGCAATCTGGCAACATCAAGCCTGGCGTGCTCGTCGAAAATCCACGATGTTACGATCACGTGGCTGGCGCCCGCATCCAGATAGGTGTCCGCATTGTCAGGACGAATTCCACCTCCCACCTGCAGCCCTTCTGGATATGCCCGTATAGCGTCCAGCGCCGCCTCACTGTTCCCCGGCCCTAACATGATGACGTGTGCTCCGGCAATCGCATCTTCACGATACAGGCCCGCGAAATAGGAAGGTGCCAGATTGGTTTCAAAATTTGTCTGCACACCCTCGTTCGTATCGAGAGTGCTGCCGACGATCTGTTTTACCCGACCTTCGTGGAGGTCAATGCAAGGGCGGAATTTAGTCATGCAGTTTCTGGGAAAGGAATCATGTGCTGGTCTTTACGACGGAGCGCACAGATACTGAGATTGCGGGCTTCTTGTTCCATCTCTGCGCCGCTATAGCCATTTTTCAGACAATCCCGGAGATATTGCCTGAGGAAACCAAGTATGCCATTCGCCTTCTCGTATTGCGACGTATGCACAAGCTCATGGACGATCAATTCCACGTTCCATCGAGACTGCGACTGCAAATAGATTCCATAGCGGGCAGTGAGCCCGAGTGCCCGCGTGGGGAAATTTCCATGCAACCGCGCCAGCCACTTCGTCAGTCCGTCGAGCGGGAAAGGAACCTCCTCGACGCCGAGCAGGCGCACACGCTCCGGAAATTGAACACCCACCAGCCGCGCCAACTTCAATTCTTCAGCCGACAAGGCGTCGCCCAGTTTACAGACGTGAACTTCCTGGCGACGGACCCAAAAGGCCGCGAGTAACGCGCCAGTGTCCGCCAGCGCAGGCACCGCGAGCCTCTTGATGAGTGTCATGCAGCCGCTCACTATGATTCGCAGCCTCAGAGCGATTTATTCAGGTTCATCTGGATGTCACTGAAGCCCGTCCATCCAGTGGTGTCGATATCTTTTGCAAAAGCCATCACGCCAAAGGAACGGCCCATCATCCCTGGATGGGTCAACGTCTGAAACTGGCGGATCCACTTTCTGCCGATGCCTGCTTTCTCTCCTCGCTCAGCCTGCTGAAGCAGAGGGGCTGCCAACCGGGTGAGATACGCACCCTGATCGGAGAATCCGATCCAGCCCAGCCCAGCAGCATCGCCCGCATCCCTGACGGCTGTCCAGTCAACGTGCGCCGTAATATCGCGATCTCCCGGAGCGAGGAGCGGATCATCATCTGCCTGATGATCGCTAAAGCAACGCAATGTCCCAGCCGTGCGCTCCGGCGCATAGTAGTCGTCTGAGAAAAAACCATAATCCACGATCAGAAGGAGTCCCTTGTCCAACGTTGCGGCCGCAGATTTCATCCAGGCATCGATCTCGGTGCAGAGTTCCGTCGTGTAACCGTCCGGATATGCCCCAGAAGGAATGCGGGCACCGATGGCCTGCGTCAGCTCCTTCGACGGAACCCGTTCGTTAATTTGCCACGCCGAATCCTCCCACTTCACCCAGAGTTCCTTCCAGCCGTCTGACCGGAAACGGATCCTGTGGACTGGAAACGCGTCCAGTAACTCATTGCAGATAAACAGCGCCGCCGCATTTTCTGCCGCTGCAGCGGGAAGGCTGTCGAAGAATCGAAGTCGCGGATCCTGCTCAGGCAGTCGCACCGGATAGGGATCGCAGATCGTATAGTTGATGCAGCTGCTCAAATCAGGGAAATGCTCATCGATCGATTGCAACACATCGCAGGCCAGCCGCGCATCGTGCCCCCCTTGCTCAATCACCTGAAAAACAGGTGGATGCCCCAGTTTTTGCCATACTTCGAAGGCCTGGCAGGCAAGCAACTGCCCGAAGAGGCCGCCCACGGAGACACTGGTAAAAAAGTCCCCATTCCTCCCCAAAGATGCTTTCCCAGCACCGTAATAACCCGCTTGATGGTCATACAAAGAAAGACGCATGAAATCCTTGAAGGTAAGCTCATTACGACCTCCAGACCATTCGGCAAAGGCTTCGTGAATTGGACCTAGCCCGGACATATTCTTGATTCAGGTTCCTTGATTATTGCTTCAATCACTGTAAGAAGGGATGTGTCCCCATCGTATGACTGGTTACCGCTCTAATCGGGCCCCAATCAACCATTTAAACACAAAACTCCACCAGTCTACTCCCACCAATGATTGGAGAATTGATAAAAACCGATCGCAAACAGGCGAATCGGGTGCGCATCTACAAGAGGCCGATCTACCGTCGCCGGTGGTTCATCCGCTTGTCATTGCTGTGCATTTTGCTGCTGATTATCGGCATTGTTGGGCTCATTCTCTTCTTGAAACCATACAAGGAACGGGCCGATGAATTCGCTTTGGAAAATTTGCATCAACTGGACCGAACCAGTGTCATTTTTGACCGCACGCAGGAGGAACTGGGCTCCCTCTCGCTGGAAAACAGGCGACCAGTCACGCTTGATGAGATCCCTTATCAAGTGATCCAAGCGCTGACGGCCCAGGAGGATAGCCGCTTTTTTGAGCACAACGGGGTGGATTACGTTGGTATCGCAAGGGCGATGTGGCTAAACCTTAAGACGGGCTCGATCAATCAGGGCGCGAGCACCATCACCCAGCAGTTGGCCAGAAACTCATTCCGGGACGGACTGGGGTTTTCGAAAACGATCGACCGGAAAATCGCAGAGGCATTCGTGGCCACCCGGATCGAGCGTCACTACTCCAAGGCACAGATTCTTGAGCTTTACCTCAACCGGATTTACTTCGGCAGCGGTTTTTACGGCATCAATGCGGCCTCGCTCGGCTACTTCAGCAAACACGTCAGTGAGCTGAATGTTCAAGAAGCGGCCACCCTCTGCGGGCTGATCAAGAGCCCAAATGGCCTGTCCCCTTTGCGCAATCCCATGGGATGTCGCCAGGCACGCAACATGTGCCTTTACCGCATGTATGTGGAAAAAATGCTGACCGAGGAAGAATATACCCAGTACTCCAACTCGATTCTTGAGACCCGGCCTTCACCATCCGACAACAAGAGCAGCTACGCCTTTGCCGCGATCAGTCAGGAGGTGATCGAGAAAATTGGCTCCGAGCGTGCCTCGACTGGCGGATTCAAGATTTATACAACGATCGACAGTAAGGTTCAGCAGGCAAGTGAGGAGAGCTTGAAGAAGCATCTTGCCGATGTCGAGCAACGTGCGGATTACCATCACCAGACGATCGACCAATTTCACGATGCAAGCCGTGAATTCCTTGAAAAAGGTGGATCTGACAGTGATCCCAATCGCCCAAAGCCGGAGTATCTCCAGGGAGCACTGATCGCAATGGACAACAGCAACGGTGACATTCTCGCCGTCGTCGGTGGGCGTGAATTTCGCGATAGCAACTACAACCGGGCTCTGCTCGCAAAGCGCCCTCCCGGCACCGCTTTCACGCCAATGGTGTACGCCGCGGCATTTGAGAAGGATCACTTTCCCGGCTCCCGTATCAAGGACGATCCGCTGGATAATCGTTATGTCATGATCGGCGGCTTGACTGGAATTCTGGGAGAATGGGGAACTGAGCAGCAAAAGACGGTTTACCAAGGCTGGATTTCGACTCGCGAGGCCCTTGCAGAAGGCAAGAACTCCGCAACCGTCCGCCTGGGCCTGGAGATCGGCGAGAATGTCGAGGAAAGCGTGAGCATGGTGAATGACTTCGCTAAACGAGCCGGGATCGAGTCCACTCTGAACGCCTATCCCAACACGTTTCTTGGCAGCAGCAGTGTTCGACTCTCGGAGATGTGCCTTGCTTACTCAACATTTCCAAACCTCGGCAAACGGCCTGCTGGCCTCAATCTTGTTCACCGGATCGTCGATGCTGAAGGCAAAGTGGTTTACGAAAACAAAGACCGGGATGCTGCGATGGTTGAAGTCACGGATTCCGTCACCGCCTATCAAATGCACAGCTGCCTCAATCAAGCCCTCTATGAGGGAACTGGAGCCAAATGCCGTGAGTACGGCATCCAGACCAACGAGGCGGGAGGAAAAACGGGCACCCACTACAACTTTAAGGATCTCTGGTTTGTGGGGTATGACAGTCAGATCACCTGCGCAGTCTGGGCCGGATTTGACAAACCCAAGACCATTTTCCCCGGAGCCTTCAGTAATGATGTTTGTCTGCCCATCTGGACTGATGTGATGAATGCCTCGTACGCCAGCACTAGCGAGAAACCTGTGAGAATTTCCCCGCCAGAGAATTCAGAAGCAGTGGAAATATGTCAACGCTCTGGCCTGCGAGCGACGGATGCCTGTTATGAAGTTCGCCAGGATCCTCGTAGCGGCAGAAATATCTGGGCGCGGACGATTTTTACGGAACATGTGCGCCCTGGATACAATGTCAGCCGCTACTGCGACTACCACGTTGATGGAGGAACGGATTACCAGTCACTACAGGCGATGAATCGGGCAGCAAGCATTCAGGAGGTATCTTCAAATGTTGAAGCCGTCCGGAATGCTGAAGCAGTTCGCCTCAAGTCGCCAACCATCGACGACACGGACCCTTGGAATTCGCGTAGGCCCGAGGCACCCACTGGTGAAGAAGTCACCGCCCAGACGATGCCACTGGGAGTCGAGGAACTCTTCCCAGCAGATTTGGAGAAACTGGCCGTACCAGTCCAGCTGACGCCCCCCCCAACGATCAATATCGAGTGAGGACTGAAGGGCTGATTTCCTTCTTCTGGAGAAATCAGACCAAGCGCGGCCTGCCCTGCCTCATCAAGCTGAGTATCCGACCTTACCGATAGGCATTGACACGACTGAACGGACGTCTTCTTGTGTCTCAAATGTTGCAAGTGATTGGAAGACTTCGGCGATCCTCATGACGTGTTGGAACCTGACTACCTTCCCGGCTTTCTGATTCTCAGTCCACATGAAGCCGCCTGCCGGTTTCGGTGTTAGAGAGCGTTGAACAACGCGAGTCCTACGATCACAAGAAAAACCACGGCCATCAATGTCATTGCCACCGCAGGAATCTTTGACTTCGTCTTCCTGCGATGCTCAACACGGATGCCGTCCTCATCAAACACACCCGGTGAAGTGGACGAACTGCTGCGAGATGACGACGCTTCTGATCTCTGCGACCGGAGACGTTGCCGTTCATCCCTCACTTGCATCGCACCAGCCTGGTCTCTCAGCTTCTGTACCTTTTTCAGCTGCTTAGCAGATTCATGGCGCAGCTGCCGAAACCGCAACTTGATGTATGCGCGATCCACATCGCCATTCTCACCCGCTGCTTCCTGCGCCGCGATCAATACCTTCGTTGCCAGCATTCCTGTCGAAACTTCCTGAACCGCCTGATCCAGAAATCTCTGATCTTCTTTTGTTAGTGATCTTGTCATCCGTTCTTCTTCAATCTTCCAGAATAGTTGCGTGAATAGGCAGCAATTTCCGGACCGATCAAGAAGATAATGCGTTGAACCTTTATACTTTCATCAGTTTCCCTCAGTCCCGTCGTATTTACCTTTGTACTTTTCATTCAAACGAGTGTGTCGGCTGGATAAATCCAGTTTCCGCCCCTGAATATAAGCTGATTCTACGTGAGTGGGAATCTCCAGAGGATCGCCGTCGGTTATAATCAAAGTTGCGTCTTTTCCTGCATCCAGAGCCCCCAATCGATCGTCCACACCGAGGATTTGCGCAGCATTCAACGTTATCGCCTTGAGCGCATCCTCTTTCGCCAGTCCGAACGGCACGGCAGCTGCAGCCTGATACGGCAGATTCCGTTCAGAGGCGGCTGAACCGTCGTTGGCGATGCAGAAACGAACCCCCATTTCGGACAATTTTGCCGGCGAGCTAAAATTTGTATCGTAGCCCTCTCCCCGGCGTCTTGGCAGAGATTGCGGACTTAAGATGACAGGGATATCCAGTCGTTTCAGCAGATCCGCCACTCGCCACGCATCCTGCCCGCCCACCAGCACGATTTCCAGGTTCTCTCGCTCGGCGAACGCAGCAGCACTCTCAATTTGGCCCACGCCGTCAGCATGCACAAAGATCGGCAATTCTCTATTGATGACGGGCTCCATCGCGGCAAGGCGAAGATCTGCGGGATTCTTGTCCGACTTTGCGTAAGCACGCGAGGCTGCGACGAATTCTTCCAGGCGACGGATCGTCTTCTCAACCGCCTTCCTCCGTTCTGCAGCGGCGTTCTCTTTTGCGCCTGGTTCCTGCGAGTATCCAGCTTGCAACCTTGGCCAGTAGACGTGCATCCCGACGGGCGCTTTGACTATCATATCCTCCCAGGTCCATCCGTCCAATCGCATGAGCGCCGAGCGCCCGCTGATGATCCCACCGCTCTGCGGAACCGTCGAAGCTGTGAGCACCCCATTGGCACGAGTAACCGGAATCACTTCGCTATCAGGGTTCACGGAAACTTCGACTCGAGCGTTCGAATTAAACGTGCCTGCTTCCGCTGTATCCACCGTGGCTCTCACAGCTGAAATTTCGACCAGGCCGATCGTCGTGTTCGCCGCGATCAATCCCGGATACACGTGCTTCCCAGTCACATCAATAATCTCAGTGTCTGGAGGAAGGTCGATTTGCAATTTAGCTCCGCCGACCTGAGAAATTTTTCCTTCGATGATGAGCAACTGCCCGTTCTCGAACGTTTCGCCCGAAACTGTGTGAATCTCTCCGCCCCTCAATAGAATCGGGTGGGTCTGCGGTGGCGCAGGAACCGTTTCACTTCCCTCTGTCGCACTGACTAACAATGTTGCCAACGCTATTGCCATGGCTCCAGCCCTGTTAATTTTCAATCTGATCATGATCCCTGAAATGTAAATGTTTCTACTGGCGACATGCGGAACAACTGTCACCGCTGCAGGTGTGCAAATTTTCGCCATTATGGTAGATAGGGCGATACTCAAGTTCCTCCTGATAGAGCTCCAGCGCGCCACCCGTCATTCGCTTCCAGCGCTCGGCGAGAGATAGCGATGGCTCGACTTTGTTATCCTTTGCATTATCGGACTCAGCTTTGTCGTCCTGTTTCTTGTCAGGAGTAGCCAGGGCCTTCCCGATCAGGCGCTGACGCTCTGTAGCATTCGCGTTGCGCAAAGCGGCATCGTCCTCAAGCGAAAAGTAGCGAATCCCATCGATCCACGTTTGCTCGGCTCGCGAATAGGTTGACAGCGGGTGTCCGCTCCAGATCACGAAATCGGCATCCTTTCCGACCTCAAGCGAACCAACGTGATCATCAATCCGCAGTTGCTTCGCTGAATTCAGCGTGACGAACTGCAGAGCCAACTCTTCCGGCACGCCACCGTATTTGACGGCCTTGGCCGCTTCGGCGTTCATCCGCCGCCCCAGTTCAGCATCGTCCGAATTGAAGGACGTCAGGACTCCCGCGTTGTGCATGATGGCACCGTTAAATGGAATCGCATCGTAGACCTCGAACTTGTAGGCCCACCAGTCACTAAAGCTCGAACCGCCAGCGTGGATACCCGCAATGGCGTCGGCAACCTTGTAGCCTTCCAACACATGCTGGAAGGTTGCCACCGTGAACTTAAACTGCTCAGCAAGCCTGACAAACATCAGGATTTCATCCTGCCGATATGAGTGAATATGGACGATCCGCTCGCCATTCAGAATCTCCAGTGCCGCATCCATCCTGAGATCGCGGCGGAATGGGACACGCGATCCGCTGACACGTTGCTTCTCATAATTTCGCGCCGCCAAAAAGGTGTCCTTCATGACCTGCTCGACCCCCATTCGCGTCTGAGGATAGCGCGTTGTCGCATTCCTCCAGTTGGACTGCTTTACGTTTTCTCCCAGCGCGAATTTCACGCCCGGCTTGGCCCCGGCAAATTTAAGCCCCTCGGCGCCCTTCCCCCAGCGCAGCTTGATCACCTGATTCTGTCCCCCCATCGGATTGGCCGAGCCGTGTAGAATGTTCGCAGTGGTGAGCCCTCCAGCCAGTTGCCGGTAAATACTGATATCGGTGGGATCAATGACATCGCCGATACGCACTTCTATGGTTACCGCGTGAGTACCCTCGTTGACGCCACGGCTAATCGCAATGTGGGAGTGCGCGTCGAGCAATCCAGGAGTCACATGTTTTCCATGACCGTCGATTACATGACTGACCTCCTCGGCGATATCGCGCCCGATCCTCACAATCTTACCGCCACGCACCAGAACATCGGCGTCGTCGACAGGCTTACTGCCATCGCACGGCCAGACCGTGGCCCCTTTGATCAAAATCGACTCAGGTGCCATCAGCGAGTCAGCCTTCACACCAAATGCCCCAGCCGGATACTGCGCAAGCCGTGCGGGCCCGCTGGAGCTTCTGTCATCATCACTTGGACTGTCATCGATGGGACTCTCGTCCTCCCGCTTAGAGTCCCCTTCTTGAGTCCCGAACCATGAAACAGTACGGCCGTCCGGCATCTGCGCGATTCCTGATAGACGGCCACCGGCATAGTGGGCCGCCAGTTGCACAGGAACCGATTCATTGAAGCCTGCGAAAACGCCCTTGGTCTTCTCATCGACAGACAGCACCAGGCGATTGCCAGCTGCCTTCGCTTTCAGCTTCAACGGTTTGGATTCCTCCTTCGGCTTTTCCGGTTGCTCGCCGGCATCGTCGGCATCGTCGGCATCGTCGAACTCGAAAGCAAAATCCGGCCATTTCCCCGTCAGCTTTCCCTGCTTCGGGCCGTCCAATTCCCCCCACTGAAACGCCCAGGTTCCAACTGGATCAAACTGCAACGCGGCAGGCATTGGATAACACTTTCCATCAATCCATATCTGGTAGAGCTCCGCCTTTTCGCTGGCAAATGGGTCGCCGGTATAGATTGAAAAATTCGCGATCCTGCCTGTCGATACTTCACCCACCAGTCGATCGATACCGAGCATCGATGCTGGACGAGTCGTCAATGCAGCCAGCGCCGCATGTGGATCGAGTCCGCGTCCTACCGCCTCCCTGACGTGCTTCCAGAAGCCGTTTCCATCATTGTGGCCCATCGTCGAAAGAGCAAACGTGATTCCCGCTTCTTCCAGAGCAGCGGGATTCCCAGGAGCCGACTCCCAGTGCTGCAGCTGCTCCAGAGAAACATCGAGTGCCACATCTGGATCAGCGACCGGCGGCTTGCCAGGGAACGCAATGGGAAGGAATAGCTGCGCACGCGAACCAGCCAGACTCTGTAGCTTCCGATACTCGTAGCCATTGCCGAGAAAGTAAATCCGCAGTCCCGCTTCTTCTCCGATCCGCAGTGCCCGCTCAAAATCGAGTTCGTCTCCCGCAGCGAACACGAGATTCGACTCGCTCCGAGTCACACCCGCCAGAGCCTGCAACGCCGCATTGTCCTCAGGTCGGGACAGGCCAAAGGGATTTCCCTCAAACACCCGGCGGTAGTCACCGTCCCATTTTGCATCGATAAGCACCTGACGAATGAGCGCAATGCTTCCCATCAATGACGACGGGTATCCTCGGCCCGTCTCAAATGCCACGTACTGGCCTGTGTCCTCCTTGAGCACATTCGATCGCAAGGGACCATCGCCCAATTGAATGACACATCCAGAACCACGGAAGATCCCACTACCAGGCATGGCACCAGCCGCAGTAAATCCCAGTGCACGCCACTTTTCCCGTAATGCGGAATCGGGCTTCAATGTATCGGCCATCCGCCGCTCTGGTCGCACCTTCGGGTTCCAGTGCGAGGCATCAAACTCCGAGCCGTCGTCAAAAGCCGACGTAGCGCCATCGATGAAACCGGAATAGATCGTCTGCCCTTCCAGATTCCATATCCGCGCATCCGCGGGTACTGCCACGGATTCCCCGACTGCCGTCACGATACCTTCGCGCACGATCACCGTGGCCCGATCCAGCACCTCTCCCGGTCGCATCACCACTCGACCGCCCACGAGGGCATGCACTTGCGGACTCCTGTCGTGGAGCCCTTCAACCGGGCGCGTCTGTGGAAGGGATTGAGAATAAAGGCGGCATGGCAAAAGTAGCAATGAAAACACCAAGCCCAAGTGAAAAGAAGAACAGCACATTTCAAAAATCCTTATCGGTTTTCGCAAAAACAATCAATCCTATCATTTGCCGCACGCTAAATCGGACAAACATCCTGTCCAGTCTCTGGCGATCGCACAATCCGGGAATCCAAATCTTCATAGCCAGGAATTCCATATTTATACGATCGGATGACAAATCTCAGGAGTTTCCGTGATCATTCCCGAGCACCAACCATTCACGGACTTTCGCCCTACCCACCCCCTCCTCTGGCAAGTTTTGAACAAAATGACAGATTTTCACCAACTTTAACCATCGAGAGGATGACATTTTATCACAAATAAGCCAATTTTCATTGACTCCACCAACATCCGAAGGCATTTTTTATCCCAAATTCTTCATTTTACCCTGATTCATATGAGCGAACCAAAAATGGATGGTGCACAAGCCCTCATCCACACCCTGAACGAACTCGGCGTTGAGTATATCTTCGGCTATTCTGGAGGAGCCGCCTTGCCGATCTTTGATGCGCTGGAGACTGTCAAGACGAACATCAAATTTGTGCTTACCCGACACGAGCAAGGCGCCACTCACATGGCGGACGGTTACGCTCGCGCCACCGGAAAACCCGCCGTGGTTCTGGTTACCAGCGGCCCGGGAGCTGGCAATACGATCACTGGAATCATGACTGCGCAGATGGATTCGATTCCGATGATCATTATCACTGGCCAGCAGGTTACCTGGATGCTGGGCAAGGATGCCTTTCAGGAAGCGGATATTTTTGGCATCACCATTCCAATTGTGAAGCACAACTATCTGGTAAGGGACACCAATTCGCTTCCACGGATCGCCACAGAGGCCTATCGGATTGCAACAACCGGTCGGCCTGGTCCAGTACTGATCGATATTCCCAAGGACATCAGCCAGAGTGAATTCACCGGCGATCTGAAGCAGGAGCCTGATCTTCCAGGCTACCATCCGGAAGAAGCTTACAACATCGATCAGGATTCGATCATGGCAGCAGCCCGTGCGATCCGGGACTCAAAGCGTCCCGTCATTCTTGCCGGGCACGGAGCCATGATCGCCCGTGCCGATCAGGAATTGATGCAATTGGCCGAAACACTGCAGGCCCCCGTGACATCCACTCTGCTTGGAAAGGGAGTCTTCCCGGAAACCCATGCGTTGTCACTCGGGATGCTGGGAATGCACGGCACAGCCTACGCCAACAAAGCAATGTGCGAATGTGACCTTATATTGAATGTAGGATCACGTTTTGACGACCGTATCATTGGCCAGGCTGACAAGTTTGGGGCCAACGCAACGATCATTCACATCGATATCGATCCTTCTGAGATGAACAAGATGATCCGCCCAGATGTGGAAGTCATCGGCGATGCGCGCGCGGTTCTTACCGAACTGAACAAGCACATCGTCACGCTCGATACCAAACCATGGCTGGAGCACCTCGATGGATACAAAAAGAAGTTTCCCCTCAGCTATCGCAAGCAAGGCGGGCTGCGTGCTCAGCAGGTGATCGACGAACTCTACGAATTGACCGAAGGCAAAGCCATCGTGACCACCGACGTCGGCCAGCATCAAATGTGGGCTGCCCAGTTCTACCGCAACGATGCCTCGTTCCACTGGATCAGTTCTGGCGGCGCCGGTACGATGGGTTTCGGGTTCCCGGCCGCGATCGGCGCGCAGTTCGCGAAATCAGACGCAACGGTTGTTGCAATCGTTGGCGATGGTGGATTCCAAATGACGCTCTGCGAAATTGCCACGGCTGTCGTTCACAAACTTCCTGTTATTGTGCTCGTTCTGAACAACCACTACCTTGGCATGGTTCGCCAGTGGCAGGAGCTATTCTTTGACAATCGGGAAAGCGGTGTCGATCTCGTCGGCAACCCAGATTTTGCCAAACTGGCGGAATCCTACGGAGCACTGGGCCTCACGGTAAAGCGACCCGCTGATGTTGAGAAGGTTTTAAAGCGGGCTCTGGAGCACCGCGACGGCCCGGTCATCATCAATGCCGAGTGCGTGAAAACTGAAAACGTGTTCCCTATGATCCCGGCCGGAGCAGCGCTCGAAGCCATGCTGATCGAGCCACCGAAGCACAAGATGGAAAAACCGGTGGGGTCCACCTGATCGCTCTTGATTGCTTCACCCGCTCCATACAAAAACTCCGTAATATTTCCTTTCATGTCTCGTACGATAGTTACTACCGATAGCAAACTTCCTCCTGCTCCTGACATCCTTGGCGGGCACACGCTAAGTATGTTTGTGAACAACCAGCCAGGCGTGCTGATGCGCATTTGCCAGGTCTTCGCGCGCCGCGGCTACAATATTGATTCACTTGTTGTGTCCCAGGGCCGCGACCCTCGATTCTCGCGTCTTACGCTCGGCATTAGCGGAGACCCAGCCGGCCTGAACCAGATCGTCCAGCAGTGCGAGAAGCTGATCGACGTCATTCACTGCTCCGAGCACAACGGGTCGAATGCGGTTGTGAAAGAGCTGCTCTTAGTCAAATTTCTGGTTCAAGGCCCGGCTCGCACCGAGGCCCTACAGGTCATCGAACACTTCGGCGGCAAGACAGTCGATCTGACCGAAACATCGATGATTGCCATGATTCACGGGGATTCCGACAAGCTGGACGCGGCCACACGTCTGCTTGCGCCGTTTGAAATCATCGAAACCGTACGCACAGGAAAAGTCGTCATGGCGCGTGGCGAACGGGATACCTAATGGCAAAAAGTCGCCACAAGTGCGGCGCTACGTGCGATTTTCAAGGCTTTTTCACGGAATTGTCACCAAAATCATTTGCCATTGTGGTAATAACCTTGATTATTAAACGTTTTACCCGGCGCTGGAATCAAATTTTTGCAGTGGCGGCATGTAAGTAATATGAATCAAACTAGACCAAGAAAAAAGACTACCAAAACAAGGGGTGATGTTAGGCGTCAGCGTTTTCAGCGCGCCGAAAAGCGCCGTCAGCATCGTGAGACCCACGCGGCCGAGAAGGAGCAATCAGTTGAGATCGAGGGAACTATTTCCGCAGTTTTGGCTGGTACAATGTTTAAGGTGAGCCTTGACAATGGCCACACGGTACTGGCCCACATTTCGGGTAAAATGCGCAAGCGATTCATTCGCCTCGTGGTGGGAGATAAGGTTAAGATGGAGATGTCCCCCTACGATCGCGATAAGGCACGCATCGTCTACCGTCTGCGGTAGGCAGCGCGCCAGCATTGGCGGATACAAATATTTGTTAAGGCGAGCGGCTTCGGGGCGATTGTAAAATTGCTGCGCTTCGTGGTGATTTGGCTGATCGCGGATTGCGGTTAATACCCCCTCATATCATTGCCTCTCTGTAGCAGCTTTCGAGGTTTTCGATTTGCTGCTCAAGGCCGAATCGTGCTCGCACGGAATTGGATGCGTTTTGAGACGTTGCCAGCAGCTTTGCTGGGTCGGTTAGCAGGGCGATGAGGGCTGCTGCCAGTTGTTCTGGCGACTTCTCCGGGACGAGCAGTCCGTCGTGCCCACTCGTTACTGCTTCGGGAATGCCGCCGTGCTGCGTTGCAACGACTGGTAGTCCGCTGGCCATTGCTTCCAGCATTGAATTGGGCACGCCCTCCTGATCAGAGGATTTCGTCATTTCGCTGGGGTGAAGAAACACGTGTGACTGCTGGTAGCGCCCAAGCAGTTCCTGCTGACTGAGCCAACCAACCAGTTCCACATGGTTTTCCAGTCCCGCAGCGGCGATCCGCTTCCGAAACTCCTGTTCCTGCGGCCCCTGCCCGCAGACAACGAATTTCAAATTTGGGAACTGGGCGATGACCAACGGCAACGCTTTCAAAGTCGTGAACAGGCCCTTTTTGGCGATTAAGCGACAGGCCTGGATGAGCCGCCACTGGCCATCCGAGGGTGGCTGGCGCCGGGAAAAAGAAATGGCATCGAGGGGAATGGGCGTGCGGTTGATTCGAAGTTTTTCATCGGGACATCCCAGATTGCTCAAGGCACTCAGTAGAGAATCGCTGCGGCCCAGGACTAAGCGCGCCTCGGCGAAAACTTCCTTCAGTCGATCTGGGTATCCATCGTGATCGATGAACTTGATAACATCGACGCCATGGAACGAAACGACCCATGGCCCGCCCCACTTGCGCAGCATCGGAAGGTATTTGACCGCCTTGTGGCCGTAATAGGCATGCGCGACATCCACACCATGGGCAGCGAGGAGAGAATGAACATCGTAAGGGTAGAATGGGCGTTCCGTAGTGATCTCGCGCGGCGGCGGCCACTGTTTGGTAATGTGCTTGTACCAAAATCGAAGCAGGAAATTCCCCCTGGGTTTCAGCCTGGGCTGCTTTGTCATCCGCACGATAGGATCGAAGGGAAACTGCTCAATGTTTTGAACCTGCTCAGCGATTACAATATTCCTGAACTCCTTGAGATTCGCGATCTGCCGGTAGAGGCTCTGCATCTCCGGCTTCAGATAGGTGCCGCAGAGGCTGGCAACCAGCGGCCTCGTCGATGAATTTTCAGATGACGGCGCGCACGAATTCATCCCTCCCTGGCAGCAAGCGCCTCATCATAGAAACCTTCGAGCTTTTTGATCTGTGCCGTCTGCTCAAAGTTCTGCCGCACGTCATGTGCGGCGGCTTGTGAGAAACGCCGCCAGAAATCTTCACTTGCGGCGAAAGAATCGAGCGCTTGCGTCAATCCGTCGACATCACGCTCGCGGACCAGCAAGCCTGTTTCGCCATGGATGACCGCCTCGGGTATTCCCCCATGCAGCGTCGCAGCGACTGGAAGTCCTGTGGCCATGGCTTCGAGCATCGCGTTGGGGACACCCTCCTGGTTCTGATCCTCGGTGAGCTGGCTTGGATGCACGAACAGATGTGATTCAGTGAAAAGCTGACACAGTTGTTGCTCGCTGAGAAACCCCGGGAAATTCACACGCTCCGCCACTCCCAGTTCCCCCGCCAACGCTTGCATCTGCCCGAGCAACGGCCCTTCACCGGCGATCGTGAACGTTGCCCCGGGATAGCGTTGCGAAAAATTTGCGAACGCCCGCAGCGCCACATCCAGCCCCTTCTTTTCGATCAGCCGACAGGCCTGAACCAGCTTCCATCGGCCGTCCTGCGGAAATGCCCGCTCAACCACCGGAAACTTATCCATTGGAATTCCCGTCCGGTTGATCCGAATTTTTTGATCCGGGCAACCAAGCTCGACAAGCCGATCCCGCAGTGAGTGCGACCGCGCCAGCACCAGCGGAAGGGTAGCCAGCAACTCACCCAGCTTTTCCACGTAGCCTGGACGATCCGTGCGCGGCTGAACATCCATGCCGTGAAAGGAAACGATCGCAGGTTTCGGCCAGCGCTGGATGAATGGCAGGAGATGCACACCAGTATGACCAAAATAGACGTGCATCAGGTCAGCGGAACGATCGCGAAGAATTTTTTCCAGCACGCCGTATTCGCCCCGATAGACGATGGGCGGTTCTTTCTTGATGTACTTTAGCCAGAAGCGCCGGACAAAATTGCTCGCAGGCTTGCGCGTGAGTTCGATCTCGTCGAATGGAAACTTCTCAGCGCTCATACGCTGCTGAGTGATGACGAATGTTTTGTAATCCCGAAGGCCAGTTACCTGCCGGTAGATGTGCAGCATCTCCGGCTTCAGAAAGGTGGTGCAGTAGCTGGCGACGGTCGGCTTAATGGCTCGGTATCAGGTTAAGATGCAACGAATGACCAGCGCCTCTTTATTCAGGGCGATGGCTGACGATTTCACACAGCCGTTCCTTTAGTTCCTCGATCCCCTGTCCCAGCATTGCGGAGATTGGAACGATTTCGACCTTGGGAAAACGTTGCCTGAAGCGTTCCAGCAACTCCTCCGATTCGGGCAAGTCCATCTTGTTGGCTACTACCAGCCATGCCTGCTTCCCTAGACTCTCGTCGTACATCGACAGTTCCTTGCGCAGGGTTTCGACATCCTCGATAGGATCACGCGTTTCAGAGCCCGCCATGTCGACCACAAACAGGAGCAAGCGACAGCGCATGATGTGGCGCAGGAAATCGTGCCCCAATCCCACGTTACGGTGCGCGCCTTCAATGAGGCCGGGGATATCCGCGACGGTTGCCCGTTTGAAGCCAGGGAACTCGATCACCCCGACCTTTGGCTTGAGAGTGGTGAACGGATAAGCTCCGATCTTCGGCTTCGCGTGAGACAACTGCCCTACGAGAGTCGACTTGCCTGCATTGGGAAAGCCTACCATTCCCACATCGGCAATCTGCCGCAGTTCAAGGTAGAACTCCCCCTCTTCCGCTGGCTCACCTGGTTCGGCTTCAGGAGCCTTGTTGACTGCTGTTTTGAATCGGTAATTCCCTCGCCCACCTTTCCCCCCCTTGCACAGTACGAATCGCTGCCCGATCTCGGTCAAATCAGCGACCACTTCAAGATCAAGGCCGGTCTCGCGGCTCATGCGCAGGGTGCGCGTCACCATATCAAGCTGCATGTCAGACTCCTCTGTCGCCGTTTGAATGTCAGCGGGATCCTCAGGCTCAAGTGCGTCCTCCTCCGTGATACCGGATTCCTCACTCCACTCCTGTTCGGGCTTGGGGATTTCCCGATAGACAATCGTGCCTTGGGGAACCTTGAGAACGAGAGCCTTACCCGATCGGCCGGTCTTTTGGTTTTCGCCTCCAGCTTTGCCATCAGGGGCTTTCACGCGGGAATTGAAGAAAAAGGTTTTCAGGTTGTCCGTATGGTGATCGACCATCAGAACAACATCTCCACCGTTGCCGCCATCGCCTCCATCCGGCCCGCCCCGCGGGAGGAATTTCTTGCGTCGGAAGTGGGGTGAGCCATTTCCGCCATCTCCGGCTTTCGCCTGGATCTTAATGTGATCGACAAACATACAGGTATTTTCAGCCCTAACCCGGGCGGATTGCCACAGTGCAACCCTTCCCGCTGTTCGTCAATCCGGTGAAATGTCGAAAATGAAGAGGCTGCTCCGGCGATCTAGCCCTCGATCTCGAGCCTTCCCTCCCGCACCCGGAGAACCCGGCTCATGCGGGACGCGAGCGCCTGATCGTGGGTCACCATGACCACCGCCACCGACTCCTCGTGATTCAATTCGCCCAGAAGATCGATCAAATTGGACGCATTCTCTGCATCGAGAGCGCCAGTGGGCTCGTCGGCCAGTAGCAACTTTGGTTGGTTGATCAGCGCACGCACCACCGCTACCCGCTGACGTTCTCCTCCAGACAGTTGAGCCGGACGCTTGCTTTCCTGACCATCCAGGCCCACACGCTTAAGAAGTTTGCGGGCACGATCAGCAGCAGCGGAGCGATCACTTTTTTCAAGCGCCAGCGTCGGCACCAAAACATTCTCCAGAACACTGCACTGAGGGAGCAGGTGATGAAGTTGAAAAATGAAGCCGATCTGAGCACTTCGCAAGTGGCTCAACTCAGCCTCCGATGCGCCCGCAATGCTGTTGCCAAACAGCTTTACCTCACCTGTATCCGGTAAATCGAGAGTACCGATAATATTGAGCAACGTGCTTTTACCGCTGCCGGACGAACCGATGATCGCCACAGATTCTCCGCCTTCGAGACGGAACTCGAGCTGGTCGAGAACCTTGCGGGCAGCGCCTCCTTCCGAATCTGCAAACGACTTAGTGATGTTCGTGAGTTCTACGATCATGGGATAATTATGGGTCTGATCAAACTTTACGCTTCCTTGATCCATCGGCGAGCTTTGAATTCGAATCGAGGCAGGCCTTCCGAGGCCACGGATACCGGGATTCTCAATCCAAAAGCATTCCTCAGCGCCGTCTCCACGTTTGCCACGATGGCAGCGGGATCTGAAACGCTTTCAATTTCCAGTCGCACGGAAACCTCCGACATGTGGTCGCACGTGCGTTGGACGACCTGATACTCGATCACTTCAGGGAAGCCGCGAACGATGCCCTCGATTGCGCCTGGATAAAGATTCACCCCGCGCACGACTACCATGTCGTCGACCCGGCCAAGAATGCCCCCTTCCAAAGCCAGCGCGCCATCCGTCCCTCGCCCCTTCTGAACGAGGTCGCCCGTGCGATAGCGCAGCAGCGGGCATCCCCAGCGATTCAGAGTGGTCAGCACCAGCTCACCCTTTTCCCCTTCGGCCATTTCAGCTCCAGACTCAGGATCCAGGATTTCAGCAAAGTAAGCGTCATCGATAATACAGAGGCGGCCCGGTTGATCGGGATCTTCATAGCTGACCGGGCCCACTTCCGTGAGGCCATGGTGGTCGAATATCCGCGTCTCAGGCCAAAGCTGCTTAAGCCGCTTCCGCGTTGAGGGAATACTGCCTCCCGGCTCACCGGCCACAATGATCAGGCGGACTTCCACAGGTTTCTGTTCAGCAGGTAAAGTCGCGCGAATTTCGCCCAGTCTGAGAGCGTATGTCGGCGTGCAGCACAAGACAGTCGCTCCGTAACGATGTGCGGCCTCCAGACGTGCCGCACTCGACATGCCACCGCTGGGAATGGCCATCAGCCCCATTTGCGCAGCAGCTTCAAATGCGGTCCAAAATCCAAGAAAAGGCCCAAAAGAAAATGCAAAAATTACCCGGTCATCACCGACTTGAACTCCCGCCTTTTCATAGACCACTCTCCAGCAATCTAACATTGCTCCCCAGCTCTCCCTGGTGTCCAGCCAAGCCATCGGCGGCCCGGATGTGCCGCTGGTCTGGACAAACCGGGAATAGTCGCGCAGCGGGTAAGTTAAATTGGTGCCCCAGGGAGGATTCTCAATCCGGTCAGCTGCCAGCATCGATTTGTCCGTATGCGGACAGGTGTTGACGAAACTTTCCAGGGAGGTGACGTCCACGCCGTCGAGCAACCTGCGGTAGAAACGGTTGCCGCTACCGTTGATTTCAACAACGAGCGCACGAATCTTTTCAAGTTGCCTCTCAGTTCCAGACATGGATCTGCGGCGAGGCGATTAACGGATCGTGTAGCGTGAGTAGTCCACCGTCTCGACCTGAACAGTGGTTGCGGCAGGTTTTGCCGGCGGGCCCGGCTTATACTTTGTCACCAGGAATCCGCCTAAAGCAGCCATCAGGATGCCCACGTAAAACGGCAACGGGATTGCACCCCAGCCTCCCTTCGGCGGGTGCAAAACCAGTGCGACAATCGCATTCACTACTGGTGCTCCAGCGAAAATGATCGACATCACCACTGGCGGTGCACCGCCCGCTCCGAATGCCAACAGCACACCAAACGCCCCTAGAGCTCCCACAACACCCGCCACCAGGCTCCAGGCAACCCCCTTGTCCGGCATTGAATACCAGTTGCCACCCTTGCTGATCAAAAGCACCAGCGGAGCAACGATCGCGACCAGAAAGTAGGCAACTCCCACCCAAAGAAACGCCTTATAGCGCCCCAGAACCGGATCCGACATGCCCATCGCACCATTGTGCAGAAAAATTCCATAGACGCCCCAGAAGGCGACGGTCATCAGGGCATAGGTCAACCATTGCATATTGTTTTCTTTAGGTGGTTTGCTCACAAAGATGAGAGATTTGTTGCGGATACGTTTGCGATTGGGGCGAAAGCCGCCTTCAGGGAGAGGAAATCCGTTACTGGCTTGTAATCCAGCACAAAATCAATGGAAACTTGGCGTAGCCTTACCTTCGACGCAAGTATTGCCGCCACATGACACAAATGAAACCGCTTCAGCATTTTTTTCTCACGCTGGTCTCGGGACTGGGAAGCTTCAGCCTTTGGGCCCAGGTACCTGCATCTATCCCTGATTCGCTGGCACAGCCCACCGCGCAAGCGCATGCCCACAATGACTACGAGCACGATCGGCCATTGTTCGATGCCCTGGACGCCGGGTTTTGCAGCGTGGAGGCAGATGTGTATTTGATCGAAGGCCAGCTGCTGGTGGCCCATGACAGGGATAAGGTGAAGCCTGAACGCACCCTTCAGAGCCTCTATCTTAATCCGCTGAAGCAGATCGCAGGCCGAAACAAGGACGCGTCTGTCTATCCAGGAGTCGATGCTCCGAGGTTCTACTTGCTGATCGATCTCAAATCGGAAGCTGAAACAACGTATACGGCGCTCCATGCCGTTTTGTCCGAATACAAGAATCTGCTGACCGAGTTTGGCAAAGATGGCAGCATCGATTACCGGGCGGTCACGGTGATCATTTCGGGCAATCGACCAAAAGCGATGATGGCCGAGCAGGAGGTTCGTTACGCGGGATTCGACGGTCGCCTGGGTGATTTGGGCAAGGGTGACTCGCCCGCATTGGTGCCATGGATCAGTGACAATTTCAGCCAGCACTTCGACTGGCGAGGCGACGGGCCGATGAGTGATGCCGAACTAGCGAAGCTGCGTTCACTCGTTGAAAAAACGCATGCCGAAGGAAAACAGCTGAGACTGTGGGCGACGCCTGACAATCCTGCGATGTGGGACATTTTGCACAACTCGGGTGTCGACTGGATCAATTCCGACCGCCTCAAAGAGCTGAGTGAGCATTTCAGAAAAGCATCCGAGTAATCGGTGACTGACTGCGGTGGAAATCTCACTGCCAGAAATCCTGACATTCGCCCTGGCGATGGCCGCCGGCCAGTTCTCGCCAGGGCCGGACATGCTACTCATCCTGAAGAATAGCATGGCGCACCCGCGCAGTGTGGCATTGAGCACTGTGTTAGGAATATCACTCGGGATCATCGTACACACCACGGTGGTCATCACCGGACTGGCGACTTTCAGCGAGCGCTTCCCAGAGGCGCTTCAGCTCCTGTGGCTGATCGGCGCTGGTTATCTGGCCTGGATCGGGATACGTTTGCTCGTGAGCGTCTTCAAACCACAGACAGACCATGTGGCTATCTCGGTTGATTCAACATTACCTCCTGCAATCAGCTGCAAGACCGCCTTTGCCCAAGGTCTCATCACCAACTTGACGAATCCGAAAGTGTTCCTGTTTTTCTCGGGAATACTGGCGACCACGCTCTCGCCCAGCGCTGATCTCAACCGTCGGGTTCTCTTTGGCTTGATCATTGTTGGTGAAGCAGTGGTGCTCTGGAGTCTTTTCGTATTGCTCCTGCAGTGGCCGCCAGTGGCCCGCGTGTATGCCAATTCCGTGCGCTGGATCAACGGTATTTTCGGCGTGCTGCTCCTTTGGATAGCAGTCACTGTTTTCTGGCAGCAGAGCTGACTTGACGCCGTCGGGATCAACGGGCAACGGTTCCAAATGGAACACCCTACCGAAACCGGATCCTGCCCCTGGAACGTTACCTTTCTCGAACTGTTCGACAAATGCTGTGCGGAATACAAGAGCGGCAACGAAGACTTTGAAACCTACTACGACGAGGACTCCCGCGCCTTTCTCAGTGCGATCGGTCACAAACCCCGGGAGTTCTTCGATTTTGTCGAAGACTTCTGTGATGGCTATGATGTTGCCCCCTCGACGGCGTTGCTGGTTGCTGCCGTGCGCCACGACTATTTCCTGACGGTGCAGAAAGGCGTTGTCAGCTCCGAAAAGGAGATCCTGCCTGCAGATCTGCCTGCCAAGAATGCGGAATACGACGGCATCGTCTGGCTGCCCAGAATATTGGTCAAGGCCCGCGGCAAGCTTGCTGGCACTCTGGATCCAAACATAATGTACTCCTGCGGAGGAGACCGCGCCTTCCTCGCCCGCCATGACCTTCATGCCGCCGACTTTCTCCGAGTCGTCTGGGCTGCTGGCGACAATGATGCAAGAGTGGCCGCCTATGTGACGACCGGCCGCTGGGCTTGAAATCCGCTTAGCGGTGCAACTGAAAGTTCACCCGAAGCACGGCGACGATCAACATTGCCGCCAGAACTCCCAATATTGCCAGAATGGTGGGCTCGGGTTTTGACGCGAGATCCAGCTTTTCGGCTATCTCGGCAGGATCCAGAAAGTCGGCAATCGCGGCCTTCTCCGCTACATCGTCGCGCTCTGTCGGATCAGCGCCAAAAATGCTGGCACGGGTCACTCCAGCAAGTGACAGTGGTTCCTGACCGACTCCCGATGGGGCCTCCATCCATGCCATTCCTCTGGGCATGACAAAGTCATTGACAGAAGGGATGTGCCAATTGAACGCACGGCGCAGGTTAAAATAGCCGACTGCCACTGCCCGGTCATGATCACTGGATGTCTGAGGCAGAACGATCGACTCGATGCCGTCAACACTGGTTCCATACTGCCGGTCAGACACAATGATCGGTGGTTCCCCGCCTCCTTTCCAACGCAACAGAGCATCCAGAGAGTCAAATTGCATTGAAAACTGATCTCCTGCGGCCAGGGGGCGGGCCACCACTCTAGTCTTGCCGATTCCATCGAGCACCTCGTAGTAGTTCACCGGATTGTGTCCCCACACGGCGGCAGGGAATGTCACAAGTGCGCCATGTGCATTGATATTCAATAATATACACACAAGAAGCCCGAGCGATGCCCGCAATAATTCGAAGATGATGGGTTTCCGGGACACAGATTGATGGAAAACTCCGAAGGTCGTGGAACTTGCTGGATTGTAAAGCAAAACGAAGTCTGTGCCAACTCATCACGAACCCACCAGACGATCCCTGAGAATTCGAAAAATTTCTTAGCGATCGTGCCAGGAAACGTTTACGGTCAGTTGTGCCTCATCCCGTGCCACGCCGCTTTTCCTTGATCAAACCAGCAATTGCAATGCTGGTGAGCCTAAGCATATTTTCTGCCCATGCTGACACCCCTTCTCCGGGAAGCGCGGAGCGTCAGGCCAGGAAGGCGGCAGCCCCGTTCGAAAAATCTGGAATGCGCTTGCGCCAGGATTTCTGGAGTGGCTCGCTATCAGGAGCAAAAGGAAAAGCAATCCGGCTGCAATTCTTCAAAGGGCACACCTACCGGCTGTTTCTTGCTGGAGACCAAAGCACAGCTCCCGGAACCCGCTACCATGTCATGGTAGTGGACAAATACGGAAACGTCCTGGGCGAAAGCACAGTGAAAGGTCCCGTTACCACGGTCGAAGTGAAACCGCGCAAAACTGGTGCCTACCTGGTGCTGATGCGCGCCGAAACTCCCAAGGGTGCCAAGGCAACGACGATACCGGCGGTACTGTTCTACGGTTACCAGTAATCCCGGCGAAGTCAGACCATGCCACGGCGGCGCTTGCCGATGGTATCAACAATCGCCGCACCGAGAATGACGATGCCCAGCACTACGGGTTGCTCGTTATCCTTGATTCCCAGTAAATTCATCCCGTTGCGAATGACAACGATGAGGAGTGAACCAATAAAGGTACCCGTCAGTCGCCCTTCCCCGCCGAACAAAGACGTCCCTCCGATCACCACTGCGGCGATGACGTCCAGCTCCATCATATCGCCAAAAGTCGCCTTGCCCGTGCCAAATCTAGACGCGGTGATGATCCCCACCACTCCTGCGAGAATACCAGTAACCGTATAGACGAAGAGCAACACTGAGCTGACGGGAACTCCTGACAGGCGGGCTGCTTCCCTATTGCCCCCGACAGCATAGATGTAGCGGCCGAGCACTGTGCGGGTCATCAGGATGTGAAACAGGACGAATAGAATCACCATCAACAATGCCGGAATTGGCATCATCATAACCTTCCCCTGCCCTAGCCAGCCAAAGGATTCCGGGGTCTCGGATATCGATTCATTTTTGCTAATGATGAATGCCAGGCCACGCGCCACCATCATGAACACCAGCGTCACGATAAACGGCGACACGCCGACGCAGGTCACCAGTGAACCGCTCGCAAAGCCAAAAATTCCGCAAACCAGAATGGCGATTCCAGATGCCATTATCATCTGCGTGACCGTTGCCCCCGTGCCTCCGAATTTCGCTTCAAGTATCCAGGCCGAAATGACAGCCGAAAGTGCGACGAGGCTACCTACGGAAAGGTCGATTCCTGCGGTGATAATGATCATCGTCATGCCTATCGCAATGATGCCGATCGTCGCGGTGCGGTCCGCCAAGTTTAGGATATTCGACCGTTCCAGAAATGGCGACCGGTTCACAGAATCCGGCACTACGATTCCCGCTGAAGCCAGCTCTGGAAAATTTGTGCGGAAGTTGCTGATGAGCCCCCAGTTCGCAACCTCCTTCACACAGGCGATGTGCGTCACCTTTGATCCTTCCTGCTGCAATTTCTCCAGAGTCGTTCGCGCTTCCTGCGGCCCGCCAATCGCTGTGGTCACCTTTCCACCCGCGGCCAGCAACGCCGACTCTGCGGCAGCGACGAACTCAGTCTGCTTGCCCGTGCCAATGACAACGACAACCGGATGACTGGCATCCTCCAAGATCGCGCCTGCGACTTGAGTGCCCGCCGCAGCATCCTCCGGATGTGATTTCTCGGTGGTAGCATAAGTGATGTAAGCACCTATCAGGATCAACACGATGATCATGATCCACTCGTTTGCGTGTTTTGTTAGGATTTTCACTGAGATAAAAAAGAGGTTCAGGCGACGGCCAGTTGCATGACGTCTTCCTGCGTAGCGGAGCGCGGATCGGTGATTTCTCCAGTAATCCTGCCCTCGTGCATCACCAGAATGCGATCGCTCATCCCCAGAACTTCCGGCAGTTCCGAGCTGATCATGAGCACTGCTTTCCCCTGGGCGGAGAGTTCGTTGATCAACTGATAAATTTCGAACTTTGCCCCGACATCGATGCCACGGGTCGGCTCATCGAAAATGATCACTTCCGCATTCCTCGCAAGCCATTTGGCCAACACAACCTTCTGCTGGTTTCCGCCGGAAAGATTGCGCGCCAGCTGATCCTGATGAGGTACTTTGATCTGCAGACTTTTGACATAACCTGCAAACCGGTCACGCAACTCACCATTCCTGACAAACCCACCCGTGGACATCTGCGGAAGGTTGGGCAGGGCAAAATTGTCCCTGACAGAAGCACCGAGCAGCAGCCCCTGGTGTTTGCGATCTTCCGTCAGTAGACAAATCCCAGCGCGGATAGCATCGCGGGGCGATCGAATATCGAGTTCCTTTCCATCAAGGATGAGCACTCCAGCTTCGCGCTGATCTGCGCCGAAAATCAACCGCACCGTTTCTGTCCGTCCCGCTCCAACCAGCCCCGTCACCCCAAGCACCTCGCCCTCTCTGATCTCAAAGCTCACGTCCCGAACCTTCCTCGAGCGCTTCAGCCCTTTGACCTCAAGCCGGGTCTTGCCGAATTGGGAAGTGCGCGGAGGAAACTCACTTTCCAGCGGCCGCCCTACCATGAGTTCAATCAGACCCTTGCGGTCGATCTCGTCCATATTCCGGTCGCCCACGTGACTGCCGTCCCGCAGCACTGTTACCCGGTTTGCGATTTTGAAAATCTCCTCCAGTCGATGGCTGATGTAGATGATCCCGATCCCGTGGGCCTGAAGCTCGCGAATGACCGCATACAGTTTGTCCACCTCTTCCGGTGTCAATGTTGCGCTGGGCTCGTCCATCACCAGAACCTGTGCATCCAAGATCAGCGCCTTGGCAATTTCGACTCCTTGCTGCTGCGCCACACTCAATTGTCGGACCGGAACATCGAGATCGATCTCCATGCCAATTTTTGCGAGCACTTCATGGACTCGATTCCGCTCGACCCCGCGCCGAATGAAGCCCCAGCGACTCGGCTCTTTCCCCAGGAAAATGTTCTCTACGGCAGTCAGCGAAGGCACCAGGTTAAACTCCTGATAGATCACCGCGATCCCTGCCGCCTCAGCCTCAGCCGGCGTTCCAATCGACACCGGTTTCCCATTGATCCTCACATCCCCGGAATCCGCACGGTGCGCTCCTCCCAGTACCTTGATCAGCGTGCTCTTCCCCGCTCCGTTTTCCCCTAACAAAGCCAGAACCTCTCCGGCGCGCACCTGCAGGCCGACGCCCCGGAGTGCGTGCACTCCAGGAAACCTTTTCTCAATACCTGACATCAACAGCAGCGGCTCCCCGCTGTTGCATTCTGCGCCAGGATCATGCGAATTTTCGGGGGATTGATCAGTCAAAACAGAGGCGTTCTACCAAGCACAACCTCCGATAGCAAGGGGAGTCGGTACACAAAAATCAACTGATCGAGTAAATCCGCACCACACCGAAACTTCCGGTGTTCGGCGGATGTCTACGGTAGTTTCGGCGGCCGTAGATTCTTGTTCGACAATCGCAGGTTCGGGCATGGATCCCCATTTAGAGGATCCAGTTCCGAAGTGCGATCGAATTTCTTCTCATTGGGAAACGTTGACCTACCGGGTCTCCATGTTTCTTTCGCTAACCTGGCGGTTCAGCGTAAAGAAGTCATAGATGAAACCGATGCCAAAGAGCCCGCCCGTGCAGAGATAAAGCAAGCCAGTCCCCCACTTGCCGATATAGAACCGATGAGCCCCTAAAAGGCCTAGGACATACGTGTGCAAGATCCAGGCGACAGTGTAGTCGTATTTTCCCACCACATATTTCTTTTCCGCAGAGCGCTCCATCCCCGGAATGAGGAAAAGGTCAATCAGCCAGCCGACTCCCAGCAAGCCAGCAGTAAAGAGCCAGATGGCTCCCGACACTGGCCGGCCAAAGTAGAAGCGATGAGCACCGGTGAATCCAAGGATCCACAGCAGGTAACCAATGAAAACGCTGTGCGTGCCAGTCTTCTGTCCGGTTGGGTTGCCAGCAGGCGAAGTTGTTGCATTTGTCGATAGGGTTTCAGTCATGAATGCCTTTCTATTTAAGTTGCCAGAGCATCGTCACTCTTATCGTGAGTGCCAATTACAATACGATCGCCATTTTGCAGTCCCACATCCAAATAAAATTCACGCTCCCAGATCAAGCTGAAGCGGCACCACTTCACGCCGAAGGTGTGCCAGCGCATAACGGTAACGGGAAGTCACCGTGTTCAGTGGAGCTCCCACTTTTTTCGCGATCTGGGCGAAAGTGAGACCGCCCCAGATCTTAAGCTCGATCACTTCGCGCAGCTTGCTGGGTAGACCTCGGAGCGCCTTACGAAGGATGCCGGCGACCTCTCGCTTCTCCACCAGATCATCTTCGAACCACTCGCCTTTCTCTGTCTCCATAAGCTGGCACGTAACATCTTCTCTGGCAGAGCGACGATCCAGCTGTCGACCAATATCGATCGCCCGACAACGAATCGTCTGGTAGGCAAAGGACATCGCGGGCACGCCGTCTGGACAACGACGACGCAGCTTCCACATTCTGGCAATCGAATCTTGAAGAACATCCTCTGCATCGTGTTCACATCGGGTCTGCTGGCGGGCGTAGTTGAGGAGTTTTGCGCTATTCAATTCAATCCATTCCTGCCACCGTGCCGGGAGGGCATCGGCCTCCCCGGTCAAACAGCTGTTTTTCTGGCTTTTTGGCTTTTTCCTGATCGTTCGCATATCGAGTAGACGTGACAATTGTTTCCCTGCTGTATCCATTGACAGTCGACTTAGACCAACCGTCACTAAGTAAGACGCTTTCAATTGTGTCAGAGCTGTGTCCGCCCCTTCGGACTGAGTTCTTCATCATCGAAAATGGGACGAAAATCCTCCCGAAACCACCTTTAGAATGAAATCCAGCACCAAGCGTATTCTCCTAGTCGAAGACGACCACGGCATCCGCCGAGAACTCCTGCAATCCCTCGGCAGCGACAGCTATAGCGTCCAGGCCTGCTGCACCAGCAAGGATGCACAAGAAAGCCTGGAAAACGGCGACTACGATCTGGTGCTGCTGGATCTTGGCTTACCCGATGGCGACGGCATCGAAATCTGCAAATGGCTGCGAGCCGCAGGGAACACGACGCCAATCATCATCATTACGGCACGCGATGCGGTGGAAAGCCGAATCGAAGGCCTCAATGCTGGAGCGGACGACTACGTGGTGAAGCCTTTTCAGATCGGCGAGGTCATTGCCCGCATGCAATCGGTATTGCGCCGGGCCTCTGGAACCACGTTGTCCGGTCGGATCGCTCTGGGGGATCTCTGGGCGGACTCGGAAGCGCGAAAGTCCGGACGGACAGACCGCGAATTCCAGCTCAAACCGCGCGAATTTGACCTGCTGTTTTTCCTTCTGCAGAACCCCGGCCGCGCATGGACTCGTGAGCAATTGCTGGCACGGGTATGGGGCCCGGACTTCGAAGGTGACGGCCGCACGGTCGACCTGCACGTTCGCCGACTCCGCCAGAAAATTGAAGACGATGCCAGCGACCCGCGGTTTATTGAGACCGTCTGGGGCATCGGCTACCGAATGTCGGACAGCCCCCTCACTGGCGAACACGCAAAAGAAGGATCTGAAGCAGTGTCAGAGTCTTGAGCGAAGAAGTATCGGCGCCGCAGGACGACAAGCATGGATCAAACGGTGCAGCGCATGGGATTCCGTGGCATCGCAGGCTGAGCCTTAGACTGGCTCTTCTGTTCGGCTCCGCTATTCTTCTGTTCAATGTGATGCGTGAGCCGCTGTTCAACGCGGCGTGGAATCTCGTATATTCAGACGACCGTGCAACATCTGGCGAATCGACATTGATCGATCCGCTGTCGCTGCCCCGACGATTCGAAGCATTTCTCATCGACTCCCCACCCGGAACGATCGATGCTGAAAGCAAGGAAGCAGTAGACTTTGCCTCGACCCTGCGGGATCAGTACTACTCGTTCGCCTGGGTAGCTCAGGACGGGAGTCTGGCGGCAATACCAGAGGACCTCGATCTGCGCATCGGAACACAGTGGGCATTCGACAATGGCGTCATCATCCCAGTTGTCCGCAGTAACGAAACAGTAACGGCTGGACTGGCCTATATGGAGAACTTCCCGCTTGAAGGCGGACGGGGAATGCTGGTGCTCATTTCGATAGATCCCCGGGGCGATTTCGGTGACACGGTGGAGCCTGGCACGCTGGTTCTCCCGTTGGTTGCCGACTCACCGCTGCTGATTCCAGACACCCGGGATCCTCAGGAAGAGCGGCGAAGGTTTGAGCGCCTGCAACAGCTCGTTTCCGTAGGCGTTGCGGTCTTGTTAGCAGCGCTTCTGGGCCTGATGGTGGCATGGTTTATCACCCGTCGACTCGCCCACATGGCGCGCGGTGCACGTCTCTCGCTGGAAGAACAGACCGTTCCCAGCCGGTTCGAAATTGGCGGCCACGATGAGATTACTTCGCTCGCGGAATCGATCAACCAGTCAAGAGATCGAATGGCGGCTCTGCTCAAGGAAGTCCAGCACCGCGACCGAACACGGCGCGAATGGATCGCCCAGGTATCACACGATATTCGAACCCCTCTCACAGCGCTCGCCGCGTGCATCGACCGCGCCGAGGGACGCACCATCGGCGTGCAGGATCCAGCCGTTAGAACAGAACTCAGCCTGATGCTTCACACCGCCAAGGCGGACCTCGACCGGCTCAACACCCTGACCAAAGACCTGCTGGAATCCGCCAGACTCGACCTAGACGAGTCGCTCAACATGGAAGAGCTGCTACCCGCAGAGCTGGCACGTCACACAATGGCCACGATCAGGCCGTATGCGCAGAGCAAGCGCATCAACATTTCCACCGAGATTCCCCGCGGCCTGCCCATGTTGAATGGCGATGGCAGCAGACTCATGAGGGCGTTCGAGAATTTGGTAAAGAATGCAATCCAGCACGCCAAAGAACGCGTGACCATTTCTCTGGAAGCCGATGCCACGGAGTTTCGATTCATTGTCGATGACGACGGCGATGGCCTCCCGGAAAAAGACGGGCAAGTGATACTCGCCGCAAAGGGCAAAAACCCGAACAAGCAGGATTCGTCCGGCCTGGGGCTGATCGTCACCCGGAAAATTGTCGACGCTCACAAAGGCCAGTTAAAAGGCGAGAATCGCGCATGCGGCGGCGCCCGCATGATGATCTGCCTGCCCGTCGCCCCTGAAGATGCGGAGTAGCACAACGGGGCCCGGGCTTTGCCGCACCCCGCCTCAACCCAACCTTGCAAGTAGCTAACGGAGCACGTGAACTCGGAGGTGGTATCGGCGCAGAACCGATGGCGAAAGCTTCTTATCCCTGCCTGACCACTCCTACTGAACACGCGCCAGAAGCCATGGCAGTAGGTCGCTAATTGCCATCCGCTCCTGATTGTTCGAGTCGCGATGGCGTACCGTGACCGTGTCTTTGAGGCTGGCGTCGGCTTCGCCGAGAGTCTCGAAGTCGATGGTGAGACAGAAAGGTGTTCCCGCCTCGTCCTGACGAGCATAGCGTTTCCCGATCGAACCCGTTTCATCGTAGAAACAGTTCATGTGAGCTTTCAACAGTTGATGAACTTCACGCGCTTTGGTCACGAGCTCGGGCTTGTTCTTCAACAATGGGAACACACCTACTTTGATCGGCGAGATTCGAGCGTGAACACGCATGATCTCTACCCGCTCCACTTTACCCTTCGCATCCGTCTTCTCCTGCTCATCGTATGCCGCACAGAGAACCGCGAGAGCCAACCGATCGAGACCGGCTGATGGCTCGATGACGTGTGGCACATACCAGCCCTTGAAGAAGCGTTCACACCACTGACGGGTGGCCTTTTCGCACTCGGCGTAATCTTGTTCGGTGGGATTGCTGGTGGTTGCATCAAGCTTGGCGCGTGCTGCGGCTACTTTAGCACCGGTGAATGCGAGTTGCTTGTCTTCATCCCAGTCAGCCAATGCTGCCTTGAGTTTTTCATCGAAAAATTCCTGCGGCTTGCCGGAATATTTCTGGTGCTGTGAGAGATCAAAATCTCCACGGGCGGCGATGCCCTCCAGCTCGTCAGTGCCGAATGGGAATTTGAACAGAATATCGACACAGGCCTTGGCGTAGTGGGCGAGGTCTTCGGGTGTCTGCCAGTAGTAAGCAAGCACATCTGCGCCGAGCCCAATGGATTCGTAAAATTTTGTGCGCTGATCAACCCAGTAGCGGTGCCACATTTCCCAGCCCCAGTTGTCCTGAGGTATCGACAGATCCGCGTCCTCACTCCAGACTGCTACTTCACCGCACACGGCTTCGATTGCTTCGTCCGGCTTGATGAAGAACTCGAGTTCCATCTGCTCAAACTCGCGCGAGCGGAATGTAAAGTTCTTCGGCGTGATCTCATTGCGGAACGCCTTCCCGATCTGACAGACTCCGAACGGTACCTTCTGCCGTGAGGTATCGAGCACGTTTTTGAATTGCGCAAAGATAGCCTGCGCGGTCTCTGGTCGCAAATACGCCACATTGTCCGCAGTCTCAAGGGGCCCGGTGTGCGTTTTGAACATCAGGTTAAACGGACGCGGCGCTGTCTTTTCACCGTCGCACTCGCCGACGCATTTGCTCGGCTTCTCAGGACAGGCGATGTCACCGACGTGGTCCGCACGGAAGCGACCTTTGCACTTCTTGCAGTCGACCATCATATCGCAAAACGTATCGACGTGGCCAGAGGCCTTCCATATGTCTGGATGCATGATGATGGTCGCATCAAGCCCTAGCACGTCTTCGCGCTCACGGGTCATCGCCCGCCACCAGGCATCGCGCAGATTGCGCTTCAGTTCAGCTCCCAGTGGGCCGTAGTCCCAGAACCCGTTGATGCCACCGTAGATCTCACTGGACTGGAAGATGAAGCCACGGCGCTTGCAGAGGCTTACGATTTTCTCCATCAGTTTAGTGTTATCCTTGTCTTTCTCGCGGGGTGCGGCCATGGGTCGGCGTAAGTTAAGATTGTTGAAGTGTAGGGTGAACGGACGAAAAATTGAGTCCGCCCATTATGCTGGCAGGGAATCACAGATCAGCTTAATCGCAACGGAAATCGCCCTGCCCGGCACCTCTCACCGCTTCTTGCTGATCTTTGCAGGGCGATTCCAGCGCGCTGGATCGACGCGGTAGTAGGTACGCAGCTGCTTGTAGAGTTCCGGGTGCCTGCGTTCCATGACACGCGCTTTCTCAAAAAATGTCTCGCTGGCCACGGCGAAAAACTCGGCCGGATTGGTGGCACCGTAGTCATCCATCACCGTCTTCCGCCCCTTCTCGGTCGCAACCACCAGTTTCTCAAACTCCGCGCCGAGAACATCCGCCCAGATCGCGTACTGGTTGCCATGATCCAGAATGGGTGCCCCATTCGCCGTTCCATCCTCAAAATCCAGCTGATGCGCGAACTCGTGAATTGCCACGTTTTTTCCATCCCGCATATCGCGAGCGGACCCGCGAGTGGCATCCCAGGCCAGAATCACGGTACCACTCGGCCATGCCTCCCCAAGCCGGTGCCCGGCATCCGGTTTGTCCTTTTGAAAGAATGTCGAGGGATAGATGAGGATCGTGCGGACGCTGCGATAGATGTCCGTGGGACGGCCCAGAATAGGGATCACGGCATTTCCAGCGATCGTTACCATCATCTCATCCGTAA
>JAGROY010000281.1 GCA_020439995.1 Verrucomicrobiia bacterium
GGCCTCAGTCTGGGTAACCTGGAAACCAAGCTCCGGGTTCTGGAGGATCAAAAGAACATCGCCCTCATTCACTGTGGCTCCAGAGTGTTTGACGATCTCACTGATTGCCCCTGGAGCCTGGCTGAAGACGCCAGCATAGCCCTCTGATTGCAGGACGCCTGGTGCGCTGAAGGAATGCGGGAAGGGGACTATGGCGAGGAGCGCAATGATTCCGGCGACTCCCAGGCAGGTAACAGCCACCGCCCGTCGGCGGACGCGTTCAATCCTCGGGCTCGACATCAGATACTGTACCAGTTTTCCTGAAGGCACGACGATCCACGTGAATACACCGACGATGCCCATCACCAGGCCAAGCAGCAAATACTGGTCTGCTATAAAGAGCAGGATGCCGCCAAAGACAAAGATTCGGTAAACGCCGGAAAGTGCGCCGAAGATGGTAAGGATCCAGCCTTCGCGCCTGGTGCTGGCGGGGGTGAGCGATTTCCTCTGGCCGAACAGGTAGCGCTCGCAGATATGCACCCACATTCTCCGCGATCGCTGGTGCAGATTGGGGATATCGATGAGGTCGGACAAGATGTAATAGCCGTCAAAGCGCAGCAATGGATTCGCATTGAAAAGGACGGTGGATACCGATGCGACAAAGATGATATTGTAAGCAAGCGAGTGCACCAGGCCTTCGCCGGTCATCGCCCAGATGAACATGGCCACCGCTGCCACTAGAAGTTCCACGATCATTCCTGCCGCTGCCACAAGCATGCGCTGCCAGCGGCTGCGGAACCCCCAGCTGGATGTGGCATCGACGAAGGGCAGGGGGCTGAGGATCAGCAGCATTACACCCATGGTATGCACCTCACCGCCGAAGCGTCGGCACATGTAGCCGTGGCCAAACTCATGCAGCAGCTTGATGAACGCCATCCCGATGTAGAGAAGCCCAAGGTTCGACGGTGCGAGAACTGACTGCCCCTGGTTCATCAAAGCCGCCGAATGGTCAACGCCGGTTTTGATTGCCAGACCGATGACCAGCAGCCAGAGAACGGCCCCGATCGGGGAGAAAGCCCAGCGCAGATAGGGCAGGGATCGCTTTAAGAACGAATCGGGATCAAGGAGCGGAATGCGAATGAACAGGATGCTCATCAGCTTCGACCGAAGTTCCTTATCCTTTCGCTTCTTGAAACGGTCAAACAGCTTTCTGCTATCGGGCGGCAGATCGCTGCGGATGAGGTTTCCCTGATAGAGGCGGGCAAGCAGCTGGATCACTTCTTCCTGGCCCGGTGCGGAGTCAGGAAATTGCTTCAGGCACTCGTGCCAGCATTCCTCAACGGTTCGTCCGTCACCCAGCCGTGCGATAAACTCGTAAGCGGCAGCCCGCACCCGGAAGAACTGGTTGCTGAGCGGGTCGGAGATGACGTACCAGCGTTCATTGCGGAAGAACTGCCGATGAATATGCAGCGTCGGACGCAGTTCCACGCGCTGGCTGGCTATCCGGTGCCATGATTCGCTGAAGGTCTCTGACATGGGATTGCTCTACCAGAAGTACATTCTCAGGAAGTCAACGGTGCGGTGGGTGGCGATCCACAGCAACGTGCGTTTACCAGCATCTATCTTGGCCACACCCGACATTCCGGGCCGCCACCAGTCCTGCCGATCGCCGGTGAACTGGCAACGTGCATAGAAGACGTTGCCTCCTTCCTCGGTTCGTCCAATGGGCTGGATGCGTTCGATCGTGAACGGGTAGTCTTCGGCGGGCTGGCTTGCAAACTTGGCCACTCCCACGCTGTTTTCTGAAAAGTCCTGAATGTCCTTCTCTGGAATCATCAGATCAAAGTAGAGGTCTTCGATCCGCGCGATCTTCATCAGCAGGTCACCATTGGAAACGGGTGCCGCGATCTTTTCCCGCAGGTCGCCTTCCACGACGATTCCATCAAACGGCGCTTTAATCTCGGCTCTGGAAAGGCGAAAGTCGAGCAGATCCAGCTGCGCCTGTGATTGCTGCACCCGGGCTCTGGCCATTTTCATCTCGGCAGCCTGCAGCATCGATTCCGCACGAAGCACTTCTCCTTTGAAGCGGGCGTTCTCGGCGAGCGCAGCCTCTCGTTGCAGGGCGAGTTCGCGGCTGTCCAGAGCGAATAGTGGAGTGCCTTCCGCGACTTCGTCACCGACGCGAACATGGACTTCAGCCAGATGCCCGTCGAATGGCGCGGACAATTGTGCCATTGCATCGGTGCGGATCTCGAACTCTCCCTCGACGCGGTATTCCTTGCGGCCAAAGATAAGGACGGCCAAGCCGATGACCACCAGAATGGCAGCGATCTTCCACCACGTGTGTTCTACCCCTAACAATGTTGCAGCCTTTTTCCGAAGCGCCGACATCGCGCGGGCACCGAGCCATCGATCAGAAGTCTGCAATGAAGAAAGTGGCCGCACTGCATGATCGCATATCAGTCGCAGAGTGTTCAGATCATCCGCACTGAATGGGTGATCACTGCGTTCCAGTGTCACGGCGCCGAGTGGATCCAGCGCGGCCTCTCGATCGGAGGCACCGTCGTCGCTGGCGACAGCATCCCCGCCTGCGACGCTTTCGGCAGGGAACAGGGGGATGGATACGACAAACTTGCAGCCCTGGCTTTTCGCATAGTTCTCGTGGTCGCGGACAATGGATACGCTACCTTCCGGTCTGGGGAAGACAATTTCCTGACATTGATCTATCGACTCCTCCATGGCGGCGGACAGCGCCTGCACTGCCTCCATCTTCTTTTCAAATTTATCAGTATGACTGATCGCCTGCACTTCGACCTGGTTCGACTTCAGCCAGCCCAGGCTCACTCGATCACAACCAAGTCGCGTCGCAATCTCATTGCAGAACAGCATTGCTGCGGCAAGAAACCTCTTCTCTGCGTTGAGCAACACCATGAGGTCGAGCGCTCCAGTGAATCGCAGGACATTGCGCTTTTGCGAATCGACTTGTCGTGATTGTTCCAGAAATTCCGGGATCAGGCAAAGTGGCTCGGCTATCGATCTCATCCGGGCTGCGTCCGCGCGCTGACCGTTTTCGGGATGAAGGACCATGATCAATCCGATGCCCGCTTTTGCCGTGCGATTTCCGATTCCATGCACCGAACAATACGAATTCCCATCGCTGGCGTGCTCAACAGCAGGAGCGTCGTTCGACGACTCGGAGTCGCCGAAGCGTGCCGCCCATTCATCCAGTTGATGACTGCTCGGCAAGTTGGGTTTCGCTGCGTTGGACTTGTCCGCTCCCTTTGGAAAGCTCCATGCTGCAATCCACTTTTGGCCTTCCGAAGGGGCGCCCGCCTTAACAAAGAGCTGGCCGCGATGCGCCTGACACCAGTCGCAAATACTTTCAAGAAAGAGGGGCCAGAATTTTCCCGGCTCATCCGCTCTTTGGCGCAGTGCCCCAAGCAGCGCGAAGATGTCACTGGATTCACCGGAATCAGGCGTGCGGTTTCCTTTGGAATTACTCATCAGTTGCAGCAGGGATCATTGACGAAAAGGGGAGGGGAAATGCGGAATCCATACCAGTCCCTCGCCAGCCTGATTCTCTCTAACCGAACTCTAAATGCAATTCGGATTTCGGGGAATTCGTCAATGGGTTCGATCGTTCCCGGAATTTTAAGAAGTCCAAACGGTATCCTCTCATTGATTCAGGGGAACGCCATAGATTCTTAAAATTACGGATTGCTTAATAAGCCGGGCTCGCTATCGGTTTTCTGAAGACCACGA
>JAGROY010000036.1 GCA_020439995.1 Verrucomicrobiia bacterium
TCCCGGCCGTAGATGCCCTTGATGGTTAGTCCGTTGAAAATGACCGTGTTCCAGTCGATCGAGATGTCTTCCGATGGGATGCCGAGTAGTGATACTTTGCCACCGTGAGCCATGTTGGCGAGGAGTTCTCGGAAGGCTGCTGGATTGCCGGACATTTCAAGACCGATGTCAAACCCTTCGCGCATTCCCAGTTGGCGTTGTACGTCGGCGAGGCTTTCAGAAGAAACATCGACCGTCCGAGTCGCCCCCATTTTTGCTGCCAGCGCCAGGCGGTAGGGATTGACGTCTGTCACTACCACATGGCGGGCACCAGCGTGGCGGACTACTGCGGCAGCCATGATTCCAATTGGGCCGGCACCAGTGATCAGAACATCTTCCCCGAGGATTTCGAAGGACAGGGCAGCGTGAACTGCGTTGCCGAATGGGTCGAAGATCGACATGACGTCGGGATCGAGAGATTGATCGTGGTACCAGATATTCGTCTGCGGCAGGCTGATATACTCCGCAAAGGCACCCGGACGGGTGACGCCGACGCCGTGGGTGTCTTTGCACAAATGCCGTCTCCCGGCCAGGCAGTTGCGGCAGTGGCCGCACACTAGATGTCCTTCTCCACTAACAAGGTCGCCAACACGGAAGTCATGGACATTTGACCCTACAGCTTCTATCACGCCCGCGAATTCGTGGCCGACGACCATTGGAACCGGGATTGTCTTCTGTGCCCACTTGTCCCAGTTATAGATGTGCAGGTCAGTCCCGCAGATGCCCGTGCGCTTGACACGGATGAGGACGTCGCTGATTCCGATTTCCGGTTCGGGAACGTCTTCGAGCCAGATGCCGGGCTCGCTCTTTGCTTTGACAAGTGCTTTCATAATTCTTAGCGCAGGAGGGTGACGCCTCCGTCAATATCGTAAGCGCTGCCGGTGATGAATGCTGCCTCGTCCGAGCAAAGAAAGCAGGCGAGGTTGGCAATTTCTGACGGCTGGGCCATGCGACCGATGGGCTGATAGGCAGAAAGTTTCGCGAACATTTCGTCGCGCTTTTCAGGGTAGTGTTCGGCGAGATAGCCATCCACAAAGGGCGTGTGCACCCGGGCGGGGCACAGGCAATTGCAGCGGATTCCTTGGTCCACATAGTCCCGGGCTACTGAGAGCGTCATTGAAAGCACTGCACCTTTCGATGCGGAATAGGCAAAGCGGTCCGCAATGCCGAGTTTGGACGCAACGGACGCCATGTTTAGAATCACGCCTCCGTTTCTGGCCTCCAGCATTTTCGGCAGTGCTGCACGGGTGCAGTGATAGACTCCCTTAACATTGACAGCGAGAATCCGGTCGAACGCGTCCGGGTCGGTCGCTTCGATATTCCCAATGTGGGCGATCCCGGCATTGTTCACGAGGATGTTTTGGGGGGCGAGCGCATCGAAAATGCGGGACACAGCAGCAGCGTCTGCGACATCGCACACTAAGGCGCTGGCACCACCGCTTCCACTGATTTTGGCCAGAGCCCCTTCAGCAGTTCGCTCATCTCTTTCGAGTATGGTGACGTGGGCACCTTCTGCGGCGAAGCGTTCGGCGATGGCCAAGCCAATCCCGGAGCCGCCGCCCGTGATCACCGCTCGTTTGTCCTTTAAGCGCATGTTAGGGGGATGATGGGTGAGATTTTGACTGAGTTTGCCGCTTTCTTCGTATTTTCGCAAAAATCAGCCACGCTACCAAGCCGATCACCAGTACCGCAATTGCCGCAATTCTTTGAGGGCTTAGGGTGGGCATCGGATGCGGTTCTTCGAACACCGATGGATTGGCAGCCATGACCATATCGCTCCACGCGATCACAGCATTCTCGGTCCACTCCTTGTCTGCCTCGCCGCGTTTCAAGGAAACGGCATAAAAGACGAGCATCCTTTCCGCTACGGGAGCAATTCGTGCCGAAGACACCATGGGTTGGGATTGACCGTCCACTGTAACAGTGCTTTCGATACTAAAGCCAAGGGCTAAGTTGGATTCGTCAAAAAAACCAAGGAAGGCGGGATCCGTCAAGGTGAAGGCGATCTCTATCCCGGTTCTTCCGGTGATGGATTCACTCCCGGCTGTCAGTTCCTCCTCTAATATATCCCCGGTCGATTTTTGGTGCTCAAGAATCTCCTTCTTGAGCCTCTCTTTCGTTTTTTTAAACTGCTCGTCGGGGAAGTCGGTGTTTTCAAATGCCTTGATCACCTGCACGTAGAAGTGGCGTTGCAACTGCGGGAGACCGTTGTTCGCCAGGATCTGTTGGTCACTATTCAGTGTGAACGTAGCGATCTTGCGATTTCCAGGGGGTGTGTAATCGCCAGTGATTTGATTCCACTGGTCGTTGATATCGTCGGATCTTACG
The DNA here is from genome assembly GCA_020439995.1 of Verrucomicrobiia bacterium. Taxonomy (GTDB): domain Bacteria; phylum Verrucomicrobiota; class Verrucomicrobiia; order Verrucomicrobiales; family DEV007; genus JAGROY01. The sequence goes on from JAGROY010000036.1 coordinate 2,368, forward strand.
TACCCGGACGGTGCGGGAATAATGATGTTGCGCCCACCGATGACTTCACCACGTGGTTCTTGCTCCTGAGCGTTTACCACGGACAGGATTGCGATAGCCTCGATCACTATCAGATGGAAGAAACTAGAATATTGAATCCGCCTGGCCATGAAATTACTCAGACTGTTTCGCAGGGAACCCCAGACGTCAAGTTCGGAGCCAGTGGCCCGGTGGTGCGCATGGTGAGCCATGGTCAGCCGGTTGCTTCCCGAATTTCGCTCGCGTGCAGAGCCACACCCGCTAGTCTCCAGCTTATGATGGGGAATAGCGTCAATTTTCTTCTGCCCGCCGTGTGGCTGGTATGTGTCATATTTTGTGCCGCAGGCCGCTCTGCCGCGGAGGTAGAGGATGACCGACCAGCAGGGCCAATGATTGGCCGACTGACTCCGTATTCGGCAGTGATCTGGGCACGTTTGCCCTCTGGCGGGACGGAATCGAACTGTCGGCTTCTTGTGGAAGACAAAAAAGACCGTACGCTCTCCCGTTGGAACACCGTGAGTCTGGCGGAACGGGACTGGTGCGTGACATGGGAGGTGAGGGGACTCCGTCCAGGCACCGAGTATGCTTACAGGATCCGGCAAGGTGGTGATCTCGTTTACGGTGGTGAAGCCCTCCGATTCAAGACTCCAGTGGCGGATGGAGTCGATACCGTGGTAAAGATTGGTTTCGGTTCGTGTTCGGAGATGGATGCTGGGTCGAGCGCGGTTTTTGATCAGGTGCTGAAGTCAGAGTGCGATGCAATGGTGTTGCTAGGCGACACTCCGTATATCGATAGTACAGAGCTGGCCGTGCAGCGGCGAAAGCACAGGGAATTTTTGCGGATGAGAGGGCTCCGCGAGCTGGCCAGGTGTCATCCAGTGTACGCGACCTGGGATGATCACGACTACGGTTCCAGCAATGCCGACGGGCGGCTCCATGGAAAGGAATCCTCCCGCAAGGCATTTACGGAATACCGGGCTCACCCGCCGTACGGAGACAATGTGTCAGGAGTTTACAGCAGTTTTCGTCACGGCCCGGTTGAAGTGTTCCTGTTGGACACACGCTACTTTGCGAATTTCGAAGCTGATCCTCAGCATTCCTTGCTGGGAACTGCCCAGTGGCGCTGGCTTACACAGAGTCTGTTGGCTTCTACTGCCAGCGTCAAAGTGCTCGCAAGTGGTACTGTGTGGCATGACGTGCCAGAGGAGAAGCCGGACTGCTGGGCCAGGCATGGGTCCGAGCGCGACGCCTTGTTTCGGTTCATTGGTGAGAACAGTATTGCCGGAGTAGTGCTTGTGTCAGGGGATCTCCACCAGTCGAGAGTGGTGGAACATCAGACCATTCCTGCAGTGGGGTATTCCATTGTTGAGTTCGTGTCGTCTCCGATCCATACTCACACCGAGCAAAAAGCGAATACCCCGCATCCAGGTTTGCGAAAGCACCTTAACGTCGGCAATGTGTACCTACAGCTGGAGATCGATACTCAAACGGATTCCGGCACCGTCGTCGGAAGATTTATCGATAATATCGGGAAGATTCTGCACGAAGAGACCGTGCCTATACCCCTGTTACAAAGAGGCGACTGACAGGCCGCGACGCTCGTAACCCTCCTTGGTAAAATGAAGAACCCCTTCCGGATCCCTCCGGAAGGGGGTGCTAGTATGTGCAACAGAAGCTGCACCACTATTCCTCGTTACCAACAAAAAACAAAAACAAATAGACTTTAGAAATTCCCAGAGGGGCGGTTCCGGCTGCTGCCAGCTTCGGTTCAGTCCCTCGTCATGAAGAACCCTAACATGTGTCCCCAAAGCTCGCAAAAACTTTTTACAAAAAAATGCGACGAGGAATTAATTATTTTCTCATAAGTGATAAAGTGTAGATGCGACGTTGTTACGCATGGTGCGCTAAGCGGTTTAATTGGAACGCCTTAACGTGTTAGTAAAGACGTCGTCACGATGCTCTGAATAATGATGATTTTATGAACTATTGGCCAAGTCGCTCGATCTGGATGAGAATTGAACGAAATCGTGTCCCATTCACTCAGGTAGTCGATTGCAGAATTGCTTCTTTGGGGAGCGGATTTCCCTTTAAAAAGGTCGATGCGTCCATGCGTCGCTTGCCCTCCAGCTGGACGGAAAGGAGCCTGAGAAGTCCTTGGCCTGTCTGGACGGTCATTGTGCCACCAGCGGTATCGACGACTGTTCCAGGTGCGGAATCACAGGCACTCATTGAAGCGATTACTTGAGTCGGAGGGAAGATTTTCAGTAACTTGCCTGTTAACGGCGAGTTTGTATGCATCCACTGGGACGATGTTCCCGGCCATGGATCGTAAGCTCGAATCTGACGTTCAATGCAAGCGGCTGGCAGGCTCCAGTCAATGCGACCATCATTGCGGGTAAGCTTGCCACAGTGAGTAGCTGTCGCATTGTCCTGAACGGTGCGCGAAGCGAGGCCGCTCCTTAGTTGATCAATGGCCTGAGCAAGTGCGGAGGGAGCCGCTTCAGCCAGCCGATCGTGGAGACTTCCGCCGGTCTCGTCGGGAGCTAAGGCGAAACGGTGGGTGAGCAGGATATCGCCCGTGTCCATTCCCTTGTCCATGTACATGACAGTGACACCAGATTCTTCATCGCCTTCCCGAATGGCTGCCTGGATCGGGGATGCTCCGCGGTGCCGCGGCAGGATGGATGCGTGAAGATTGAGACAGGCGATTCTGGGCGCTTCAAGTACAGACTTCGTCAACAGCTGTCCATACGCCATCACCACAACGAGATCAGGTGCCGCTGAATCGAAGAATTCCAGATCGGTGCGGAGCTTTTCTGGCTGCCGAACCTCGATTCCGTGCTCAAGCGCTAGTTGTTTTGTTGCAGGAGGCGTAAGCTCCTGCTTTCGTCCTACCGGTTTGTCCGGTTGGCAAATTACGGCAAGCAAGTCGATCCCGGGATCGGTGAGCAGCCATCGGAGAGTCGGTAATCCAATGTCACCGGTGCCTGCGTAAATGACTCTCATCTGGAATTAGTTATATGTTAGTGTTACCTACCAGACGTGGCGCACAGAGGCGATCCATTCCGGAATCTTTACCACTTCTGAGACGATATCATGGAGGACTTTGATGGGCGGTTGGGAGGCATCGATTTCAACGACTCCCCGGTCGCGGTAAAACTCGAGAAGCGGCTTGGACTCGTTTTCGTAAGTCTTGAGACGTCGTTTGATAACGTCTTCATTTGCGTCGTCGAGCCGATTATCCTTGATCGCACGTTTTTGCAGCCGCCGGTGCAGCTCTGCGCGATCCGGGCATGACAGGTGGAATACCCGGACTACATTTAGGTGTTGCTCAAGCATCTGGGCCTGCTCGATCGTTCTGGGAATCCCATCGAGCACAAGAAAATCGATGTCCGGCTTGTAGGCGGATGCCTCGACCATTTTGTCAATGCGTGAGCGCCAGAGGCGAATGGTGAGTTCGTCCGGGACAAGTTTTCCACGGCTGGAGTAGCTGATGAATTCCTGGCCGAGAGGGGTGCGTGTTTCCAGCGACCGGAATACGTCTCCACAGGCAAAGTGAAAGAATCGAGGGACTGCTCCCAGAGCTGCGCCCTGCGTGCCCTTTCCGCAACCTGGCGCACCAAACAGCACGATGGTGAGGAGTTTTTTGTCTTCAGGTGTCTGGTCCGTCATTCGCTTAACTGAAATGGAAAAGGGTGAATTTCCCGTTTCTATAGCAGACGGGGCGATCGAAACAAGGGCTTGCGACTGGCAAATGCTGCAAAGTGTTAAAAGAAGTGATCAGGATGTGCGCACTTGACGGATGCGCCGCTGGTGCGAACACTGGCGGCGTGGACTCTGACGCGACTTCGCTCCGATTGACAGCAGCCAGCCTCTTGCTTCGCCACCTCCAGGCGGAACGGGAGCACGGCCGGTCGCACATTTGGCTTTCGCCAGAAGCATTGGGAGCATTGCGATGCTTACCGTCCCAGTTTCGGGCTTTGAGCCAGCCAGCTTCGGTTCAAGAGGTTGGGCTAAAAGCCAGCCATCCTGAGATGAGTGGTGCGAAACAATCTGTGCCGTCGGGCGTCGGAGATAAAGCGCAACGGCTTCGTGAGATTCGATTGGAGATTGAGGCGAATGCAGGTCTGGCTTCAATGGAGAGCCTGCGTGATACGATGGTCTTTGCCGTGGGTAACCCGGATGCAGATCTCATGTTTGTGGGCGAGGCACCGGGGGCGGAGGAGGAGAAGGCCCGTGAGCCGTTCGTTGGTCCAGCGGGGCAGCTGCTGACCAAGATCATCAAGGCCATGGGCCTCGCACGCGAGCAGGTTTACATTTCGAATATCGTCAAGTTTCGACCAAAGGTTCCGAATCAGACGACTCAGAATCGCAAGCCGACGCTGGAGGAAATGGAGCCGTTCCGCGACTACGTCGCCCGGGAAGTCGAGATCGTTCAGCCAAAAGTGATCATCGCGCTGGGAGGAACAGCTGCACAAGGACTCGTCGCTTATGAAGGCTCAGTCGGTGCCGCCAGGATGCAGAAGCACGACTTTCGCGGTATCCCCACTCTGGTAACTTATCATCCATCTTATCTCTTAAGAAATCCTGCACTCAGTGAGCGCCGGAAGCTGTGGGAAGACTGCATGAAGGCAATGGAGATCCTGGGAATGCCGATTTCGCCGAAACAGCGGGGGTTCTTTCTGGAGCAGTAGGCGGACGCAATGTGATACTGTCCGAAGATGGAACGTTCAGAATGGCGTCCAGCGAGTAGTGAGACGCGAGTATCCGAACTCTCGGATTCGGAACTCGAACCTTAATGGAACCCCCCAGTGTAGCTGCGATGTTGGGGTTGCGTCTTAGGCTGGTCGGGAAGGCCGGTTACAAAAATGGCGTTGGAAAGATGATTGATGTAGGCGTAGAAAAAATATTCAGACCAGTACCACGCGTTCTTCCCATACTTCATGTGCTGGTGCAGTCGCACTTCCGCGCCGGGAGCTCCAGGCAGGATCTTCTGGCGTTCAAAGTATTGCAGCCAATCCTCCTCCGGCGTCGCGATTGCTACGTAAGGCGTCGTCACAGCAATATGGGGCGACGGTATTGCTGATAGTGGTGGCAATATCCGCATGAGAGCCAGGCATCCGGCTTCAGGGCGGAAGCTGCTGGTGATGATAACGTTGTATTCCTGTCCTGTGACCAGCTCTCGGATTCTAAAAGTCCCTCCTGATTCGCCCTCGACTTTGTAGAGGCCCATGCGGGATCGGCACAGCTCTCGCAGCGCCTCCGAAAGCACGGGGCCGAAATCCAAATTATCCATAATGGCGAGGAAACACTCACCCAGTGTCTCGCTATCCTTTCCAAATCTGACATCGAAATAGCTCCAGTGGTTGAAGAAGCTGACAGTGATCGGGCTGAGCGGCGGGTACCCCGGATCGTACAGTTTCAGTGCCTTCAACAGGAATTTTTCAGCATCGCGTAGAAACGGCAGTTCCACGATCTCATCAGAAAAGATGCCCGTTAAATTGATTGTGCATGTGTAGACGGCGTGGGCGGGGTGCTTTCCGTCTTCGATCATTCGCTCTACCGATGCGAATTCCTCAACTTCGTCCGATGTGCGCTGAGCAGCATCGAACAAAACGACCTTCTTGTCAGTCGTCCTCATGAGTTCTCTGTTGATTCTCTTGGCGAGTTTGCCCATTGCCAACGGGAGTGCAATCTGAATGGGATGTCAAGAATGGTTGCTGTGCTTGGTGTGCTGCGTCGCTCACCTGCCGTGCAAGAGTATCGCTTTTGTGATTGCCTGTGGGCTGAATTACGCTCCACTGGGGCAGATGAATATCGACAAGACCATTGACGAGAGTATCGCCGCTATTGCCAGCCTGCGGGAGTTGAAACCGCAGATCGAGGCAGCGGTTGCCCTGATGACGGACGCGCTGCGCAGCGGCGGGAAAATTCTTGCGTGTGGCAATGGCGGCAGCGCGGCGGACGGGGCGCATTTTACCACAGAGTTTCTGTGCCGATTCGTGGACAACCGCCGGGCGCTTCCCGCGATCAGTTTGACTTGCGATGGCAGCTTTCTCACTGCCACTGCGAATGACTTTGGCTACGACTACGTCTTTGCCCGCCAGATTGAGGGGTTGGGCAAAAAGGATGACGTTCTGGTCGCCATCACGACAAGTGGGAATTCGCCAAACGTGAAGCGGGCACTGGAAGCTGCACGGGAGTGTGGGATGAAATCTGTGGCTCTGTTAGGGAGGGATGGAGGCGCCACCGCCGGGATTGCTGATGTCGAAATTATGGTGCCTGGTTCGGCAACGGCTAGAATTCAGGAAGCGCATAAGGTCGTCATCCACCTCCTCTGTGGCGGAGTGGAGGAGCAGCTTTTCCCTGAGCTTTATCTGGATCATTGTTAGTAAACGAATCGGTGCCTGTTCACTCTTATGCCTATAACGATGAAATCTGTTTCCCCGCTCATCCTCGCCCTCACGGGAGCATTGTTGTGTGTCACAGCGGTTGCTGCTGAAAAGCCGAACGTCCTGCTCATTCTTGTCGACGACCTCAAGCCTGCGCTGGGTTGCTACGGCGATCCTGCTGCCCGCACACCCAACATCGATAAGCTGGCAGAGCGAGGGATGCGCTTTGATCTTGCCTACTGCAATCAAGCGGTCTGTGCGCCTTCGCGTTTTACGCTCATGTTAGGATCGCACTCGACATCGACTGGACTCTACGGCCTGGGCAGCCAGCTGCGCCAGGCGTTCCCAGACGCGGTGACGATGCCTCAATACTTCGCGAAGCACGGATACAGGACGGAGTCGCTGGGCAAGGTATTCCATATCGGCCACGGAAACCTGGGAGATCCAGAGTCGTTCAGCATTCCGCACTTTCATGACAAAGTGATCGAGTATCTGGATCCCGCCAGCACGGATGGTGGAAAGTTAACCCGCGAAGAGGCCTACTTCACCAACCAGAAGCTGGGGCAGATCGGATCGCTTCCGAGAGGAGCAGCTTACGAATCACCGGATGTCGAAGACGAGGCGTATGCCGATGGCCGCGTCGCAGCGGAGACGATCAAGCGTCTGCGTGCCGCCAGGGAGCGGACGGGTACACCATTTTTCATCGCGATGGGAATGGCCAGACCGCATTTGCCATTCTCCGCTCCAAAGAAATACTGGGATTTGTACGATCGCGCAAAGCTGCCGATGCCCGCCAGCGATGACCTGCCCGCCGGAGCGCCGCGGGTGGCGGGCAAGAGGGGCGGGGAGATCTCCAATTACAAACCTGTCCCCGAGAAACGCCAGGAAGAGCCATTCACCGATGAGCTCAAGCGCAATCTCATCCACGGGTACTACGCCAGCGCCAGCTTCACCGATGCCCAGATCGGCAAAGTGCTGTCCGAACTCGACCGCCTCGAGCTAACGGAGAATACGATCGTCATCCTCTGGGGAGATCATGGTTTTCACCTGGGCGACCTCGGCATTTGGACCAAGCATACTAATTACGAGCAGGCCAACCGGATTCCCATTTTGATCTCCGCACCGGGAGTTACCACGCCGAAGAGTTCGACCCGTCAGCTGGCTGAGAGTGTGGACATCTTTCCCACGCTTGCAGAACTGGCAGGGCTGCCAGCCCCGGCAGGCCCACAGCCTATCGACGGCAAAAGTCTGGTGCCAGTGCTCAAAGATCCTGCTGCGCGGGTGCGCGACCATGCCTTTCACGCCTATCCAAAGGCAAAACTGGGGCGGGCCATTCGCACCGAACGTTATCGCCTCGTCGATTGGCAGGGGGGCGATGGCCAGTCAGAATACGAACTTTACGACTACGAGCAGGATCCTGCGGAATCCCGAAACCTGGCGGATGTGCAGCCAGAAGTGGTCGACCGCCTGAAAACGATCCTTGCGACCCATCCTGCACCAAAACGGTGATAGTTTCTAATCTGTGGTGGCTTTTTCATGAAAATAAAATCTGGGACGCAGGGGCGTGCGAGACTTGACACATGTGGCAACCATCTCGCATTGTCCGCCACCGTCGGTGTTGATCCGGCTGGACTGATTGTTAACGATTGATGCTGCGCTTTGTAGAAAGTTTTTGGCCCATTTATTTGACGGCCTTGGCGATGATTATTTTCCTGATCGTCGACAAGGTGCGGAGACGCACGCACAGGAAGCGGGTCCGGCGCTTCGATTTTCCACTGAAATGGGTCAAGATTCTGGAACAGAATGTTCCGCTGTACGGATGTATGCCTTACGATCTTCAGGAGCACTG
>JAGROY010000282.1 GCA_020439995.1 Verrucomicrobiia bacterium
CTTTTTTCCGCCGCGATGTACTAGTAGAATAAGCGGCCTGCCATTTCTGCAATGCGGCGAATGTGACAAGGTGGATAGGTTGTTGTCGTTTATTAAGAGTCTTGAAAATCGACGCAACAATTTCGTTCCAATAAATCTTCGTTCCGTTCTTGCGATCAGGATCATTCTGCACTTGGCGCAGAGCAGCCTCAACGGCCTCGGAAACGGTCAGATGCCCGAGGAAGGTTTGCGCTTCTTCTCGCGCTCCAAAGTCACTGGAAGCTTTTGCTTCGCAACTTCCAAAAGCTTCGCAACTTCCAAAAGATTCGTTCCCAAGGAGCGCCATACGTCCTTGCCATCAACATGAGCGCGGGCATAGTAACGGTCAGATTCATGTCGCCAGAGATTTTGCACCCTCGTTTTACGTCATCGCGCTTTTTTTCGCGGCTGCATTTTTGCGGATTTTATTTGATTGTAGAACAAGTTTGTAGTACCTGACAAAATCAAAGCGATATTTGCTTCTATAACTGTTTGACAGTTAACTCTAAGGAGGGGTGGCAGAGTGGTCGAATGCACCGGTCTTGAAAACCGGCAAACCGCAAGGTTTCGTGGGTTCGAATCCCACCCCCTCTGTTATATTTGTAACTTGCTGATTACAAATAATCTACACTCAACATTGAAGTGTCCAACGTACAGAAGTGACAACCAAAATGGCAACGTCAGATTTTGGCGACCTCTGTTGTTTGCTAACGCTGCCGGACGCCACGACATCGACGCCCATTCCATTCCCGATACTCTCTTCGATAGTTGCATAGGTGACCTGTAAACTGAGCAGCGGATTTTATGAGATTTGTAGAGACTGGTGATCGGCACCGCCCTTGCCAAGTGTTTCCTCGGCACGATCGATTGGCCGTTGTTCTAATTCGGCAGATTCAGAATCCCCTTTCGGACGGTCTGACTTTGATTCGATTGCAGTGTCGCTGTCTCGATGCGGCGACGACGCGATTCTTTTTTTCGCCGGCAATCGTGACGTCCTCTCTTTCCGAGAAAGGCACGGCAAGATTCAAATCGTAGTAGCTTCGTCCGATCCTACAGATCGCCCGGCCGGTCTCAAAATTCTGAAGATCGGCAATTTCAAAATGAGTGAAACCGTTGGCTAAGCTTTTGCATCCGCGGCGCCGACGCGAAACACAGCACGGACATTTATGGTTCCATTGACCGCGTTCGCGACATCCGAATTTCGATCCAACTGTGCGAGGGTCTGGTGGGCGAGAATTAATCCGAGTCGGTAGTTCCGTGCTTCGGTCAAAATCTCCGCCAGCGAAGGAGTGATGAAACTCTGGAACTCATCAATGCAGAGCCAATGATCCCGACGTTCGTGTTCCGGAATACGTTGCCGACCCATTGCGGATTGTTGGAGCTTTGTGACGATCAAGCTACCGAGCAGGTTAGCGTTTTCCTTTCCGATTACGCCCTGCGAGAGACGGCTAAGAAAAATTTTCCACATGTTCATAATGTCGGAAACATCCAAAGTGCTGCGTCGCTGCGAAACAAAATAGCGAGGAGGCTTTGCAGCGAGGACGGCGTCGAGCCTGTTGATCACCGATCCGACTGATCCCTTTGTGCCGAACTGGGGATAGACTTCGCTCCAATCTGGACATTCGGCCATGGCATGTTTAACAAAGAAGATCAAAATCCCAAGACCCTAATTCATTCATCGAGATGACGACTTTATCAATGGTAAGATTGCAAATTCAGGCTTGCGCCCCGCCAAAGAGACTGTGGTTATTTGTAATTGTAATACTCTCTCTTGCCGTGCACTATTCATACGCTGCGCCAACGTTTCCATTGGCGAGATTAGAACTGGTGGCGACAGCGGACGATGATGTCGTGGCGATCGCCGCACTTCCCGGAACAGACGACACGATTCTCGCTACCGAAGCGGGTAAGTTTTATACCTTGAGAGAGGGAAATCTGATGGACGAAATCTGGCTGGACCTAAGTTCCAAGGTGCATGTTCCCGGAGGAGGATACGATCCACGGGATTTTGAGGACTTCGTAGTGTCACCAGATTTCGCTAAGGATCAGGTCATTTACGTTTCTTACACGCCCGCTGTGAACAATCAGATTCTTAGAATCTCCCGGATCACTGTGCCTTCGGGGGATGAAACCATTCTCCTGGACTTGACCTTTGCGAATCGTTCTGTCGTTGGGTATCCGTACCTTGGCGGAGACATGGCGTTGGATCCGGATGGGCTGCTTTACATCTGCACGAGCAAAGGATACTCCGCAGACTCAAGACTCACATCATTCCCAGCTGCCCAAGATCCAGCCAAGTGGGATGGAAAGATTCTGCGGATCGACGCCTCCTCCCCTGATGGAGAACTTCCTTATACCATTCCTCCGAGCAATCCGTTTGTGAATTCCGATGGCGCACTCCCGGAAGTCTGGGCCTATGGGTTTTCCCGGCCGCGTATCGCAATCGACGAGGCGGGACAAATGTTCATTATCGATGCCCTGCGCCCAAACACCAACGGTGCAAGAGAAGAAATCAATGTGTTGCAGATAGCGACTGGGGGTGGCCGAAATTTTGGTTGGCCCTTTTTCGATGGCCGACGGAAGGTAGATCCGTTCCGTCCGGAAGGGCTGTTTGAAGCTCCGGACAATGTGGTGCTGCCATTGTATGATGGTTACGAAGATGCGCCGGTGCCCGACTTTGGCGCGACCACAGGATTTGCCAGAGGGGGGGTGCTTTATACAGCGTCCACTAGGGGATCCCGGAGTTCGGGGTGGGCACACTACTTTTCAGTCGATACGGAAAGCGAGAACGGATTCAAATCTGGAGGGTTTTCCGGTCGCTGCTGTGAGGATGGGTTTCTAACTGCAGGAAGTGGTGCCCAGGGAGTTGTTTACTATGCGTCAGAAGATCACTCGATTTATCGGGCTACTCCGGTCTCTGAGATTTCTCCGCCCACCATTGAAGCATCCAGTTTAAACGGTGAAAAACCCGATTGCAGCGTGGCCACTCTGCAGTTTCGCGTGTTCCCTGGCTATCTAGACGTCCACTACACGACTGATGGCTCTGTCCCGACCCTCGATAGCAACCGATGGGATGTCTTCAATCCTCCTTTGGTTTCCAGTGGTGAAGTCAGAGCATTTGCATACCATCCGTCAACGGGGCCGACGGATGTAGTGACGAAGATCTTCGACTGCGGTCCTCCTCTTCCTCCTGAGATTCAGCGGATTGATCGACCGGACATTGCTGGATATGAATTCCGGATGACAACCATCATTCCAGAGGCGACGATCTACTTTGAAACAAACGGCGAGACTCCTGGTGTGCAAAGTCAGGTTTACGATCCAGAAACACCGCTCCTGCTTCCGTTTCCTGATGATTTACAAGGCCCCGTCGAAAGTGAGGTTACAGCTGTTGCCTACGTTCCCGGCATCGGCTTTGGTCTGGTTTCCAGGGAAAGGTATCAGTTCACCCTGCGGCCAGCCTCAGTGGTGAATGATGTTGAATTCGTCAAGCAAGGGCAGGAAGTAGCATTGAATCCGGGCGGGGGAGACATTCACTACACTCTCGATGGTTCCGCTCCCACAACAGACTCTCCCGTCTATCGCTCCCCCATTCCAGCGGAGGATGCTTACTGGATACGCACGTTGACCGCTCGTGAAGGATTCGAATCAGAATTTCAAGATCTGGGCGTTCCGGTCCGGGACTTCCGAATCGCTGGCGGAAGATATATTGCTGGAAGAGGAACCGTAATCGACGGCGGCAGTACTGGGATAAATCCAGAACAATCGGAGGTCCGTTCACCGGCAGCCCTGTCAGTCGATGCGGGTGGCAATATTCACATTTTGACCCGAACTGGTGCATTTGCGGACAAGCAATTCCTGCACACCATAACGCCCCTTCAGGTGATGCGAACACGCCGGATTTCCTTTTCTCCACAGGAGCCTCAATATGAGGACATGGCCATTCTCTCGAACGGAGATTTTATTCTTTCCCGAAGATCCTACCCAGGCCTGACGCTGATATCGAGCGACAACTCGGAGTCGCAAACCATCTACGGCGAGTCGGGACGGGCAGAGTATCGAGACGGCCCATTGGACACGGCGCGGTTCTATGATCCACACCACGTTACCACCGGACCTGATGGAGTGGTCTACATTTCGGATGGGAATAGGATTCGAGTGATTAAAGACGGCTCCGTTGAGACCATTGCAGGTGCAGGTGCGCGTCTTGTGGATAAAGATCCGGTGCCTCTCGATGAAACCCAGTTTAGGGATCTCGCTGCGTTAGATGTCAGATCAGACGGAACACTTGTCATCGGCGATGGCACGCAACTGCTTCGAGTGGACACCGACGGCATGGTCTCCGTTTTGGCCGGCACCACTGAAGCTGGCCACTCGGATGGTTCTGGTCGGCAAGTGCGCCTGCAACGAATCCACTCCATTGCTACCGATGACCATGGCAATATCTATGTTCCTGCAGACGAATTCTTTAGAGATGATGGAGGTTTGCAACGCATCGCCTCTGACGGAACCGTCAGTACCGTTCAGGTAGCCGGTTTTGATTCCGACCTGGGCAAACTGACCGACATCCTGGTTCTTGAGAACGGCGCATTGCTTAGTTCGTCTTCCGATGGGATCTTCGAAATCATTCTCAGAGATGCGGACGGAGACGGCATTGCCGATTGGGATGAGAAGGCACCGCTGACTCCGACCGCAGATGACCGCATACGAGACTCTGACTCCGATGGCATTTCCAATGCGGATGAGATACTTCTAGGAACGGATCCTGAATCAAGGCAAGTACTAACCATACCACGAATCGTATCGCGCTCGCAGTCAGAGATCACAATGGTCGTTCCAACCACACCGGGTAAAAGCTACACCCTTGTCGCCAGCGAAAATTTGATCGAATGGAAACCTGTCATTTCATTCAAAGCAGGCCCATTTGAGGTCACATCGCAGTCTATTTTCCCGGAACCGTGGCGGAAAAATCGATATTATCGAGCGGTACTAACCTCACCTTAAGGCGTGTTGCTTTTTGAACTTAGAGATCTGATCACGTAGAAGTGCGGCGCGTAAAGATTGCGTCATTCAGACTGGTGATGGAAGGGAGCCTAGGGTCTCAGGCTAACGTGTTGAGCGTATCCGGGGAAGGGGAGAATCCCCGGCGACCTTTCCCAAGCCGCCGGGGAAACAATCCTCATTGTCTGAACGAATTGTCTGAACGGATTGTCTGAACGGATTGTCTGAACGGGCACCAACATCACAACGAGGAAGAATGTTGGCAGTTTAAGTTTAAGCCCTGGACTTCTTTAACTCCATGTTTTTCCGCGAGCACGTGAATTTTGCATTTGTTCCCGGACGATTCGCATTTGGTGCAGCAATTGGAGCGGCGAAGAGCAAGGAACCAAGACGATGACAGCACCCCATTCCTTCGCGATATCGCGGGCGAGCGAAAGCTTTTCTGGACGAACGACTTTCATTCGAAGCCACAACAAACGCCCGAACGTTGAACCCCGCTGAGGCTGACTTCTGAATTAAACCAATACAATCCCGATCCGGCCTTGGCCTCGATCGTTGCAGCTGGTTTCCACCAATGTTCAGTCGCAGGTGTGCCCATTGGAGCGTTGGAACATTGGAACCTCTTGACCTGCGCCCCATAAGCTCCCAGAAAGAGTCTATGCATAGCCACACGCTTTCCATTCTTGCCGCAGGATTTCTGACGATCGCGACGGGGGCGAGTTTAAGCGCAGGGCTGCAGCCGAACATCGTTTTCATCCTCGCTGACGACATGGGTTGGTCGGACATCGGATGCTATGGCAGCGAAATCAAGACCCCTAACATCGACAAGCTCGGCCTGGGCGGGATGCGCTTCACGCAGATGCACAACACGTCGAAATGTTTCCCGTCGCGTGCCTGCCTGCTCACGGGTGTCTATGCGCACGACCGTGGCATGGCGTACGGGATTGGCAAGTTCACCAACGCAGTCACGCTCGGGGAGGTGCTGCGCCCGGCCGGTTATCGAACGCTCGCTTCGGGTAAGCATCACTGCGTTGAGAATCTCTACGATCGCGGGTTCGACCGCTACTTTGGACTTCGCGACGGCGCCTGCAACTTTTTCAATCCGGGCGTGCAGAGGCAAGGCGAACCGGTTCCGGCGCAAAAGAATCCCAACGGCCGTGTCTGGTGCATCGATAGCGAAACGATCAAGGGTTATACTCCACCCGACAGCAAGTTCTACACGACGGATGCGTTCACCGACTACGCCCTTGGTTATCTCGATGAATACAAAAAGACTGAAAAGGAGGAGAAACCGTTCTTCCTTTACCTTTCCTACAACGCTCCTCACGATCCGCTTCAAGCTTGGCCTGAGGACATCGCTAAATACGAGGGCGTCTACGATGTCGGCTACGAAGCCATCCGCAATGCCCGTGACAGGAAGCAGCGTGCCATGGGGCTCATTGACGACACCTATCCACAGTCCGCGCCATCGCATCCGGCGTGGGCTTCCTTGACCGAAGAGGACAGAGCGGATCAGGCGCGGCGCATGCAGGTGTATGCCGCGATGATCGACCGGCTCGATCAAAACATCGGACGGCTGCTGCGAAAGTTGGAGGAACTTGGCGAGGACAAGAACACGCTGATTTTCTTTGCCTCCGACAATGGAGCCTCGGGTGAGAACGTTCAGATTGGAGAGGGCGAGATTGGGAGTATCGACCGCTGGGCGTCACTGCAGGGGGCGTGGGCCAATGTCTGCAACACTCCGTTCCGATTTGCAAAGAACGACAGTCACGAGGGTGGCACCTGCACGCCGTTCATTGCCTGCTGGCCGGGCAAAATTGCCCCCGGCAGCCGCTCCGAGTTTCCATGCCATTTCGTCGATGTAATGCCCACATTTATCGACATCACCGGTGCGGATTATCCCATCGAACACAATAGCCAGACGCTCACACCCCTCCGAGGTATGAGCCTGTTGCCGGTGCTCAGAGGACAAGCCACCGAGCGGACGGATCCGCTCTTCTTCCAGTGGGCAGCCGGGCGGGCGGTGCGTCGCGGTAATTGGAAGTTAGTCGCCGGAAAGACCAAGACCTGGGAGCTTTACGATGTTGCGAAAGATAAATCTGAGACCGTGGATCTCGCGAGCGACCATCCCGAAATTGTTAATGAACTTGAGGTGCTCTATCAGGATTGGATTGCGAAGCATCCCAAGCCCGCCAAAAAGAAAAAGGAGTAGGGAGCGATGGAAAATAGTCAGCAAACATGCGACAGAGTTGCCCTCAAATTTGCTTCTGCTCTGGCGGAGGATCTGGACACTGCGGAAACCGGCTACCACCAGAAAATGGCGGACGATGGGCTGGTACTCGCACGGGAGCTGGGACGAACGGCGTCTCAGCGGCACGCGCCTGTACTAATCGCCCGTCCAAATCGCAACTGAGTCACAGTTAGCGTTGCAGGTCATTTCGAAGCGTCGATTTCCCTCTAAATAATCGCATCGCTTTCGTCTCTCTCATCATTGGAATACTGGCGATGAGGCTCAATCCGTCGCGAGACATCGACCATTCGTTTCGATTCATTGGCAACCATTCGATTCCGTTCGTCGAACTCTGCAGTTCGAAATTGACATCAAGTGCTGCCCAGTTGCCGTGAAATTTGATCTCCAGGATTCCGGTAGCCGACCATCTCACAATGGGCTGACGAGGAAGGTCGGGTGTCAGCGGATCGGTTGCCAACTGGTATTCGTCAAAATTAGTGAGGCCGTCGCCGTCGTTGTCCTGTATCCAAAATGTCTCGTCCACAACGGGATTCGGACTGAAGTGATATCTGGCCCAGAGTGCGCCGCTCTCGTAGAGAGCGTGCGGCGGAGGCAAGACCGAGAATCCGCGAATGTTCCTATTGTTTGGATTGCCGCCAAAGTAGGCGAACTGATTCTTCGCAAAAACTGCTGTGAAGACGTAAGGGCTGAGACCCACAAAGGTAGTGCGAACGACTCCGTCCTCATCAATGATCGCTCCTGCTCCCGTGCTGACACGGTTGAGCGTTGTGAAGAAGCCGCCGACGAGGATTCTCCCGTCAGGGAGTCCCAACAGGACACGCACCGAATCGTTTGCGCCTGATCGGTAGCTCTTAAAAGATTGATCCAACGTTCCATCGTCCATGAGCTTGAGCAGTCGCCCGCCGAATGCGGTCGCGAACTCGCCGCCAACGAGCACAGAGCCGTCTGGCAATGGAAGTACCGCCTTGATGCTGTTACTAAACAGAGCGGGATCTGCGTCAAAGCCTGAATCTACAGTGCCATCGGCGTGAAGCCGGACCAGGCGTCGGCTGGATGGCTCAAGATTGGAAACCACAAGCGACTCTCCAGCCAGATATAACCTGCCGTCGGTAAGGACTTCAATGACCTCGATCTTCGTCGGAGTTTCGCCGTCTCCCCGAAGCGTCGGTGTCAGAAAGGCAGGATCGATCGAGCCGTCGTCGAGAAGACGGGCCACACCCGTGACCGGTTTCCCGCCGACTCGGGTGAAATCGCCGCAGATCATGATGCGCCCGTCGGGGAGGCACCTTACTGAGTGAACGGTTCCATTTGGCCCGGCGTCTCCCGAAGCGAAGAAGGCGGGATCCGGCATTCCCTCAGGCGTGAGGCGGGCGATGTGGTTAGCCTTTTGCCCTCCCCATGAAGTAAACTCCCCACCCGCAAGGATGCGCCCCTTGGTATCCACCGCGAGCCCCCGGACCGTCGCATCCGGCTGAGTGTTCCAGGTGTTGTCGCGGGAGCCATTGGGAAAGTGCACGGAAAATCGGATTTCGCCCACCCCTCCCGCAACGATGCGATGGTCGGGAAGCAGTGCCAGCGTTCTGACGACAGCGGGCCCGTCGTTTCTGAACGGCGCTACCTCGGCATGCCGGGGAAAGTCGTCATCCCTAATACTCAACGTACACTTCGAGTAGCCGATTAGCCCGGCGCTGGACGCAGTCAGGACGAAACGTGCGGTCTCCGGGGATTCCTCTGCGATTTCGTCATCTACGAGGCCGGTAGGGAGCTCGGCGGTAGTCTGCCCCGAAGCGAAGTGCACCGTGCCTTCCAGCACAGCAAAGTCCTCGGGCTCCGCGGTAAGCGGGATTACCTCGTAGCTAACATCCACTGCCCCTTCGGCACCGGCGGTCCGCGTGATAAAGAGCGGCTTTGACAGATCAATGCCCTCCGTACGGTACGCGTGCATGTAGTCGAGGGGCAGGTTGCTGATGGAAAAGACACCCGCCCGGTCGTCGTCCAATACCACGACCTGCGCCTCAACGCGCGTTCCCATCCGAGCTCCGGTCACGGATGTCAGCTCGACCTTGAAAGTGCGTTCCGCCCCGGGGAATTCATCGTCGATCAGTGGGACTGTGAGCCCCGCCTCCCGTTCGTCGGGGGCAAACGCAGCTGTCACCTCCACGCCGGTGTAGTGCATACCTTCGACAGCGGATTCTGCAACTAGCCGACAAGTTGCAGCGGCAGCTGCGCGTGCGCGACCTGCTTGGGCCCAACCGACTCAACAAAAGCGG
>JAGROY010000283.1:0-2306 GCA_020439995.1 Verrucomicrobiia bacterium
CAGCCGCTTGTTTACCTTAATACGAACACAGGCATCCCACAGGGGGACGCCTGTGAAACAACAATTCTTCTCCCGATTCGCTGATTGCCGCGAAGTTCAAGGCAAACTGGCAGAGTGCTTGTTAACCTCGCCTGATGAAACCCGAATCCTTCACGGATGCGTCAGTGAGCGTCCGAGATTCCCTCTCGATCTTCCAAGCCTGAGTCGGTAAGCTTTGGTCATGAACAACACCTTCCGCCTTGCCTCATTCGCAGCAACCGCCTTGTGTGCCTGTTTCGCCGTGACCGCGTCGCTCGCCCAGGCACCCCTGCCGGAGATCCGCATTCTGTCCTCTCCGAAATCTCCTGACATCGCGCTCAGCTTTGACGGCGCTTTCACCGATGGGCAGTTTCTTGAGCAATCCTGTGACCTCAAGAATTGGAGCCTGTTAGGCGTTCCGACGACCAATCCGTTCCTGGTGCCGAAGACTCGGCTGCCTCGCTATTTTCGCACCAGCTCGGAAGCCTCGGACTCCGGAGGCACCTACTTCAGTGTTCTGCGTACGCTTCAACTCGCCATGGCGGAAAGCCCTGACCACTTGCCCCGCCGGGCCTCGGCCCTGGTAAGCCGAGGAGGCACCATCGCCCTCTACAGCTTTGTCCGCGATGAGATCGCCAACAACCCGCCGGCCGACTTCGGCTTTCCCGATACGGAAACGCTCACCGCGATGCGCTGGGGAACGCGTGCCACGCTGCGTTGCGGGGCAGGCACGCCACGCGAAAAATGTCAGTTGCTCCTCGAACTGTTGCAAGAGGCCGGCCACGAAGCCCGTCTCATGCAGGGCGCACCCGATCCATTGGTCATCGATCTCAAGACGTTCGTGGAATGGCGTCCCCAACGTCATCTGGATTCCTGTGTGGATCTCGATGTGTTAGCCGAGGGCCTCGATTTGCCCTTGAATACTCCAGAGGATCCCGATGCCGTCGATGCCAGCCCGGAACCAATCCTCGATCAGCTCATGCCGCTCCTCGATTTCGAGAGCGTAGGCCGCGCGTTTGACTGGTCGCTGCCGGATGCCATCCCCTACGTGGAAGTCCGGCTCCAAGACCAATGGGTTGCCCTCAACCCGCTCGTCCCCTCCGGTCAGGCAGGCCAGTCCTACACTATCGGCGAAACTCGCCCGCTAAACTCCGCCCCTCAAATCCCCCGGGTCACAATCACTGTCCAGGCCGCTCCGGCCAGCGATCCGCACACGCTCCTGACGCTGATCAACAAGAGCTGGCCGGCGGACGCGCTGGCCGGCAGGCAGGTGACGCTCAGCTTTCCGCCCGTCGGCGATTTTCTCGACGTCGTCCAGAGCGAGATCCGTGAACTGCAAACCTTCACGCCGATCCTGAGTGTGGTTGGGAGTGACCTCGAAGGGGATCAAGCACGGGCGTTGGCAGCGGCAGGCACACCTTTTTCTCTCAGCGGCGAACTCTACGCAATCGATGACGCCAGCGGCACCGTTCGCCTGGGCGATTCCGACCTCGGAAACCCGGAGGCTCAAGAAGGGCTGGTCGATCAGGTGGCCGCGATTCGCATAAGGGAAATCGACGCCACGCGTTTTCCCCTCATTCACCTGTCGGCGGAAGCCACCGCAACCGACGGGCGGAGCATCAATGGGCTGGGCGCTCGGGCGTTCACATTGTTTGAAGATGGAACCGAGCAGGCCATAACATTGCAACGCAATCTCCGTCGCGATCCTTCGATGATCATCCTTCTCGACGCCTCGGGCAGTGTCAGTGAAGCAGCGCGGGCGGAAAATCGGGCGCTAGCCACCTCGGTAGCGACTGGCTTCCTCGATCACTACGCCGATCTCAATGCCCGCGTGCGAGTGGCCGCCGTGTCGACGCGCGCCACCTTCACCGGAGGCTGGTTCAGCAATCCTGACACCCTTCCCGAACAACTGCTCCAGGCGGAGACGCAGGCCTTTGGCTCGGATCTGTGGAAAGCCCTGGCCGATCTCTTGAAAGAAGAAACACCGACCGTCGTCCTGTTCGTCACCGATGGTCAGACCACCGACACGCTCACTCCAGATCTCTTGCGCAATATCCAGTTGCCCGGCGTTCCCGTCTTCACGCTCGGATTTGGCGAGGTCAACGAAAGTGTCCTTCAGGAGATCTCCGATTTCACCTCGGGCCGTTTCCATGTGGGCTCCACGGTCGACACCATTCTAGCATCCTTACAGGAACTTGTTGATCGCGAAGTAGAGACAAACTACGTACTTCGTTATGTCGCCTCAAGCGCGGGCTCAGCGGAACGCGCCGTCCAGTTAGGCTTCGACG
>JAGROY010000283.1:2349-4682 GCA_020439995.1 Verrucomicrobiia bacterium
CCTGTCTCCGGCCTTGCCGGACTCTATCTGACGATTGACATCGGTGGCCGCAGTGTCAGCCGCACCCTGGCGGGTTGGAGCGAGGCGCTGCTGCAAATCATCGGCTCCACGGAAGTCCCTTCCGAACAGGATCTCCTCGACGTGCACGGCATGCTTTTTGGTTCCGTGACCATGGCATTCGAGGGTGGCCCGCCGCGGCTGGCAGTCTGGTATCACGAATGGGTTAGTCAACAATTGGGCTTCGAACCGCTCTTTGCGTCTATTCAGGCAGGTGATCCAGATACCGCGTTACAGGCTCTGCGTAAGGGCCCGTCGATCATTCCCATGGAAGCCTATTTGCTGAACGCCGCCACCATGGAAGCGCCTCCCGGCGATCCTAACAGAAACCTGCGCACGTTCGAAACTCAGATTCGGCTCGCCACGATCGTCGACAAGCCCGCGTTGGAAGGCGGCCTCACCGCCACGAAACAGACGGATCTCTTCACTCTGAACCGCTGGGTCACCGCCTCGGAAGATCCCGCCACCGCCTACCGGGAAACGCTCGCACGAACAGCCCGGTTTAACCGTCTTGAAAGTCTCCTCATGCCCACGACCGCCTTGACGGCATTGTCAGGAAAAATGCTAACATTACACGAAGGGCCAGTTACCAGTTCCCATTACGGGCCGCCTCACGGACGAGATTGGGCCACCGCCACTCGCCCTTTCCGTGGCTACGATCTGGTGATCCCCGAGGAACCAGCACCCGTGGCATTCTGGGCAATCGATCCGGAAACCGGCACGCTCATGGGTGTGATTCAAGGCGGCGCCGGTGGCGGTCAGGACGAAACCGACGCTTATTTCAGAACCATCGACACAGGCCTCGATCTCGCGGGAAAGATTGCCTCGCTGTTTCAGTTCAGCGCGGTTGGCGCCTGGGTTGAGTTGGAGAAAACCAAGGCCCAGATCATGGCCGGGGTGATCAAGTTTCTCAACACAGGGATCGGCACACCGGAGTCCATCCTGGGCCCTCTCGGCGATTATGGCTGCGGTCAGATTCGTGACGCCATCGTCGGTGGCATCCCCGACTCGGCGATTCGTTCCGTGATCGAGAACTACCGGGACGCCAGGGGCAAAGTCGATGATGCCGCCCGCATCGGTGGCTTCTCGAATATCCTCCCGGACATCCCCTTACCGGGGTGCGAATGAACGCTTTCAACGATACGGATACCACTGATCAACTAAGCGATTTCCATAACGCTGCGATGATGCGTTGCTTCGCCTAGAGAGTGCTAGAGCGCATTTTACAAACACGTTACACACGTAGCGTATCGAGAGTGTAGCGTGCGGCATGAAATGGTTCCTCACTGTCGTTCTCACGCTCGTCGCCTTCGTCACCGCCTTCGGAGACGAGCGGAAACCTGGCGAACACACGCTGGAAGGCGTGCTCCGAGCCCACCCCAAGTTCCTCTACCGCCACTACATCGACGGCTTCGGCGGGGGCCAGAGTTGCGCGCTCCGGGGATTAGAAAAGCTGGCGAACCTCCCCGAACCTGGCACGCGAATCAGGGTCAATGGGACGCTCGGCACCGAACGGCACAAAGGCGGTAATGAAGCCAATCCGTCACCGTTTTCCCCGACCACCTACATCTACATGGACGTGCGGGCCATCGAGGAGGTCGGCGAAGCGGACATCGCTCTCGCATTGGCTCATCGGATTGCCGCCGGGATTGAAGCGCTCAAAACCAAGTTTCCGCACCTCAGCGACTTCAGCGCCGAGAAGCATGTTCAGCAGAACGGCGAACACGCTGGCTTCCCGGCTGGTTCGACCAACAATCCGGAACTAGCGAGCATCGCCTACTTCCACGGCGTCCTTGGCGAACGTCCGCCTGCTCCCGCCGCGGCGGATGGCGCGCCGAAGAAGCGTGCCGCCGAGACGATCTTCGATCCAGAGACCGGCGTGCGCCTCTTCGTCCACGTCTTCAAAGGCGACTCACGCGGGGCCGATCCGACTCCGCCGATCAAGGTCGGCGACCTGAGCCTCCACCTCTACGTTGACGGCCCGGTGAAGGACGATCTGCGGACGGAAATCCAGCGCGTGATCGATTCAGTCCGTTGAGGCTGCTGCTCGTCGGCAGGCGCTTTGGCAGGATCCGCGAGGCCAGCGTTTACACTTCGACTGCGACGACTACAAGATTACCTGCCCGGTGCCCACCTAGGGCAAGCTGTGGCAGGAACTGCGCGCGTTCCGGATGAAGGAAATCTCCATCAATGCCAGTGAGGCCGCGAAAGTCGTCGGCTCTGAGTCGCATGCTGGTCGACGACATCGCCATCTAGCCCGACTTTCACGATTCGAG
>JAGROY010000284.1 GCA_020439995.1 Verrucomicrobiia bacterium
TATCGCTTTTTTCCGCCGCGCTGTAATAGTGCCTGACACTTTTTACTGACACCTTTCGAAATATGGACGTCTCGATAGTCGATCGGGACATTTTCCTGGACGCCAAAGCGCGGGCTCAATTGCCGCTCCGTGTTCGATTGCGGAATTGGCTTCCTATTTCGTTTCGTTGCAGCTAGGATTGGCAAGGTGAATCGAACGACAGCAGAGTGGTGCGTGTTTCTGGTATCCGTATTCGGCGGGATGGCTCTGGTCATCACGCTCAGGTTCTGGATGGGGAATGCTGACTCAACAGTCGCTTCAGTGGCTCTTCCCGAGGCCGTTGTCCCTCCGGCCCGGACGACGACGGACTTGTCAGTAGACATGTTGCGTCCTTATTCGAACAAGGACACGGCGGGAACCCAGATGGAATTGCCCGGGAAGCCAGGCACAATCGACGATCTCTATGCCCTGGCTGACGGTGCAGGCTATACCATAGCATCGAACCTTCAACTGCATCTCGCTCTTCAAGATGCCACGGCGGAAGAGCTGACCCGTTGGTTCAGGGAAAATAGATCCGGTCCGCGAGGGCACGATTGGATAGAGGCGTATAGGAAGCTAGCTGTGATGGATGCGTTAGAAGCAAGAGCGCGGGAAGTCGACCCAATGATTCTTGTTGATCGACTCAAAGATGCACTGGCCTTCAATTCGCCCGGGTTCGGCGGGCTTGAGCGGCTTCCAACTGAAAAAGTGGGCAAGTTTATCGACGAAATTCCCGAGCGCTACAGGTTACAGTTTTTACAAGGGCATTTGAATAGTCTGGAAGGCAGCAGTGATCAGGATCTTGCCGCTTTGCGATTGGAAATTCTCGATCGATTTGCTACCGAGGACGAACGGGCCAGCATTAGGGAAATGATGGATCGACGATGGGTGAGTGCTGATAAGGTGCCGGAAGACTTCGAGGCCGCGCGCCTGTTCATTGAAGGACTGCCGACCGAGCAAATCGAACATGGATGGAGACAATTTTTCGCCAAACTGTCGAAGCAACGTGACCATTCACCGGAGAGTCTGCTAGCCCTTGGGCGGCGAAGCGGTCTCGATGAGATGCCGGCCACCGTTCAGAGAGGCTATTATCGAGAGGTAGGTCTGGCATGGGCTGAAACCGATCCGGAAAAAGCGTTCGAATGGGCAAACGGTCTCGAGGCTGACATCCGTGGTGGCGTGATGGAAGATCTCGTCCGCGAGGTCAGTCGGTTTGATCCTGTCTCAGCGAAAAATTTTCTGGACTCGATCCCTCCTGAGCAGAGGACGATGCAGAGCATTGAAAACACTGTGCATGAGTGGCTGGAAATCGATCCGGCTTCGGCTGCCAAATGGGCCTGGTCTCAGCCCGAGAATTTACGAGGAGCATTTGGACGTGCTGCATCTGGATGGATCGCAAATGATCCAGCCGGTGCAGTTGAGTGGCTTACGCTTCGCCCAGAAGTATTGGAACTCAATTCATACTTAGTTGCTGGGGTCTTGCACAATTACGATCCGCTGATCGCGAAGGAGTTTGCAACGCGGCTTCCTTCCTCGGAACTCAAATCAGGGATCGTGGGTGAGCTGGCCGTAGTATTGGGAAAGGAGAATCTAACTGAGGCGATTGCATTCGCCGAAGGTCTGGAGGAACCGGAGACCCGGTTGACGGCGATCAAAAGCATTGCGAAGTCAGGCGTTTCCTCGGATCCAGAACACGCTGTGGAATGGACGAACCAACTGCAGGGGGCGGAACGCGATGCGGCGATGACCGCGCTGTTTCAAGATGAATACGGCGTTCGCCTGAATGCAGATCGCCTCGCACCGGTCGCGCTGGAGTGGTTGACCTCATCCAGTGGCGATGCTCTATGGTCGGACGCTGCCGCCTTGACCGGGATCAAGGCAATCGCTGAATCACTCGCAGACCGCTCTGCTTCTGAAGCCCAAGGTTGGGTGGCTCAACTTCCAGCAGGTCCGGCGCAGGACGCCGCGATTTCTGGAATCGCCGAATCGCTCGCTGCGATTTCTCCTGTTGCCGCAGCGGAGTGGATCGCGGAACTCCCCGCCAGCAACGCCAGGGATGATGCTTCGGCCCAACTGATTCGTAACCTTCCCAATGATCCGGAATCGGCGTTGATCTGGGCCACAAACATTGGCGACGAAAGCAAGCGGCTGAAAGCACTGAAGTCTGTTGTGAATGACTGGAGCGCCTACGATTCAGCAGCGGCGAAAGTGGCGATCGACACTGCCAGGCTTTCAGTTGTGGAGAAGGCTCTCATCTTGAAGGAAATTCAAAAATGAGGCGAAGCGTGACCAATGTTATTCTTGGCTCAGTGCTTGGTGGCGCTATTGGATGGCTTGTGCCCGTCACGGTGACCCAGCCTGCAACAACTCTCGGAACTCCGGTGACCATGCGTATTTCTGAGGTGCCAGTAAGCGATGCCGGTATTAACGATTTAGTCAAGTCCATCGCCGGGCAGCTAAGCGCTGATCCATCGGACTGGAGAGCAACTCTTCGTGCTTGGCGGCACATGGAAAACCTGACGCTCCAGCAGGTAAGCCTGGCCACTGAATTACTGTGGAATATAAAAGGACGCGCTGCCAGTGAGGACACTGTCTTGAAAATGTTGCTCGAACGCTGGGCATTTCTCGCACCCGAGCAATTCCTCGATCGTGCTGACGTACTCGATCCAACAGACAGGACGAAATTATTGGGGGCACCTTGGCTACAGGCGTTCTCCAACTTCGCAAAACGCGACTACCGGCTCGCGATCGAACGGATGGAAAAGCTGAAATCACCGGAAAGGTTTGGAGCTGCGAGAAAGGTGATCGCTGATGTGATCTTAAAGAACGATCCAGCTGGGGTGGCTGAGATCTCAAAGTATCCTGGCAGCTGGAAGCAGCAACTGGAGGGAATCGCCCAATCAAATATCACGAAGTTGAACTCATCCCAGGGTGAAGAACAGGCCAGTCTTGAAGACGCGATTGAGGCGACGTTAGAATTGCCCGATGGCGAACAACGCTGGGAAGCTTTTCGTAAAACTGCTGAAGGATTAGTCGACGACGATCCAGAGCGAGCGGTTGAGATGCTGGAAGCCGTTCCTCCCGCCCGGCGGGGAAAGATGCTGGCGGACTTTGGGTACCGTTGGGCCATGCGAGATCCAGAATCTGCGGTAAAGTGGGCATTGACCCTGACCAGCCACGCTGAGCAAGCCGAGGTATACAAGCGCATGGTTCGCCCTTTGGCCGACAGGAATCGTGAACTCGCGCTGGCAGTGATCGAAGCCATTCCGGGCTCCGGCAAACGAGAAGAGGCCTTCGAAGAGTTTCTATCCAGCAACAGCCCATCGTCCATGGATTCTCTTATGATTTCATGGGCAGACAGCCTGGAGCAGCCCCGTCGACACTATCTGGCAGTCAACGAATGGGTGCGCCAGGAGTCCGAGTACCAACCAAATCAAGTTGCCAGCTATCTCGCAGAGTCGGCCCGCCCTTCTGAGCGTGATGCGCTGATTGAAACCTGGGCGGCAAACGTTCGCATACCAGATTCGCCGGAAAAAATATTGCAGCAGATTGAGGAGGTAAAATCCAACGTGACAGGCGAACAGCAGCAACCACTGGTCGATGCGCTCTTACAGAGGTATGGGTACATGCTGCCTGCAGCAACGAGAACGAGGCTCAAGGCTGGAAGCGAGTAATTGCTGCCTCTACTTTGGCTGCGTGGGATTGTAGCGTTTGATCCAGTTCTTCTGGGTGACGTCGGTGATCTCGGCGACGCTGCCATCGCTCTTTGGCGGGAACTTGAGGGTGGCGATGATGGGGATGCTGGTTTCACCGGGATAAAACCAGTCTTTGAGCCTGGCTTCTACCGGGCCGCCGCGGGCGACATAGCCAAAGCAGGATGCCCCGTCGTGCTGGCTCGATACGCGATAGCAGGTCCACTGGGAGGCGTCGTCAAAGTGATAGTTGTAGTAGTCGTCCGGGGAAATTTTCACGCGGAACTCTCCTTCCGTCGTCGGGCGGTGTGCGACGAAGTGAACGAAGGCTGTCTCGGAGATGCCTGCAGTCGATTCCCAGTCGACCTTCCATCCATCCTCAGTTCGTTCGACCATGACAGGTACGGTTTTTGAAGAATCGGCCCGCCTCACGGTGGCGACCGTCACCCAGAGCTGATCGGGAGCATTGATCACTCCATCGGAAACCATTCCTTCTTTTGAGTTCACGATCTCAATGGCGGTCGGTTGGATCGGGTGCTCGGCGTACCACTCGCGCATTTTCGGTTCGACGACTTCGGGGTGACGGACGAAGGGGAGCATCTCGTCGACAGACTTACTATGAAAGAAACTGTCGAGAATTTTCTCGATCGCCGGTCCGGGTACATTGGCAAACGGGACCTCCTCTTCCAGCGTGGTTTCCGTGACAGTGGTGCGGTCGCTCCGCGTGAATTTAGAAATCAAAACGATCCCCACCACGATGATGGCAATACCCCCCAACAGCTCAAGAATGCCGATGATCGGCAGCCTTCGCCCGGTGCCTGTGTCACGCTTTTTATCGCCGTCCCACTTGGAGTTCGGCTGTCGCAGCTTTGCCTTCACTGCGTCCCGGTGAGCGGTGCGAAAGTCATCGGACTTGCGCCGATCTGCCGCCGTCTCATGGTTGGCCTTTGCTTCTTCGATCGCTTGTGCGCGTAGTTCTGCCATGCGTGGGCTGGATGGTCGCGGCTGCACTTCGGGATCGTTTTCTGAGAACCGCAGGCGGCCCGGCACTTCGCTGGGACGCATCCGTTTGCTTTCCAGAGCAATGTCCTCAGCCTCATGGGGCAATGGTCTTTTGGGAGCCTCGACAGCGGCTACCGCATCAGCATTGGGCTCAACGTCGTCTGCCGCTGCCTCGTTTCCGTTTTCACGTTCCTCACCCATCGGCTCCTCGTCGCTATGAGATCGACGGGTGTACCAATCGCTCCGCCTCTGCGGCAATTCCTTGTCGAAGCGTTTCAAGGCCTCGTCGGACAGGGGAGTGCTTTTCTTCTGCTTTTTATAAGGACCCATGGTACAGACTCCTGAGAATTCTCGAGACTAAGCTAATGCACTACGGGACTTTGAACATTGCAAAAGTCCAGCGATGCAGCGATCGGTTCCCGTCGTTGTCAGGCGGCAAGTTTTCATTGCTTCTCGTCAAGACCACTGTTATCAATACAGTTATTCGAACCACTTAAATTTTTAGAATACCGAAGGATGCCTGCAGTAATCGCAACCAATCTACGTAAGGGTGTGGCCATCAAGGTCAACGGGGAGACCGGCATGATCATCGACTTTGAACACCGGACTCCGGGCAAGGGCGCTGGTTTCGTGCAGGTCGTCATGCGCAGCTTCAGCTCAGGGAAGAGCAAAGACATGCGTTTCGCTGCCAGTGAGAAAGTCGAAACCATCCAGGTGGACAAGCAGAAGCTGGAGTTCAGCTACACGGACGGGACGAGTTACTTTTTCATGGATTCGCAGACCTACGAGACCATCGAGTTGCCGGTGCACCTTCTGGAGGAGAGCAAGGACATGCTCATTGAGAACCTGCCCTGCGAAGTCGTTTTCGTGGAAGAGAATCCTGTCTCTGTCGAACTCCCGCCATCGGTGGAGCTTGAGATCACAGAGTCCTCGGAAGGTATTAAAGGCGACACTGCGAACAACCCACAGAAGCCCGCCACGCTGGAAACTGGCAAAGTCATTCAGGTGCCACTGTTCGTGAAGCAGGGGGACCGCATCAAGGTCGACACCCGTACTGGAAAATATATCGGCCGGGTTTAGTCTCCAGCAACGTTTTCGAAGCCCCTGCGATAGTCGACGGTTGTGCCCCGTTCCACCACGAACCGTCGTCGCGCGACCAGGAAAGCTCCAGCAAAGCGCAAGACCGCAGGCGGTACCAGCAACCGTCGAGCGTCGCCACGCGATCGCAAGGACAAGCGTGAAAAGCTGATGGCTCGCCATGCAGCGAAGGCGAAAGCGGCTTTTGCGCCCATCGAGATTCCGGTCACCTGGGTCAAGAATGTCGCGGGTATCCTGATGCTGCCGCTTTGCGTGGTCTCGACGATCACATTTTTCAGCAGTTTTGCCAGCGCTGCACTGGAGGGAGCCTTTTGGAAAACGCCCGAGTTCTGGTTTTTCAATCTGGGCATGATCCTGTGGATCATCGCGTTCTGGGGCTTACCGCGACCGGTGCGAGTCTACGTTTTTGGTCACGAGATGACCCACGCTCTGTTCGTTTACCTCTGTGGCGGCCGTGTCGAGGAGTTCAAAGTGACCCCTGAAGGCGGCCACGTCGTCACCGACAAGAACAATTTGTTGATCTCTCTGTCGCCCTACTTCGTCCCGTTCTACACCGTGATTGCTGTGCTCGCGTTTGTGCTGATTGGCGCATTCTTCGATCTTTCCCACTATCACGAAGGCGTGTTCTTTGGCATCGGCGGCTTCAAATGGGCGTGGCTGATGTTCGGCATCATCGGGCTGACCTGGGGTTTCCATTTCTCATTCACTGGCTGGATGATCCTGAAAGACCAGCCGGATCTTCGCAGCAATGGCACCTTCTTCTCGCTGATGCTTATTTACCTGATCAACATCCTGATGATCTCAGGCCTGCTCGTAGTCGCTTCCCCTTCCGTGCAGGCGGGCGAGTTTGTCCACCAGTGGCTGGATACGGCCCGCTCCGGCACGCACTGGCTGCTGATGAAGGCCCATTTGAGGTAAGGGCCGGGCCAAGCTGGCTACTCGCCCACCATCAGTCGGTAGTAGCGCACTGACTCTGCGGATGGGTTCGGCGCTACGCGATAGAATACCTGCCCACCGGCCGGTTCGGAACTTTGGATGGTGATGTCGGCAGTGTTCCAAAGCATCATATCAACTGACTCCTGAAGCACAACATTGACCTCATGATTCGCTGCGGTTGCATAGGTGAGAGCGCGGTTGCCACTGCCGTCCTGGATGATTTCCAGGACGGGGTTCGGGTCGGGCACCAGTGGATCACTACCGATGCCAAACTCCAGGAAATTCGTGCGCCCATCCTTGTCAGGATCGGCAGCGCGCCCTGAGATGGCGGCGTTTGCCAGCTGGCCCGCATCGAACTGAAGCGTGTTCCATTGATCGAAAGACACGGTAGTCACCACACCTAGTCCCGAGCTGCGATAGACTAGCCCTTGCTGCCCCACCAGATAGAAACTGCCGTTGAAGAAGATGACATCCTCAAGGAAACGCCTGGGATCAATGTTCCAGTTTCTACCCTCTTGCGATGAGATGACATAACGTTCGCAGACTGCCACAAAGTAGCCGCCGCCAGCAGCAATCCGGAGGTTCTGGTTACCGATCTGTCCGGCCAAGTCGATATATTCCCAGACCTCGCCATCGCTGGATGCCCACAGCTTGCCATCGGTGCCGCTGATCACATAGCGGCCCTGAGTCGAGGCCATCTCGGTCATGCGCCCACTTCCAGGCAACTGGATTTCGCGCCACAGCTGGCCGTCGGCAGATGTGCGCACTGTCGGCGGCTCGGTCTGGCGCTGTGGCCATGTCCAGAATGCGCCACCATGGTAGCCTACGTAGGGAAGATCCGAGCTTTGATCCGAGAACTCGCTGGCAACCGACCAGTCGATGCCATTTACCGAGCGCAGGATTCCGCCGTTCTCAAATACTGCCACGAACACGCCACTACCGAAGGCGATGCTCTCAGCGCGGGCAGTCGTTTCGCCTGCAAAGGTGCTGAAGCTCCAGGTGATTCCATCGCGGCTATACTCGAGTGGCAGATGACTGACGTTGGTTGCACGAACATAGAGCCCGTCACCGTACGCGATGGGTGTATTGAAATCGTATCTTTCTGTGTACTGCCAGTTCTCGCCATCGCTGGACGTGTAGAGGGATGGCGAGCCGTTTGCGTATAGCGTGCCGTTCAATTCCTGGATAGGAGCGAAGGAGTTGAGCTGCCGTCGGGAATCAACATTGCCCAGGTCAGTGCCAGTGACGGGCGGAAGCCGTCCCCATAAAAGGAATCCATCCTCGCCCGCGACTCCACCTGCATAGTTGTCAAGCGAATCCGTCCAGTTCAGTAGATCCGAGCTGACATGATTACCGTTCTGTGTGAAGAGAATGTGCTTCCCTGCGTATGAGAAATTTCCAGTGATCAATGAAAGGCGGGCAGCGATTGTTCCAGTCTCGCTCCAGTCGATCCCATTGGTTGAGGAATAGCGCCTGGCAGGTTGCTCGGGGATGATGTGAAACTGGCCATTGTCAAAAAACATCATCCCTGAAGTAACGCCAATGCCGAGGTTGAATGGGTGGCTATCCCAGGTGAGTCCATCGGTGGAGGTGAATACATTTTCACCCCGCAACGATAGCAGCAGGCCGTCGCCTTTCACCGGGACGGTTCCTTCCCTCATCTCCGCTGGAATGGAGATTGGTGACCAGCTTGCGCCGTCGGTAGTTTCGAACAAATGATGGATGCCAGAGTAATCGGGCT
Source organism: Verrucomicrobiia bacterium (assembly GCA_020439995.1). Classification (GTDB taxonomy): domain Bacteria; phylum Verrucomicrobiota; class Verrucomicrobiia; order Verrucomicrobiales; family DEV007; genus JAGROY01. The sequence continues at coordinate 8,488 of JAGROY010000284.1, forward strand.
GCACTCCAATGAACCGGCCATCGAGGGGAATGATGGTGGAAATGTAAGGAATCGACAGATCCCAGTTCCAGGTCAGGCCGTCGTCATCAGACCACAATCCTCCCTGTTCCTCTGGTTCTGGTAAGGAGGAAAACCAGAGAAAGGCATAGCTGCGCGTGCCGATACGCTCGAAAGTGCTGATCTGCCAGTAGCGCACCGAGTCCGGGGCGGCAGGAACTTCGGCTTCATGCCAGAGTTCATCGTCGTCCGTGTAAAAAATCCGTCCCTTGCTGCCCCCCAGAAAGTAGCGATCACCTATGCGCCCCGCGCCCGAGAGTTCGTCAACCGGATAAGTGGGCTGAAGTTTTTCCCAGCGCAGTCTCGGCTCGCTGATTCTGACTTCCATCGGATCACTCAGTACGGTGCCGAACTGGGTAGTGGCTTCCAGCTGGTAGGTGCCGACGTTTTCCGGCCCGACGGTGAGTATGGTGAGCTGGTTAAAATTCGGCGCGCCAGGGATCTCTTCACCATTGAACAGCCAGCGATAGGTCGGAGTGAAGCGATAGTCTTTGATGCCGACTGTGAGATTCACGCGGCTTCCGGGAGAGACGGTGTAGCGAGGCTGGATGAATGTGATCTCTGGTGGACCGGACTCGATTGACACCGTGAAGGGTTCACTTGTCAGGCTCTGGATCCCGTTCGCCATCGTTACGTGATAAACGCCTGCATCACGCAGATCAGCGGATGATTTGCTGTAGAAGAAGCCGGTTCTCCCAGGCAGCGGATTGCCGTCCTGGTACCACTGGTAGTAGAGTTTTGCATCACTTTTGACGTCCACAGAAAGATGCAAGTTGTCGAACCGCCGGAGAATTTGATCATCGGATTGGGAACGCAGCTGTATCGATGTGCCGTAGCCGGCAGTAAGAACAACGTCTCCACGCTGGTTTGCGTAGCCGTCCACGCTGATGAAGTATTCCTTTCCTGCTTGAGCGAAAAAGATGGCCTCACTGGCCTCCCCGGCAATGGAGTTGTCACTGGCGGCGACCACGTTCCAGCCCAGCGCGACCAGCTCTTCTGGACTATGGAAAATCGTGGAAGTAGCATTCGCCTTCCGCAGGGTGCTGAGGTCAGACGTAAGGCCTGGTCCGAAGGCTCTTAGAAGATAGCCGGAATTGCTCAGGACATCGGCATCTTCAACATAACTCCCGCCGATGTTGGCTCTGCCGTCTGAGAGCAGGATCACTTCTCCTGTGAAATCTTCGGGGCGCTGTGAATTCAATATTGCTAGCGATTCTTTAAGCGCAGCCTTGACATTGGAGCCATCCGCGATGCTGCGCAGCTGCTTGAGCGAGGTGTCGATCGCCACCCGTCCGTTGGCGATAGAGATAGCACCCTGCATGCCTTCAGCGGTCGGATCGAAGTCCACTTGCTGCGCTTTGAAATCGAAGTGCACGATGCTGACCGAGGCGTCCGGCGCTTCGATTGCCAGGATGGATGTCAGGGCCAGAGCGCCGGCGATCTCCGCATCCAGAACCGTATCGCTGAATCCGTCTCCGTTCACATCGCCCACCACCACGCCACCCCGGAATGCCTGACGCGATGTGCTGGAGACATCAATGGCGAATACAACGTGCGGCTTTGCGGAAGAAAACACCTGCCTGGCCACGGGCGGCCCATCGTATATCGCCAGCGTGGTGTCAAAGTTGCTCCCGGCAGTGGAGATCCGAAAATACCCGTCCTCCGGTGCGGTCCAATTCCACCAGAGCGATGCAGCGGCGGTGCTACCAGCATGTGGGGGTTCTCCCGGGTCGGCTGATGCTTCGAGCGAAGTAGCCACAACATCCCAGCGATTTCCAGACAGAGGTACGGCATCGGCAAGATGGTCATTGAGTAATTGTTGCTGCACCGTCAGCAGTGCAAGGCCTGAACGTGAAGCAGCACTGTCGACTGCAAGATAATAAGTAGCTCCAGGAGTCGGCGAGAAGGTTGCCTCCTGCCCGGCGGAGGCGGAGGCAGCCAGCGTCAGATCGGACAGCGTGTTGCCTTGATAGATCCAGATGCCACCGTCGAACGATTCGTTGTCTGCAATGGCCTCGACGTGCGCCGTCACTGCTTCGCCTCCTGCATCTTGTGGCACAGTCCATCGATACCAGAGCGATCTTCCGCCCGCAGCACCGCGTGTGGGTTCGTTAGGTTCCACCGTGGCGAAGGTGTTGTTGAATGCAATTGAGAAGCGGCGGGTGACACCAGCATCGTATGCGTTGGCGAAGTGATCGAACGGTGGCAATGCATTCTCAGGGAGTGTGCTGAGACTGCGATACGCATTCAATCTTCCTGAAAGCAGATTGCTGTCGACGAGCTCGGGGTCGGTCACGGTGCCGCTGCTCAGCCGGTGCAGGTGTTGCAGCCAGTGCTCGGCAGGAAATTGTGCCTGGATCAGCGCGAGCACGCCCGTGACGTGCGCGGCTGCTACAGAGGTGCCGCTGCGGTTTCCGGCGTTGCTGCGAGGCAGCGTCGACCGGACGGACTCGCCAGGTGCTGCCAGAGTGACGAGGCGCTTGCTGAAGTTTGACGTGTGCGAAACCGCACCATCTTTGCCGATCGATGACGTGGTCACGATGTTGTCTAATTCAAATGCCGCAGGGAAAACGGGATTCGCATCAAGCGCCATACCGTCATTTCCGGCTGGTGTTACGCAGATGATACCAGCGTCGCGCGCCCGCATCAGCGCCTGCCTGAGAGCCTCACTTTCGCCAGTGGTAGTCCAGCTCAAGTTGGCCAGCGTGGCACCGTGGGCGATGGCGTAATCGATCGCCTCCACTGCCCGTGAAACCGTGCCAGTGCCCGCCGCATCCAGCACTTTCAGGCCCATTAGCTGACACCGCCACGCCAGACCAACTGTGTCACCCGTGTTGCCATTGACGCCAGCGTCGGCGCCGATGATTCCCGCCACATGAGTGCCGTGACCGAACGTGTCTGTCAGCGCCGTAGCGGCATCGGTGAGATCCGCCCCATGGAAATCGTCAATCAGCCCATTGCCGTCGTCATCGATTCCGTTCATGCTGTCGAGAGGGTTCTGCCACAGATTTGGAATCAGATCTGGATGAGTGGTATAAATCCCGGAGTCGATTACGGCGATGATCACTTGCGGTGCGTCATGCCGGATGTCCCACGCTTCCGGCGCATCGATGTCTACCAATCCCTGAAGGGGATTGTGCAAGGACCAGAGCCCTCCTGCTCGCAGCAGTGGAGCACTTCCAGCTGGGAACTCCGCTGCTTCAATCACGTAGTCAGGTTCCACGAAGTCAAGATCTTCGAGAATTTCCCGAGCAGCCGAAATCGCGGTGACGATCGACTCCTTGTCGGAAGGCTCGGCCAGCAGTAGCCGGAACGTGCCCGCTTTTGAATGCGTCTGGCCCTGGAAAGTCAGACCGGCGTTTGCAAGTAACGCAACTTCTTCTCCGGTAATCTCCCTCGGCTGGCGGAGCTGCGCCAGCACATGACTGGTAGCCATTCCAATATCGCGGTCGATCATCGCACGCGCGGGAATATTCCCGGCAGGTGGATCTGGTTCACTCTGGATCCGGGACTCGCTCACCTGGATGGGCAATCGATGACGATGTGAGGCTTTCTGCCAGACCATCGCCGTCGTTGATGTGAACCCAATGAAAGTGAGGATCGCAAAGGAGCATCTTACGATTAAATTTCGGCCCAAAGCTTCGTTTCTCATGTCGGCTAGCAGAAATCCGATAGTCGACGGCGCGCAGGTTGCAAGCAATAGCGGAATGTTTTTGGTGTAAGTCGCATTGAATTCCTACAGTGTTAGCACACAATGGGAGCATGTCGTTTCATTCGGTTTGTATCTCAGCGCTCTCCCTTTTTGTGTCCGTTCTCACTTGCGCTGGCCAGCAGTCGTCGCGGAACCTCGTGGGCAAAGGTGACACGTGGAGGTATCTCGATGACGGTTCGAATCAGGAGACAGTCTGGCGGTTTCCCGGCTTTGATGATTCCGCCTGGGCGGAAGGAGCAGGCGAGCTTGGCTTCGGAGATGGTGGCGAAGCTACGGTGTTGAAGCGCGGTAGTACCATCACCTTCTACTTCAGGAAGGTCATCGAAGTGGCCTCTGCCGATCTGGACGGCTACCACTTTCTCAGGTTGGACTTGCGTGCTGATGATGGGGCTGCAGTTTTCATCAATGGGGAACTGGCTGTGTTGTCGGGCCTGCCGGAAGACGCAGCCTTCAACCAGCCGGCCACGGTGACAATCGGTGACGATGATGAGAAAACGTATTTTGAGCACCGCCTTCCGCTCACCATGTTGCAGCCGGGAGCCAACACCATTGCTGTGGAAGTCCATCAGGTCAGCGCCAGCAGCAGCGATGTGAGCTTTGACATGCGTCTGCGTGCGATGCTGCAGCTATACGATGCCGCCAAAGTCCTTGGCCCACTGGTGGACGGGCACCTTCATCCTGGATATTTTACCAGCGCGGATGCTCAGGATGCTCTGCTTACAGCTGAGCGCACCAGTCCTGCGAGGCTGATCTCCGGTTCGCCCGACGGCGTGGTGACGCAGTTGATGAACTTTGATAATCGCTTCATGGATGCTGCGGATCTGAACGGCGATGGCTACGATGAAACGCTCTTCCGCGAAGTGAGGCGTTCAGGCGATACCGGAGATCTGATGCTCATGGTGCGCGACCGTTCGGGCGATGGGTCGTTGTTCAGGGAGGTATCCATGGCCAGCAATGAGGAGAAAAAATCAGGATGCATCGCCGATGTGGACGGCGACGGGATGCTGGACGTTGTCTGGGTAGAATCCAATGGCAATGGCCTGCGATGGCGGCGGCATCTGGGGAATCTGAACTTTGCTCCGGTGGAAACGTTAACCATGCTGGAGCCGGGGATCGGGCCGGAGGGAATCGTCAATGGCGATTTCAATGGCGACGGACTGCAGGAGTTTCTGATCAAGCTGAGTTCCGGCACCCAGGTGGCGGTGCGCAACCCTGACGGAGTGTGGGAAACAGCCAGCGTACAAAATGTCGGCTTTCCCCGTACGTTCGACCTCGCACAAGTCGCTGACATCACAGGCGATGGTAAGGACGATCTGCTCCAGCCTGGAGGGTACTCGGCAGGAAACAACTCCGCGCGGATGTCTGTCATGCGGCAGGTGGGAAGCGCGGCGGCGGGGTCGGTCTACTGCACTGCTTTCGACTTCGATAGCGACGGCGATCTCGATCTGCTGGCGACCAATCCAGATCGATCAAAGCTAGTGTGGCTTCTGAACGACGGGAAGGGACTGTTTCCGGAGGAAGACGATGTGTTCGTCGGGGATGTCTCCTTTATCGACTCGGCGGTGGTGATGGATGCAGACCGGGATGGCTTGCCTGATGTGGTAGTGAACTCGCGCCTGGACGGATTAGTCCTGCTGCGTCGGCTTCCGCCAGGTGGCTCGGCAGTGGCGCGGTTATCCGCGCAGCCGGATTTTCTCAGCGAGCCGGGCACTGTCGATCTCGAGTGGTCCGTGCTGGGAAAATCAGTGGTCGAAATCTCACCTGCCCCCGGGCTGGTCGTTGCGCAGGGGGCGGCCACCGTCACGGTTTCCGAAACGACCGTATTTCGCCTGGACGGCGCTGAAGTCACGGTGCGGGTGAGCCCGTTTCATACGCGGCACCCAGGCGGCGCACTTTTCCCGTCCACGCCCTACTATCCGCCTGGGAATGTGCCGATCGATATCGATGGTGACGGAATGGCGGAATTGTTGTGGGTCACTGGCGGAGAGAACGTGGACGATCGCAGTCTGGTGGCGCTGACTCCGCGCCTGGACGGGGAAATGGAAGGCCGGATCATTGGTGACTGGCCAGCCGGGCAGTTGGGCGGGATGCTGCCGAGTGTCTCGGATTTTGATTCCGATGGCGTGCCTGATGTTCTCTTTCGATATGAGAATTCTTGGCAGTGGATGAAGGGGCTGGGTGGTTCTCAATATGGCCAGCTCAACTTCTTGGATCTGCCGCATAGCAATGGCAGTGAACTGGCGGATACGGACGGCGACGGCGATCTCGATGCCATCGTCGTCAGAGACGGGATTGAGATCCATGAGAATCGCGGTGGAATTCTTCAGCCCGAGCGGATCTTCGCTAGATTCCCCGACCGGCGCTATACAGGTGCTGTCGCAGTTCTGGACGGCGATCGTGATGGCGATCCAGACGTGGTGGTCGCGACGGATGATGGAATCGTCATGCTGCTGTTCGATGGCTTCGAACTCGTAGGCGAACGCTGGCTTTTTAAAGGGTTTCCCTATGAACCAGCCCTGCGCGGCGCGGATATTGATGGCGACGGTTTCGGCGACCTGCTCTACTGCATTGGTCGCGACCCGGAAGTCTATGGATTTCTCAGTAAAGCACCGGCGGGTCTAGTCCCGCACAGCGGTCGGTTTCTCGGCAGGTATGTTCTGGATGCTTCGTACCCCGGACTGGAGATAAGAGATATTAATGGCGATGGGATGCTCGATATCCTGCATCCTGTCTACACTTCATGGCTGCGCAATACTGGCGGTGGCCGCTTCGTTTCTGAGCCGGAGATCCCCCAGGATTTTAAGGGGCACCAGGAAGTCCGAATCTATGCCGATGCAGATGGCGACGGCGATCTCGACTTCCTGTCGTTCGACCGCAACTGGGGAACCTTCTGGGTAGAAAACTTCGCCACCCGATCACTTGACCCGACTCGTGTGAGCGAGTTCAGGATTACCCAGATCGCCACATCGGGCGCAACAGTGACGATCTACTGGATCGCTGACCCGGGCAAGAGCTATCGGATCGAAGCCTCGACGGATTTACAGAGCTGGAGCGATGTCACGCCAGAGGGGATTTCAGTGGTTGCTGAAACCGAGATGGCGACGACCAGCATCTCCAACCTGAACATTGGTCAACCAACGCCAAACTACTTCAGAGTTCGCAGCGAGTAGAACATGAATAAACTACCAAAGCACCTCCCCGTCTATCGGTACGTCTCACTACTGTGGACGCTGGCCGAAAACGATGTTGTCGATGGCGATGTCATCGCTGCTATTGAGAAGATTGGCTGACTCAAACCGGAGGATAAGTGTCCGCGCTTCAAATGGTGTCTCACTGAAATCGAAAGCCGTGCGTGTGGATTTCGAGATGGTTACGTCTGCTTCGTCCCAGAGAATGGTGCCATTGCCATCGCGGATCGATACTCTGTCGATCGCGGGATCGCTGGCGAAGTTGGAGCTATACGCCGCCATGTCCCAACTCAGTAGTTGCACAAGGAAACCATCGTCCGCAGTCATTGTGATCTCGAGTTGCCCGAAGCGATCGAGATCCTCGAACAGGATGTTCTGGAGATCGCCGTAGCCGAAGGCCCAGAATGCGGGATCGGCACCATCGGGGCCATAACTGACTTCAATGTTTGGAGTGAAGCTGCCAGAGCCACCGTAGTGGAAGCCCCCCATGGTGGCAGCCACGACACGGTCGCCGTAATTTTGATCCATATTCGAAAAATTGGAGATGCCGTCGATATCAAATACCAACTCCGTGGTTCCAGTAATGCTGCCACCACCATTCCCATCGGCAGTAGTGGCGACGTTCAATCGATAGTATTTTGAACTCGTCAGGAGCGAGATCGGCAGAACATCGCGGACGATCAGACGAACCGTGCCTTCGCCCTGTTCCTTCGAAACGATGAGCGGGGAGGTGAATTCACGATCGGCTGCGATATCATAAAGTTCGCTCCAGGCTTCGAGGTCGGTGGACGCTTCCAGCTTTGCGGTGACGCCAGTGAGTCCGCTACGGACGGTCATTTCGACGACTGGGAATGTCCCGAGTCCAACTTGCGCAGTGGAGGCTCTAAAGAGGGCACTTTCGTCCTCGGCGTTTGGATTCCCGTTCAGCACAAACTCGGCAGCATTGGGATAGGTATCCTTGTCAGGATCCGCACTTGGACCGGAGATACCAGGAAAGTTCTGCTGCAATGGCGTGAAGTTTTCGGCTTTCCAGTCATCGTACGAGCCGGCAGCGACAGGAAGTTCGTCTGGGGTGTGCCAGACGGCGATGCTCCAGTGTTGTTCTGGCGCAGCGAGAAGCTCGCACACTTCGAGGGCCTTCCAGCGGGCACTCCATTTGGCTGGACCAGTGACCTGCATGCGTGCGCTTCCTGCAGCGCTTCTCGGGATACCTGTCCTCAATGACTCGCAAATCACGGGCCCGTAGGCGAAGTCCAGCGGCGTACAGCTCGGCTCCATGTAGAAAGTGCTGCCGTTGTTTCCGACAAACCAGGGCACCGCTGTGCTGTCATTGTGGTATTCCAGATTGTCCCGATCGCCATCCGGACCAGCGATTGGATTCAATATGGGAACGAATGCCCAGGCCTCAAATCGCAAGTCGCCGGAGCCGGGGATTTCGAAACCGATCTGTGCCGTCTCCTGCAATTCGGTGATTCGCTTCTCAGGAAACGATCCAGTGAATGTCGCGACGAGGCGTTCCGCCAGAGGATCTGCGGGTGGCTGGGGCTCGGTGTAAGTAAAGGCGGCATCTCGTATTCCGAATAGACCGTAGGGTCCGCCGAAATTGAAGGGCAAGTTGTCTGGATCCGGGTTGACCACGGTAACGTGGGTTGCCCCTGCAAGTCCCGGCGGAGTGATGCAGCGGATCTCGGTGGAGCTGATCACTTCGACATTGGCTGCAGCCACATTCCCAAACAGTACCACTGCATTTTCCTCGAAGCCTCCACCGCGCACGGTCACCGGTGTCCGGCCTCCCATCGATCCCTGACCAGGAACCACCGAACTGACTCCGGGGCCGGCCTCGAATGTGATTTTCAATGTGTAGCTCTGTGCTGCGTGGCCGGCGAATTCATCGAAAATGTTGTAGGTTCCCGGCCCGAGGATGTCGCCTCCCAGCAAGCCGCCTTCCGGTGAATCCCAGTAAGTTGTGCAGATCGCCGGATCGGCTCCGACGGCATTGCAGTCCGGGGTGAGAACGATCGTCCGCCCGTTGAACCGAATTCGTTCCACGGCAGCGTCGTAGCGTGGGATATTCTGCACTTCTCTGCGCACTGGCGGGGTGGCCGTGACCTCGATGGCGATGCGACCGGGCCCGGGAATGATCACGGATGGGAAGGGTTGCGTCTTGCGGCTGCCGCCTGAAAAGGCGCTCGACTCCGCAGAGAAGTCTCCACTTTGAATGAGAAGCGTCTGCCGACCGCCGCCGATCGCCCCCCCGACACTCACATAGTGCTCAGCGGTGACCCCGTTGCCAAACGCATCAGTGGCGGTTGCATCGATGATGCGTGTTCCGGTACCTCCCGTGACTGAACCAAAGGTCGCCCGATAGTTTGCCCCGCCCGTCGAAGATGCCGTCAGCGATTCCCCTGCATCGCCGGTGTCTCCGTCTCCGTTGATATCAAAACGGACGGTGACGCTACCGATGCCCGCAGGATCGCGCACGGAGAGATCGACACTGAGACTTTGACCTGTGTTCTGGTTCGCGCCAGCGTCGGGCGATGTAAACTCGATCACTGGCGGAGCGGCATCGATGGGTTCAAAAATCACTTCCACCGCGTAGTCCTGCGCTGCATGACCAGCGAACTCGCCGAATGTGTTCCAGGTGCCAGGACCGAGAAGATCAAAGGTGAGTTCACCGGCACCGGGCGCTTCGAAAGTTGACGTGCAAATCGCAGGGTCTGCGCCAAAGGCGTTGCAGGTAACCTGAAGCCGGGGCTGGGCCTCCCCATTGAAGCTGACTCGCTCGACTGTGGTGTCTGCACGGAAGATATTCTGGACTTCCCTTCGGACGGGTGGAGTGGAAGTGACTGTGAATGTGACGAGTCCCCTGGATGGAATCGTGATCGGCCCCATCGGCACGGTTTGCCGAAAGCCGCCACCAAATCTGCCAGACTGCGCAGGAATGGTGCCATCTGCAGTGAGCAGGCTTTGCCTTCCGACGCCACCGTCTGAAACGGAAACGTTCAGCTGCGCGCTGGCGGTAGTGCCGCCTATGTCTGTGCCGATAATCGTGACTGTTCGCGATCCAGCGCTGCCTGCCACGCTGCCGAAAACTGCCCGGTAGAGTCCTGAGTCAAGCGCTGTGGCCTCAATGGTTTCCGCCGAACCATTGCCATCACTGTCGAATGCCGCAGTGACGCTCTTCATTCCCAAGTTATCACCAGCACTGATCTGCACCTCCAGCGTTCCCCCGAGGCCTACCGAGCCTCCGTCACCAGGGAAAACGATCTCTACAGTGGGAGGTGTGGTATCGACAGCAACTTCGAATGTTCCCGCAATCTGAACGGTGTTGCCAGACGCATCCGCAATCGTTGCAGTCAATGTTCGATCTCCCGCGGGCCCGCGTAAGCCGGAGACCACAGCCTGGTAGTTCCCGGTGACATTCAGCGTGGCGGGAAATGATTCCCCTGGGCCATCTGCATTGCCGCTGCCATCCAGATCGGCGCTTATGGTCACTGCGCCTACTGCCGCGTTGTCGCGAGCGAGCACCTCGACCACCATTTCCTCACCTGCGTAGAAGAGAGCGCCGGGACTGGGGGATTCGATCGTGCCCGACGGCGGGATGAGATCACCTGCGAAGGTAACGTTCAAGGTGTAGGCCTGCATCGGGTGTCCGCCCACGGTTGTCTCTGGGCCCAGGAGAGTGCCACTCAGAATTCCCGGGGCGGTGGCCTCGAAGACCGAGATGCATTTGCCGGGCGTGCATGCCGGAGTCAACGTTCGGTTCACTCCCGCTACGGAGATTTGCGTAACGACCGCATCTTGCCCGCCACCGCTCACTGTGGGGGTCGATATTACTTCGATAGTTACCGTTCCCTTTCCTGGGATGCTGACCGGGCCAAAAGGCACCATTTGCCTCGCGCCACCTGCCGGAAAAGTGCCTGCGGCGTGAAAGAGCACCGCATCGACCGGCACCCGCTGGACGGTCTGGTTCAGCGAGGGATCTTTGGCCGTGATGACAAGTTCACGCGATCCGCTCGCTCCACTGGTCGCCGGTAGCTGAATGGAATACTGCCCGCCTGCCTGCGGGGTCGCCGGAAACCGCTCCAGCGCACCATCACCGTTGAGGTCGAATCCAGCCTCGACACTCACCAGGTCAGCTCCGTCGCTGGCCACGGCTGAGATCGTCAGCGATTCACCATTGGCGACCACTGATCCATCCGATGGCGATAGCACGAGGAGCTGCGGCGGGGTGAGATCAAGGGCCGAGCCGTTCAGCTGCTCGTAGTCTGACTGAGTGAAACTAGGTTCGGCACTCGCGGTTCCCGCATTCAATCCCAGCACTGAAATTCCCAGGCTATTCGGGCTGGTGTAAAATCGCATGCGTAGATTCGACCAGTCATCGAAGGTCTGGTCGAATCGATCGGAGAAGCTAGTTACAGCTGTGCCACTCAGCTGGAACAGGTGGGAGTAGCTCATCAGGCTCTGGTAAGCGCTGCCTTTAAATCGATCATCGTCGATGCCGCCATGCCGGAGTCCAAAGTTGTGTCCCAATTCATGAGCGAACGTTCGCCACTGCACATAGGCATTGCCTCGCGAGCCTGCTGGTCGCCCATCCCATGCGCCGAGCGTGACCAGGAGATCATTGCCCATGGCAGAGCGTGATCCAAGTTGCTCCGTGCGCCGTCCCTCACCAGCACCCATTGAGCCATCGAGAATCACAAACTCGCTTGAAGCGGTCGGGACGACATCCCAGTTGGGGAAAACACTGAGTCTTGAGCCGGTCTGCTCCCGGATCCGGCGAACCTGTCCTTGACCAGTGCCTGAGGTGACCATGATTGCATGGCCGGACAGCGCTTGCTGCGAGGCAGCTGCGGTGGTCAGAGAATCCACAGTCCAGAGCCCGGTTCCCGAAATGATCCCCGTTGAACTGCGGTGAAAATCATGAAAATCGGCGAGGACGGCATAGTGATACACCAGTTCACGCGCTCCCTTCTGCGCTCCGCCGAAATGCTCGCGTTTCACATCGAACAATGGCCGCACATTTACACCTGAAACGGCATCCGTTTCGCCCGGCAGGCCAAATTGGATCACGTCGGGATGCGCGGAGGCATCACCTGGCATCCCGATGGTTTCACCGCCCTGAAAGAGACCGCTGAAATTCCGTGACAACGAAGTGCCATTGGCGTCGACCCCGGCCCCGGCATCCACATGGAGCACAATACCACCCGAGCCGTCGGGGTTGGTGACGGGAGCGTTCTTGAACATCCGCTCGAGTTCTTCAAGCACACCGGGAGCTGGCGCGTTGCTCCATCCTCCGGGGTAGCCCTGAGCGCGGTCATTGGTCCAGTCTATCTCAAGGAAAAGGTCGCGCCGCATGGGATCTGCATCCGGCCCGAAGTCGAAATCGATCGTGCCGTCCCGGTCGATGTCGATGCCGTCCTTTTCCCAATGGTCTGGCAGTCCGTCTTCGTCAGTGTCACGATACTCCGCGCGCACTACCACATCTCCGTGCGAAGTGGACGCCCAGAACGCCACGTAGTGAGACTGCGGGGGGACGCCATCGATCGATGCCAGCTGATCATAGACCGCCAGTTCATTGATAGCCATGGTACCATTCAGCAATCCATGATCGCCTTCCTGAATGACTGGAAGAACGAACGGTTCCACAGGGAAATCCTGCTGGGCCAGGTCTGTCGAGATGAGTGCCACCCAGATACCGGTGTGCTCGGTGAATAGCAAAGGAGGCTGCCCTGGAGCGTGAATGTTGGGCTGGCTGGCGCGAGTGGGTGTCGCAATAAAGCTAATAGCCGAAGGGCGCGGTCCCAGAGTCCCTTGCCGCTTTGCCCAAGCCACACGACTCTCAAAATCGATCGACTTGAACCTGATCAGGGTTCCGTCGAGATCGGTGCCAATCACAGTATGAAGATCGATCAGGCTTCGAGACTGTTGACCCCCCCGATCGGCAAAAAACGCCTCGTAAATGCCCTCCGATTCGAACGATTTTTGTCCCGCATAAGCAATCCAGAATCCTTCATTGCTGAGGCTTGGCGAGCGGCCCAATCGACTCCACCCAAGTTCAGTGCTGGCCACCGAAAAGGCTTTGAACCCTTCATCTGCTTCCCTCTTAAACTTGAAGGCGACGCCGAGACTACCTGATTCCTCCGTTCCATTCAGCAGCGCAACCATTCGAATCGTATTGTCAGCATCGACATCACCGCCGAATGCAGCTCCTCCATAGGGAAACACCTGACTGTTGGGAATAGCCCTGACTCTTTCTACGGCTCCACCGGGTGTCGCCTGGTAAATGACGGGAGTCGGCTCATCGTCGACTCGAGCGGTGAAGGCGACTCGGTTGTCATCGGAAATCGTCGGAACGAACAGGGACACATACGGCGACTCCGTTGACAGTGCATGAATGTCAAAGTTCCCCGGCGGGGCTGTGTTCGCATTCCAGGTTCGGATCGCGCTGGTTCCTTCGAACAAATCGCGAGCGGCAACCAATCCGTTGCTGTTGATCTGAGGGAACGAATAGCTGCGATCCGTCGCCCCGAAACTGATTCGACGCGGCGCGCGTGCTGCATCACCGACCATGATAATGTCGCCCTCCTCGGTCTCGGCAACAAAGGCAACCTCGCCGTGTGTGTTCACCGAAACATTGCGCTCGATCCGAACGATTCGAGCCTGTCGCCCAGGTCGACTATCCACCGTATCGCCAGCCTTTGCGATGATTTCGAATTTGTAAAATGGACTCTGCCCTAATGCTGGGAGTCCCGACCACAGCAGGAAAGTCAGCAAGAAGAGCGCACAATGCCGTCTATTATTGCTCATCAGCCCACTTTTGGGGATCTGATGCGGAATGTCGAGTGCCGATCCTGCCCGTGACGGGATCGATCCCAGCCAAGCAACTGCTGAAGCACTACAGCCGACGTGGCTTGCTCAGCCGACGGTGGCGACTACCTCTGCGGTCGTCTTGTTTCCGCTGAGCCACGTGGGCGGGATCAGTTGCATGAGAGAACCGATCGCCACATACCAGAACCCAAACATGAAGAGAATCATGAACGGCACCGAACTCCAGATATCCGCAGCAACAGCGAACAGCGTCAGGTAGGTGAAGTAGAGCGCCAGGATCAATTCGAACACGAGTGCCAGCGACTTCATTGCCGAGTAGCTACTACGACGCCAGGCCTGGCCATTCTTTTCGATGCCGTATTTGGGCGTGCGCACGAATGGCGACTCCATATTGAACAGGGCCTCCAGCACGGCTTTACCATTGTTGATCGACATGCCGATTCCCAGTGCCAGCAGGAACGGCAGTAGCAGGACTTCCTTTAGCCAGTTCTTCGGATACACTGCGCGCTGTGAGCAAATGTAAAATGCCCCGACCGAAACGGACGCAATCATGAACACCGGAAGATCGAGGATCAAGAAGCGGTATCCACCGAATTCCAAGCCGTCTGGCGATGCTCCGGGATAGATCAGGAAGCAGAGGAAAATGAGAAGCAGGTAAGCAAAGTTCGACGTCAGGTGGGCGGTAGCCTCCAGCTTGATGATCAGTGGCTGCGGGCTCATCCAGACAGTCTTCAGCAGCTTCTTGCAGGTCTGGATCGACCCCTTCGTCCACCGGTGTTGCTGTGACTTGAAGCCATTCATGTCCACCGGCAGCTCTGCCGGTGTCACGACATCTTTCAGAAACACAAATTTCCACCCTTTCATCTGCGCCCGATAGCTAAGATCCAAGTCTTCCGTGAGGGTGTCATGTTGCCATCCGCCGGCATCTTCGATGCACGATTTCCGCCAGATTCCGGCGGTGCCGTTAAAATTGAAGAACCGTCCACTGCGGCTGCGAGCGGTCTGCTCAACGATCAAGTGCCCGTCCAGGAACATGGCCTGAATGCGTGTCAGCAGCGAATATTCCCGGTTGATGTGCCCCCAACGTGTCTGAATGAGTCCGATCTTCTCATCGGTAAAGTAATGGATCATGTCGTGCAGCACGTTCTTCGGCGGCACAAAGTCAGCATCCAGAATGAAAATATACTCCCCCCGAGCATCAGCCATCCCGTGCTCAAGAGCACCTGCTTTGAAGCCGGTGCGGTCCACACGGTGGATCAACTGCGCATCGAAACCGGCAGCAACCAGCTTGGCAACTTCCACCTGACAAATCTCACGCGTCTCGTCGGTCGAGTCATCCAAGACCTGGATCTGGAGCTTGTCTTTGGGGTAATCCAGCTCCGCCACTGACCTTACAAGTCGCTCTACTACATGGAGTTCGTTATAGATCGGCAACTGCACGGTGACCATCGGCAGTTCTTCGAAATGACCTTTCGGCTTTGGCACGTCTTTAGCGTGTTTGCAGAATAGGTAGACCATCACATAGCGGTGGATGCCGTAGCCGGAAAGACCCAGCACGACTACCAAATAGCTAATGACCCATAGCGTATCGAACCAGTCCATTTCGCAGAAGAATTGTCAGCAGACAGACCCGCACACTGCGGGGAGCTTATCTTCATTCACATCGGTACAGCGTCAAGTCGCAAATCCTGCCACGAAAACTGCTGGTATTTGCGCGAGGCCCGTCTGATACTGTCTAACGCCCCTCGGGGTCCATTGTTGGTATCCAAGGAATCTGCTATGGCTAAAAATTCCATCATTTCCAAGCCTCTCCATCGTATCATTCTGGCCGGTGCCCTCGGGGTAGCCGGATGGCCCGTCGTGGGCCTGTGCCAAGATCCGCCCAAACCCACGATTCCGGATGAACTCGTGCTCGACGAGCACTTGCGGGAGGAGTACGGGGTCAATCAGTTCACCACGCCGTCGATCAAGAAGCTTTTCGAAGAACTTGAATCGTTCGGTTCGCTCCCCTACGAGAAGCTGAAGCGGGACATCCCCAACGCCCCCCGTGACCGTAGTCTGGTGGCATTGTCCCTTGGAGTCCTCATCGCAGATGGCTTCCTGACCGTGAACGCTGATGAGATTCTCGACCTGCGCGATGTGGGAGGAGCCATCCTCAAACACGCAAAAATCCTCGGCTCAGGTAACGGCGCCATCCGGCACGTGAAGACGATTCTCGAGTCCAGCGCGCTCGATGAGTTGGACGCACTTAAGAACGAGCTTTCCCGTACGCAGGTCGATGTCGAAAAAGAGATGGTGCTCCTGCGCGATGTCGATATTGCCCATCTTGTCGGCCTGGGCGGATGGGTGCGGGCGTTGCAGATCGGCTCCCACGGCTCGCTGGATCCCTACAATCCCGCGCGTGCTCAGAAGCTCATCCGCACCGACCTCGTCGAATACTTCCAGAACAGCCTCAGCGAGCTGGATCCCTCAATCCGCGATTCTGAGAACATCAAGCGCATCAGCCGTCGGCTCGATCAAGTCGTTGAAATCATCAAAGCTCCCGCAGGACCGGGCGGGACGCTCACTGTCGAACAGGTGAAAGACCTCGCTGACAAATCAGACGATCTGGTGAAGCTGTCGACACGCGAGTTCAAAGTTCAGAAGTAGCAAAGTGACCGAAGTAGGGATCATTACTATCTCTGACCGTGCCTCTGCCGGTGAATACGAGGATCACGGCGGGCCAGCCTTGCGTACCGCCTCGGAAGGCTACGGTTGGAAAGTAATCGCCGAAGCTGTCGTGCCGGATGATCTTGGAAAGATCCAGGCAACCATCCGTGCTTTTTCTGCACAGGGCTGCGGGCTCATCCTCACCACCGGTGGAACAGGCATCGCCGCCCGCGACGTGACTCCAGAGGCAGTTCGCGGAATCATGCGGGTCGAGATCCCTGGCTTCGGAGAAGCCATGCGCATGCAGTCGCTCGCTATTACCCCCAACGCCATCTTGAGCCGTTCCCTTGCCGCCGTTGTCGACAGCTCACTCGTCATCGCCCTGCCCGGTAAACCGACCGGTGCTGTCGAGTGCCTCGGCTTCGTACGCGGTGCCATCGACCACGCAGTGAAGCTCGCTCTGCAGGTGCCGACGTCATGTTAGGCGAAGGCAATGAAGCAAGTAGCCTTCATTACGATCTGGATCATTCTTTTTACAGTTTTCGTCGGTTCAGCTTTCATGCAGTGGAGGTGGGACGGGATCATCCGGAAAGACGTAGATTACCTGACTGAACGCATCATCAATGCGCCCGGGGAGATGCCATGGCCACTAATGGAGGGGTCGTATCCCAGCGGCATTCATGAAGAGATCGATTTTCACCGTCAAATCATGTCAGTCTTCTCAGCCGTAAACAATGTCTCCGCGCTGCTATTGATCATGCTGCTGACCGTCACTCAGTTCCGAGCTGCGGCGAAGGAATGACTACAGATCAAGACCATTTGTCGGCAAAACCAGGTTCCGGTTCGAAGTCCATTCCCACCTCGATGTCTGCGTATTTAACCTTGAGAGCTTTAGCGAATCCAGTCAAGCCTGCCAGCGCGCGCTGCGCCAGCTTTTTGGCTGACTCGACTCGAGAAAGTTTCAGGAGAGCTCCGCGGAGTTGTGGAGCCAGAAGGCCAAACAGGGAGCCTCAACTATAGTGATCTTATCCTATATTATCGAGAATTAATAAACTACAGTAAATTGGCTTGAATTAAGGAAGTTGGTGTCTCCGCATCCTGAGCTTGCCCAGAAACAAACTACAAAAACCCGCGAAACTCTGATGCGATTTGTTCGCGTGACCGTGAGCGAATTTGGCCAACGACTTTGCCGTCCTTGAGCACAATCAGTGCGGGGATGCTCCGGATACCGTATTTTTGTCCAGCGGCACCGTTGTCATCGACATTAATCAGGGCCACGGCACCTTGGCTTCCCACATCTTCAGCTACTTGTTTCACCGCCGGTGAAACGGATTTACAGGCGCCTCACCACGGAGCCCAGAAGTATGCCAGCACGGGTGCGGAATTCTGTACGACCACGGATTCAAAATTGCCCGGAGTGATCTCGATCGCGCTGCCATTCCCGACGAAAGCGGCACCTCCACCGCCACGATTTGCGGGGTTGCTTTGATGAACGAAGTAAAACACGACGCCCAGAATCGACAATGCCAATAGAAATCCTTTCACTTTCATATCATAACCATAATTTCCATATCTGCAAGGTCAAACTCCTGAAGCGATGAAGATCAAGGACAGCTGAGACTTCAGCGATCAACCATTCCTTCTGATCTCCTTCATCACCTTCTCGGGAAGCTGCACACGGATGCGGGGATGGGCGCTGGTGGTGAAGCGCACCCGCTTTGTGAACAGGAACTGGGTGAACTCGAGATTTTGCACGTCTTCCCAGGGAATGGAAATGGGCGGATGAAAGGGGCGGAACAATATCATCACTGCAAGGTGCAACCCGGATTCATCGCCTCCGATCATCAAGATTCCATTGTAGTTTGCCAGTCCCATTTTTCCTCCCTGGAAGGTGTGGGAGTAATCCCGGTTCCGGCTTGAGTCTGGGTAGCTCGCGGCCAGTGTCTTCCAACCGCCGATTACCGAAAGCAGCATCGATACGAAGATCCACATCCCGCAAAACACGAAAGGGAAAACGATTACGATGCCAAGCGCCAACCAATTGTCATTCATGGGGACGGATGTACCATTTCAGTGATTCTCGTCACGATACTACTACGTTGGGGCAGCAGGATTACAAATTGAGATACTCCCGGCTTAATGTGAATACCTCTGGCTGCACGCCAAGTGCCGCCTTCAGCCGGACATCGCGGTCCCACGAGTTGCGGATGCGGCCCAGCTCCCACAGCTGGCGCAATGNNAATGTCAGGTTCAGCGGATACTGCCAGGGTGTCACCAGTGGTGTGTTGGTCAACGGGTAGTCGGTGCCATACATCAACCGTCCCTTCAGGCGTTCGTCGTTGAGCACAGTGGGCAAGTATTTGCGACGGTTCACCTGTGTCAATGTGGAAAGGTCAGCGGCGAGGTTTGGATAGACTTCCATCATCTCCAGCAGCCGCTCGACATTGTCCTGGCCCTGGGACTTCCCCGAGCTTGCCACATGCGCGGCGATGACCCGCACTCCGGTATCCAGGGCGAGTCGCAGCAGGTGCGGATCGCCCAGAGCATTGTTTGTCTTGGAGAAAGAATCCTCGTCACCCACGTGCGTGAGCAACGGAAGGTTCAATTCGACCATCTTTCTGTAGTAAGGAATGTAACGTTCCTTCGATGGATCGATACCCTGGATGTTCGGCAGCCACTTCACAAACACCGCTCCATTTTCCTTCGACCAAGTCAGTTCTTCGAGCGCATCGAGACGGCTCGGATGGACGCTGGCACCAAAATACAGCTCTGGGTGAGACTTCACCGCTTCCCCGACAAAGCGATTTGGGACGAACATCTCGCCCGCCGCTTGGTCCACCTCGCCGTCATCGGTGTAGGGCGCATCCATGGCGAGAATGACGGCACCATCCACATGTTCTGACTCGCGGATCGAACGCGCGATGATATCCATCAGAATGGGATCGCCCTTGGCGCGAAGCTCATCCTCCCTGGTGCCGAACACACGCAAGTAAAGGCCGAACTTCCAGCTGTTCCGCAGGGTGTCCGATACCCATGCGCCGCTGCCTCCCGCGCCAATACCGGCGGTGTGGCAATGCAGATCGATGATGCCCTTTGGCGGACGCACTACTGGCGAGTGCAGCGGGCCACGGAAGAGCACAAGACGCAGCAGCGCTAGGCCGGTTAGAAAGCCGACAAAAATGAGCAGAGGAATCATTCCTCACACCCTAGTTGAGAATACGGGATTTTCGATCAACGATTGTCCCTTGGCTCCCCTGTCTTATCCTTCTTCCTTGAAGCGGTAGTAATAAACGGTGGCATCTCCCTCGACTGTCGTATCGGTGATGGTCGTCTCTTCACCCTCTGCTTCAATTCCATCGGCCAGCTCAATCCAGTTGTTGGTAGAAAGATCCGTTGTTCGTTCCAGGATATAAGAACCACCGAGTCTTGAGGCAAATGTAAGGGTCACTTGCTTGTTGGCAGGATCTTGCTGGATGTTCGTGACTTGAAACCTAAACTGGGAGCCGCCGGTAAAAGCCAGCACGCCGTTCTCGTAGATGAACGCGATGTCATCGTCGGAGAGTGCAGTCCGGAACAACGCCAAGTCATCGATGTTTCCTGCGAACCAGAAGCCATCGCCAAAATCCTGCCCGGATCCGATGTTGAACGGTGTTTCCGTGTTGGGAGCAATGCTCTCATCCTGGACGGCGACCGACTCACCGTTGATGAACAGCTCTTTTTGCGGAATCGAGTCGTCATAACGAAGCGTGACGTGCTCCCACTCTTCGAGTGTTACCTCCGGGCCGTCGAGCGTCTGCCAGTTGCCCGGACCGTCGCCATTGCCACTCCAGAACGTCCATACACCACCGGGTTCGCTGTCGTAGAGGATGAATCCTTCACTGCGCTGCCCGTCATTGTTAAGATCGTGTCTACTGGTGACGAGCGAATTCCAGGCACCGGCACCGCCTTCGGACTTGGCCCATGCGGTGAGGGTGAAACTAGTTGGATTCAAATCCATGGTGTGCTCAAGCTGGATGCGACTGCTGGCACCATCAAAAAATGCTGAAGTTCCTGTATATGGGCGAGCTCCCGCCTGGCCGAATTCAACATTCTCTGCAACGCCTTCGCGTTCTCTCACAGTGTCGGTTGCCACGACGGCTCCTTCTTCTTCGTCCAGCGGCCAGTAGGCGACCAGTGGATCCGTGATCGGGACGGACGCGGTGAGCGGGATGCTGGTCGTCGGAGTCCCGGGATCATTCGATGAGATTTCCAGCACAGCGGAGAAGTTCCCTTCCAGTCCACCCGCATCGAAGGCAATCACGATGTCGCCAGTCGCGCCGATGGCGATGGAGTCTGGCTTTGATACAATCGAGAAACGCGCGACATCGTTGCCAGTGATGGTGACTGCAGAAATGGCCAGAGCCTGCGTCGCACCGCTGTTGGTGATAGTGAGAGTTTTGGAAGCAGGTGCCGTAACCGTGCCGTATTCAATTGCTTCAGCAGAAGGCTCCAGTTTCGGATCCTGGATGAGACCAGACAACTGAACAATGAACGTTTCCACTTTGGGATCATTGCTAGTGACTACGAACAAAGCACTGATGTTTCCGGTTGCACCCGCTGGCGTGAAAGTGAACGCCAACTCCTGAGAAGCCCCAGGGGCAAGGGTAATTGGAGTCGGTGTCGTGATTGCGAACTTGTCCGCGTCATCGCCTGCCACTTCGATGGAGTCGATGGTCAAATCCAATGATTTCCCGGTATTGGTGATCGACGTCGTGAGCATTTGATCGGCACCGCTCAGATCCAGCGTGATTCGTCCCGGAGTCGACAACCCTGGATCTGAACCCAGCGCCGTCACTCCTGCTGTCATCACCAATGCGATCTGATCGGGACTCAACGCACCGTCCCAGAGGCCGATGTCATCGATCTGGCCGTCGAACCAGAAGCCATCGCCAAAGTCCTGCCCTGCACCAATGTTGAAGGGCGTAGTGTCATTCGGAAAAACGATTTCATCAGCGACTACTTCTTCCACGCCGTCAATGTAGAGCGTCTTCTGTTGCACCTCATTGTCGTAAGTAATTGCCACGTGCTGCCACTCACCAACGTTCACCGCCGGGCCAGTCGATACCTGCCAGTTCCCTGCATCAATACCATTGCCGCTCCAGTATTGCCAGTTGCCGTCACTCGCATCGTAGATCACGTAGCCCTGGCTGTCCGGATTCAGATCGTG
Organism: Verrucomicrobiia bacterium; assembly: GCA_020439995.1. Classification (GTDB taxonomy): domain Bacteria; phylum Verrucomicrobiota; class Verrucomicrobiia; order Verrucomicrobiales; family DEV007; genus JAGROY01. The sequence goes on from JAGROY010000284.1 coordinate 30,131, forward strand.
ACGGCTGGTGACCGGACTTTGAAATCCGCCGGCACCGCCGTTCGATTTTGCCCACAGTGCCAGGGTGAAACTCTCTGGATTCAAGGCCTCGCTCCAGTCGTGCTGAATACGGCTGGCTCCATCAAATGTGGCAGATGTCCCTGTGGCACCATTTGCCCCCGCAGCACCGTATTCTACACCTTCTTCCAGGCTTGGGATAAATGTGCCGTCTGCGGAATTGCCATCACTGTCCAGCGGGAAGTGGGCGATCAATGCAGGGCCGGATGGATTCGGGACTTTACCCGCAAGTTCAATCGTGACGCTGCTGCTGATTGGATCATCGCTTTCCAGCGTCAATATGGCGGAGATCGCTCCCAGCGAGAGCAGCGGATCAAATGAAATCTCTAGTTCGCCCTGATCCCCGGCTTCAATGGCTCCGGGCAGATCGCCTACGCTGAAGTTCGCCGCATTCGGCCCTGAGAATACCGCAGTTGTAATGTTGAGATCTTTAGTGGAGCCACCGTTGGAGATTTCCAGAGTAACGCTCAGTGGAGAATTGCCGAGCGTGAGATTGACCACCGGAGGGACTGAAATCCGCGGATCTCCTAATTCCTGAACGCCATTAGTCATCATGTAGGTGATCTCAGCACCACTGAGCGGCACGTCGTAAAGGCCGATGTCATCGATGTTGCCGTCGAAAAAGAAACCGTCACCAAAGTCCTGGCCTGCGCCGATGTTCAGGGGCGTAGTGGTGTTAGGTTCGATGCGATCGTCCGCAGCGGCGACCAATTCTCCATTCACGTAGAGGAGCTTTTGTTCGGCGTTGCTGTCATAAGCGATGGCGACATGTTGCCATTCCCCCACCTCCACGGCAGAGCCGATGGCGGTCTGCCAGTTTCCATCATCGATGCCATTACCACTCCAGTATTGCCAGTTTCCATCATTGGCATCGTAGAGGATATAGCCCTCGCTATCGGGATTGAGATCGTTGCGACTGGTTACGAAGCTCTGGAATCCCCCAGCACCACCATTGGACTTCGCCCATCCAATGAGAGTAAAGCTTTCCGGGTTGAGCGCCTCATCCCAATCGAACTGGATCAGGCCAGCGCCCTCGAAAAGCGCGGAGGTGCCAGTGTTTTCGTTGGCCCCGGGTTCCTCAAAAGTGACACCGTCTGCCAATGCAGCCTGGAAACCACCGACGGTTGCGTCTCCGTCAGTATCCAACGGGAAGTGTGCCACGAGCCCTGCCTGGGCGGCTGCGGGAGAGAGGAGAGTTGCGAGCAGGAAAATCTTGGAAATGGATTTCATTATAGGAAGAGATGATCGAATAGCAGGTCGAAGATTAGCGAGTTTGGTGCCAAGCCAGCCTAAAGGTTGCACATAAAAAACCCGCGCTCAAATGAGCGCGGGCCTGTTTAGAGGATTTTGCGATTTGTGTATTACTTACGTCTCCTGCGGGCGATCAGAGCGCCGGTCGCCAGCGCCAGCAAGCCTGACACTGAAGGCTCAGGAACGGCCGCACCTGCCACACCCTGTGTCATGACAGACTGAATTTGCTGTGCGGTTAATGCGCCATCCCACAGGCCGATGTCATCAATTTCACCGCTGAAACGAAAGCCCGTGCCGAAGTCCTCACCAGATCCAATGTTAAAAGGAGTGGTATCGTTAGGCTCGATGGAAGCAACGGTCTCGACGGACAGCACTCCGTTAACGTAGAGGGATTTTGTCGTCGTAGCATGATCGTAGGTCAGGGCAATATGCTGCCACTCACCCAGTGCGACAGCGGCACCGATGGATGTCTGCCAGTTGCCTTCAAGTGGTCCATTTCCAGACCAGTACTGCCAATTTCCATCGTTCGCATCATAGATGACAAATCCCTGACTGTCAGGGTTCAGATCGTGACGGCTGGTGACCGCGCTTTGAAATCCGCCAGCGCCACCGCTCGATTTTGCCCAGAGCGAGAGCGTGAAATTCTGTGGATTCAAGGAGGCACTCCAGTCGTGCTGGATTAGGCTGTCCGTTCCATTGAAAGTAGCAGATGTTCCAGTATTCGCGTTGGCTCCTGCTGTGCCGAACGTCACATTGTTCGTTGTGCTGGCAGTGAACGCACCGTCCGCTGAATTCCCATCCGCATCGAGCGGAAAATGAGCGATTAATGTTGCAGCGTGAACGGAGCTCACTGCGGCCAGTCCAGAAATAAGTGTGGCAATAATGCGTTTTTTCATGTGATTCGGTCGAAATCTTTTGTCAGAATAAACTAGCCTCCGAAAATGCCTTGAAGCAACCATTTCCATGCAATTTCCCTGCCATTTGACAGTCTTTTTCCTTCTGAGTGCAGTGCCAGTGGTTGGAGATGAACTCACAGGGTTACCACTCGCGTCGCGCAACGCACCCGCTGAAGATTCACAACTTTTTCAACTTCAATCACCTGCATCGAGCGGCCTTACTTTCGTCCCAAGGTGGAATCCGCCTGCAAAGCATCGCGATCAGCTGACGAATGCATTTTCAGGATGTGGGGTGGCTGTGGGCGATTTCGATCAGGATGGTCTGCCGGATGTGTTCGTATGCGACCAGCAGCGGGGCGGGGGCCTGTTCTGGAACGCGGGAAATCTCAAATTCACCGATGTCTCCCGTCTTCTACAGCCAGTGCCCGCGCCGGGAACATGGGCCACCGGAGCTACCTGGGCAGACGTCGACAACGATGGATGGCTCGATCTCTACGTAGCCGGATTCGACTGCCCAAACCGTCTCTACATGAATCGCGGTGGCAAGGGTGGTGCCCGCAAGCTGGTCGAATCCGCAGCGGCGTATGGCGTCGATTTCAGCGGAGCAAGTATCGTCGGCACCTTTGCTGACTACGACTGCGATGGCGATCTCGACCTTTATCTGGTGACCAACCGCCTGCCCGCTCCAGAGTCGCTGCGCTCAGAGCCCTTTTCGCTCAGTCGCGGCCCCAATGGAGAACCGGTGCTGCCGGAAGCCTTCCGTCAGTATGCAGACCTCATCAAGCTGCCAGGCGAGCAAGGCTACAAGAAGATCGACGCCGGTCAGTACGATCACCTTTTCCGCAACGAAGGACCTGGCAAGCCCTTCACCGATGTCACCGCCGAAGCTGGAATGTCCGGCAACTTCTATGGCCTTTCCGCCACGTGGTGGGACTGGAATCGTGATGGCTGGCCGGACCTTTATGTTGCGAACGATTTCTACGGACCGGATCAACTGTGGACGAACAACGGCAAAGGAGCTGATGGCAAGGTGACGTTCACCGATGCCACCAGGACATCTCTACCCCATACGCCCTGGTTTTCCATGGGCTCGGACATCAGCGACATCAACAATGATGGAATGTTAGACCTGCTCGCCACCGACATGGGCGGCAGCACTCACTACAACGAGAAAATGCAAATGGGCAACATGTCAGGACCGGACAGCGATGCCTGGTTTCTCAACCATCCAGTGCCGCCGCAGTACATGCGCAATGCCTTCTATCTGAACACCGGGACATCGCGCTTCATGGAGGTGGCAGAGCTGCTCAGCTTCGCCAAGACCGACTGGACGTGGTCGGTGAACTTTGGCGATCTCGACAACGATGGACGCGAAGACCTGTTCGTCACCAACGGCATGAGTCGCGACTGGCTGAACAGCGACCTGCGCGCGCAATCGCCTTCGAAAGACGGCTGGGACACCTACTATGATTTCTGGTATGCTCAGAAACCGCTCAATCAGACCAATCGTGTTTTCCACAACGGCGGTGACCTTCACTTTGAAGAACGCGGCAAGCAATGGGGGCTGGATGCAAACGGCGTCAGCTTTGGCTCGGCGCTGGCGGACTTTGACGGCGACGGCGACCTTGACGTGATTGTGAACAACTTCGAAGCACCGGCTTCGCTCTACGAGAATCACAGCACCACCGGACATCAGATCAAAGTGGCGCTGCGGGGAAGCTCCAGCAATCACTTCGGCCTCGGCGCCACAGTCACCGTCAAGCCCACCGGATCGAGCGAGATCTTAACGCGCTACATGACATCGGCACGTGGCTTCATGTCCGCGCCCGAGCCGGTGCTTCACTTTGGTCTGGGCAATAGTGATACCATCGCGGAACTCAGCGTGCACTGGCCCGGCGGTGCCGTGCAGACGTTCACCAACGTAAAGGCCGATCGTAGCCTAACCATTACGGAGACATCGGCAGCAACACCGGAACCGCAAAAGACCGCGTCTGACCCGTGGTTCACCGCATCCAACGCCGTGAAAGGCATCCGCCACACCGAGCGACCGTTCGACGATTTTGCCAGACAGCCATTGCTCCCTAACAAACACTCCCAGCTCGGACCTGGCATCGCGTTCGCGGATGTAGACGGAGATGGACTGCAGGATTTCTATCTCGCGCAGGCGGCGGGGACATCTGGACGGATTTACTTTGGTAAAAAGGCTACCGCCACGGATGGCCCGGCGTTCGAAGTGCGCACGTTCGCTCCGTTCGACCAGCACACGGAGAGCGAAGACATCGAGCCCCTGTTCTTCGATGCGGACGGTGACAGTGACATGGATCTGTACGTCGTCAGTGGCGGTGTCGAAGGCGAGCCGGGCGATGCTGTGTTTCGCGACAGGCTCTACATGAACGACGGCAAAGGTACCTTCACCATCGCTCCCGAAGGTGCGCTGCCGGCGATTGCTTCCAGCGGCAGTTGTGTGGCAGCTGCAGACTTCGATCAAGACGGCGATCTCGACCTGTATGTCGGCGGGCGCATCGTGCCCGGTCGCTATCCAGAGACACCGCAGAGCCAGCTGCTGCGCAATGATTCATCCGGTGGCCGCATCCGGTTCACAGACATCGCGAAGGGATTCGGACTGGACAGTACAGGGATGGTGACAGATGCGGAGTGGGGCGACATGAACGGCGATGGCTGGCTAGATCTTGTAGTCGCCCACGACTGGCGGATGGTGAAACTTTTCACCGGTTCAGAGGGAAAGCTCAATGAAGCGGCCATGCCAATGCTGACTGGATGGTGGAACACCATCACGCTGGCGGATGTCGATGGCAACGGCACTCTCGACTGCATCGCCGGGAACACTGGCCTGAACACTAAGTACCACGCTTCGCTTGAAAAGCCTGAGTTGCTGTTCTACGGCGACCTGGATGGCACCGGTAAATCGCAGATTGTTGAAGCCAAATTCGAAGGGGGCATTTGCCTCCCGCGCCGTGGCTACAGTTGCTCCAGTAATGCGATGCCAGCTCTCCGCCGGAAGATCTCGACCTTCCATTCCTTCGCCAGCAAATCACTCGAAGCTATCTATACGGAGTCGCGATTGGAGAAGGCCAAGCGTTACGAGGCGAACACTCTGGAATCCGGCATATTTATCAATCAAGGCAGTGGCACATTCGCCTTCTCTCCCCTGCCCCGTCTCGCTCAGGCATTCCCGGTCTTCGGAATGACAGCGCACGATTTTACTGGTGATTCCTTCATCGACCTCTATCTCATCGGAAACTCCAACAGCCCTCAGAGAGAAACTGGCAACATGGACGGTGGCATCAGTTTGTTGTTAGAAGGCAAACGCGATGGCACATTCGAACCGGTTTCACCAAGTATAAGTGGGCTCGTGGTACCTGGCGACGCAAAAGGCCTCGCTATCACTGATCTCAATGGAGACAAAAGGCTCGATATCGTTGTGACCCGAAACGATGGCGAGATAGTCGCGTTTGAACGGCGATAAGACCGAGTCAGTGTTTTGACCAACGGTGTTCATCCTGGCTAAAAGAGCGACAATCTTAGATTAATTATTGGTCATTTTCCCAGGTACGATCCTTGGTGAACTGCCAGTCGTCGTCAAAAAATCCAGCAGCTGCGATGCGCCCGGGTGAGGTTGCGTTGGGGGCCCGAGTGAGATCAATGAGGGCCCAGTCTGGGAGCTTGGGGTTTTGCAGTGAGTTCGTGCGGTCGTGACCTTCGCGAAAGGTGGGGCCGCTGTTGAAGACGATGTAGCGGCTGGTATTCAGCGGATTCAGCCGGATCATCGCTACTATCTGGGTTTCAGGATTCGGAGGAGTTTGACCGATGCTTATCTGTGCGACGGTTTGCTTGAAATCATCAGCGATCGCCTGTTTTGACCAGACGGAGTTGGTCTCTGCCGTTCCCCAGAGAATCAGGTTCTTGTTCATGTCAGCCGGGGTGATCTCGTGGTCAAAAACGATCGGCAGATCGCCGCGGAACACTTGCCTCCAGCGCGTCTCCATGTGCGCGATCTCGAAATCGACCCATCGATCGAGCAGCGCGTTGCCGGATTGTTTCGATGGCTTCACCACTAGAAACTCACCGAGGAACGCGTCATCGATCGGACCCTGCAGGCCTGATTTCTTCGGGCGGTAGGCCTGGAGAATGTCGTACAGCCACTGGTCTTGTTTGAACTGAACCCATACGCTGCCGCTATTCACCTCCGGCACTTCGACCTTCATTCCATCGACGGTGAGTCTCTTGACTGGCCAGGGAAGCTCGATGTTGAAATGGGACACGTTCCTGGTTTTTGCAGTCACCGATCCGGCCTCTTTGTCTGCCGTGGCGTCGATACGTGCGTCGCGCCATTGCTCTTTCATGCCGTTCATCGTTACCCAGTGCATTCGGTTGTAGCGTAGCGTGCGGGTCTGCAATGTAACAGTGTCAGGGTATGGATTGCGTCCGTTCGCCACGGCGGTCTGGATGAACGCCCCGATCTTTTTGAGTGAATCCGGATGGTACTTGTGCCCCATGCCCGGACCGATGATGTGCTGCAACGTGTGACCCTCCGCTTTCAGCGCGGCTGCCATGATATCGGCGGCTTGCTTCTGCTTATCCATCTCCCCGCTGTAGGCGATCAGCGGGACATTGAGAAAGTTCAGCGCGTAGTTGGGCACGTCGTACCATCCCCAGAGTTCCTGTTCATACTTTGGTGGATAGTCTTCGGACTTGAGGCGGTTGTAACGCGCGGTTTCGGCAAATCCCGCTCCTGCGTGCACGGCGCAGAACCGGTCGGTGTAGTGCGCGCCCAGATGCCAGGCACCCGCTCCGCCCATGGAAAATCCCATGAGCACGATGCGGTTTTCATCGATGTTGTATTGCGAGATCACATCGTCGATCGCTTCTTGAACATCGATTTCACCTGCTGACTTGTAGCCGACACATTGCCTGCCAAACGGATGCAGCACGATGCCGTCGGTCATGGCAAATGGACCGGCTCGATGCGTGCGTTCATTGATAAAGTGAAGGTCCGTCGCTTTGTCACCACGACCGTGCAGCCAGACATAGAGCGGCACCTTGTTCGCTCGATCCAGTGTCGCAGGAATCTCAAGCCCGTAAGGTTGCGGTGAGTGGTCGATCTTCGAGGAAAATCCACGCACCACCAGACCGCTGGCTTTTGTCCACGGCGCCTCGCCTTTGACCAGAGCGGTGACTCGTTGCGCCGCTTCGGCAAGTGCAGCACGTGCCTTTTCGGTGTCCTTTTTCCCGTACCACTCGCCGTCTTCAAGTGCGAACCGAACAGCCTTCGTGTAGACCGTCACATCCGCCGCAAGCGGGTGCTCAGCGATTTCGGGAAGGCGGTCGCTCACCGTTTTCAACTTCGCCTCCAGTGCCGCCTTTTCTTCGGCAGGAATGGGATTCCCAACCGGAGGCAGACTTCGTTCGATTGCTGGAATGGGAGGCAGTTTCTGTTGCGCACTTACCACGCAGGGGCTCAGACACAAGACAACGGCAGTCGCAACGAAAGGAAATCGGTTCATCGGCAGCAGGCTACCGGAAGCGCCTGCAATGCGCAATCCCAGTCAATCGTCGCAACGCCAATGCCACATCGGCGATCATCGATCGCTCGTCTTGCTTAGTTTTGCCAGAACTTCGCATAAACCTTTACCGCCGCGAACAATTTGGCCAGAGTCTTGCGAAACCAGAAATCACTTTACCTAAAGCCTAGCCCATTAAACCATGTCCGCTGGATTGTTCGCGCTGCTCGATGATGTGGCGACCATCACCAAAGTTGCCGCCGCATCGATTGATGATATCGGCGCTGCCGCCGCCAAAGCAGGCGCAAAGGCCGCCGGCGTGGTGGTGGACGACACCGCTGTCACACCGCGCTATTTGACCGGATTTAACCCCAGTCGCGAATTGCCCGTGATCTGGCGTATCGCAAAGGGGTCGCTGAAAAACAAGCTCCTGTTCATCCTGCCTGTGGCGCTCCTGCTCAGCGCTTTGCTGCCTTGGCTGATCATGCCAATACTGATGATCGGCGGCGTATATCTATGCTATGAGGGTGCCGAGAAAGTGGCGGAGGCAATCCGTCCGCATCCCGAAACGCTGGACGAGCGGGCTGTTGAACTCACTACCGAAGAACATGAGGAGAAAATGGCATCGGGTGCCATCCGCACAGATTTCATCCTGTCGGCGGAGATCATGGTGATTGCGCTAGGCGAAGTTTCCGACCAGCCCGTTTATCTTCAGGCGATATCACTGATCCTTGTCGCCATTGCGATCACCTGTGGCGTCTATGGTGTGGTCGCGGTAATTGTCAAAATGGATGATGTCGGTCTCAATCTGGCTCAGCGTGCAAATGGCACCGTCAAGGCCATCGGGCGCGGACTTGTGCTCGCTATGCCAAAAATATTGGGTGCACTGTCAGTCATAGGCACCGCTGCGATGTTGTGGGTCGGTGGACAGATTGTAATGCACGGCGGTGAGGAATTCGGCTTTAAAACCATTCCCCATGCGCTGCATGATCTCGCCCATTACATTGGTGGAGCAATGCCATTTGCGGGTGGCGTAGCCGAATGGCTTACCAACACGACCGGAGCCGGCCTATTTGGCCTGCTGCTTGGCGGGGTGATCGTCGCGCTGCATCATTTGTTTTCAAAAACGGCGAAACATTGAAATTCAGGCTCAGAGGACAGAACTTCCTCAATTTTCGCGCCCTGTGGAGCTTCGCAATTCGTTTGTTGTCCCTTGCTTGAAGTGCTCCCAGACGGAGGCGGGATCGTAGGCCCCCGAGGTTTTGGTTTCGTGGATCTGGACGCCGAATTTGAGGGTGAACGTTTGGCCGGGCTTGACGGCTACCTGCTTGTCACGGTTCTCCTTGATGTCGACGGGAAAGGGATTAGCAACGAGGACGCCGTAGTCGCGGCTGTGTGACCAGGTGGGAGGGTTTCCGGGGGCGGACATGATCTGAATGCCGACGTGGCGGTCGCCGATGGTGCCTGAGTAGTCCCACCAGTCGGCGGTTTTTCCCCAGGTTCCTTTCTCGTTGATGCCATTGTTAGAGTTCCGAATGGTGCCACCGGCTTGTTTGACTCGAATGGGAGAGGCGACCCGAATTGCGAGACCCATTTCTTCTTTCACTCCAAAGTAGAATGGCTTGGCCGACGAGAACATGTGTTCGGTGGCGATAAGATAACCGTCTTCATTGCGGGTGATGCGGTAACTGGCTGCTTCGTAGCAGATGGTGGTGCCGTCGGTAGCCTGGTAGCGATTCCTCACTGCGAAAGTTGCGGCATCAGCGGTCACGGCGGGCCTGGTCAGGAACGCCTCATGCACCACGGTGCCGCGGTCATTGTGCCAGAAGTTCTCGCCTTTGAGCAGGGCGAACCCGAGGGAAAGGCCTGGGTGCCAGGGTTTTCCCATGTCAGTC